>CALWZU010000128.1 GCA_944386095.1 uncultured Clostridia bacterium | reverse complement strand
CTCCAGTTCCTTTTTGGCGTTTTTATACTCCTCAGAAAGAGCCGCCGTTTTTTTTTTTTTTTTGGATGGATTTGCCTTAACGATACCGGAGAGTTTCTCCAGGGTTTCTTCATCCTTCACAAGGCTTTCATAAAGCCCATAGCCTGTTACCGCCTCGATCCTTCTGACGCCCGCCGCCACGCCGCTTTCGCTGAGAATGCGCAGGGCGCCGATCTGTCCGGTGTTGCTTACATGGGTACCGCCGCAAAATTCAACGGAGAAATCCTGCATCATAACGACCCTGACCATATCCCCGTATTTTTCTCCAAACAGGGCCCTGGCCCCAAAGGTTTTAGCGGTTTCAATATCCGTCACCTCTGTACGGACGTTTAAGAACATCCCGATCTTTTCGTTGACCATTTCCTCCACCTTTTGCAGCTCTTCCTTTGTCATTGCCTCAAAATGGGTAAAGTCAAACCGCAAACGCTCCGGTGTAACAAGAGAACCGGCCTGCTGAACATGATCTCCAAGCACCTGGCTCAGGGCCTCGTGAAGCAGATGGGTAGCGCTGTGATTACGGCAGCAGGCGTTTCGCCTGAGCACGTCCACCTTGGCGGTTACCGGATCTCCAAGGCGCACGGTTCCCGACTGGATTTTTCCGTGATGGATGATGATATCCTTGATCTTTTCCATGCGTTCCACCTGGAAAATGAAGGTATCGCCTATGATAAGGCCAGTATCGCTGACCTGTCCGCCGCTTTCCGTATAAAAAGGCGTTTCTTCCAGCACCAGAGCGATTTCATCCCCTTCGATCGCTTCTCCGGTCAGAGCCTGGTTTTTTCCGATGGCGGTCACATTGCTTTTGGATTCCAGTTCATCGTAGCCGACGAAAACCGTAGGCGGGATGTTTTCGAAAATTTCGATTTGCTCTTCCTTCCAGCCGGATTCCGCAAGCTCCTTGCGGCTTGCTCTTGCCGTTTCCTTTTGATGGGCCATACGCTGCATAAAATCTTCCCGGTCGATGCCGCAGCCGCTTTCTTCCAGGATTTCTTCCGTCAGCTCCACCGGGAAGCCATAGGTATCATAAAGCTTGAATGTCTGCTGTCCGGAAAGGGTCCTTTCTCCCTTTTCCTTCATTTCGTTTATATAGCCCTCCAGGATCTGTGTGCCCTGATCGAGGGTTTCATTAAACTTTTCTTCTTCAATGGCAATGATCTTTTTGATCATTTCGCCCCGTTCTCTAAGCTCGGGATAAGCTCCGCCGGATACTTCAATGACCCTGTCCGCAAGATCCGTAAGAAACGCCCCCTGAATGCCAAGGAGCCTGCCATGGCGCGCGGCTCTCCTAAGCAGTCTTCTCATTACATAGCCCCTTCCCTCGTTGCTGGGAAGGACGCCGTCTCCGATCAAAAACACCACTGAACGGATATGGTCTGTAATGACTCTGACGGAAATATCAGAAGCCTTTCCGCTTGATTCATAAGTGACGCCGGCGTTTTCCACCACACCGTCTAAAATATACCGGATGGTGTCAATCTCAAAGATCGTATCCACCTGCTGCATGATGCAGGCCAGGCGTTCAAGACCCATCCCTGTATCGATGTTAGGATGGGGAAGCGGGGTGTATTGCCCGTATTCATCTTTGTTAAACTGGGTAAATACCAGATTCCAAAATTCCACATATCTGTCGCAGTCACAGCCCGGCTTACAATCTTCCTTGCCGCAGCCGTAGGCCTCGCCTCTGTCAAAATAAAGCTCGGAGCAGGGCCCGCAGGGACCGGTGCCGATTTCCCAGAAATTGTCCTCTTTTCCCAGGCGGACAATGCGCTCCTTGGGAATGCCGATTTCATCATGCCAAATATCAAAGGCTTCCTCATCGTTTTCGTAAATGGTGACCCAAACCCGCTCCTCAGGCAGGTTCAGATGCTTTGTCACAAATTCCCAGGCCCAGGAAATCGCTTCTTTTTTGAAATAATCCCCAAAAGAGAAATTGCCCAGCATTTCAAAAAAAGTGGCGTGGCGGGCGGTATGCCCTACATTTTCAATATCGCCTGTTCGAATACACTTCTGGCAGGTGCACATCCTCTTTGAAGGGGGCACCTCAAGGCCTGCGAAATAGGGCTTTAACGGAGCCATTCCGGAATTGATCAGCAAAAGGCTTTTGTCCTTTTCCGGAACAAGGGTAAAACTTTTTCTGGCAAAATGATCTTTTGTTTCGTAAAATTGAAGAAACATTTTTCGAAGATCGTTCAATCCGATGCTATTTAACAAATGCGATACCTCCCTGCATGATTGGTTCTGAAAATGCTATTTATTATATCGAAAAATTGAAAAAAAGTCAATGAAAAGGCGCAGGATCGACGGCTTCCGGCGGTCTGCCTCTTCCATGAGCAAAACAAGGGATTCTGGTTTTGTCTGTTTCAAATATCGATTTCAAGAATCACAGGGCAATGGTCGCTTCCCATTACATCAGCGCAAAGGCTTACCTGTGAAATGGATTTTTTGATCCTTTCGGAAACCAGAAAGTAATCGATCCGCCATCCTGCGTTGTTTTTCCTGGCGTTAAAACGGTAAGACCACCAGGTATAGGCCCCTGTCACCTCCGGGTATAAATAGCGGTAAGAATCCACAAAGCCCAGGCCCAGTAATTTTCGAAAGCTTTCCCGTTCCTGATCGGAAAAACCCGCATTGCCTCTGTTTGGTCCGGGATTTTTCAAATCGATTTCTTCCGCGGCAACATTCAAATCTCCACAAAGGATGACCGGTTTTTCCTGATCCAGCTTTTTCAGATAGTTTCTTCTGGCCTCCTCCCAGGAAAGGCGGTAATCGATCCTGGCAAGCTGATCCTGGGCGTTGGGCGTATATTCGGTCACCAGATAAAAATTTTCGTATTCCAGGGTAATGGAACGCCCTTCCTTATCGTGGCCATCCGCATCGATATCGTAATGAACGGACAAGGGCTCCTTTCTGGTAAAAATCGCCGTTCCTGAATATCCCTTTTTTTCCGCACTGTTCCAGTACTGCAAGTAACCTTCAAGGGGTACCTCAGCCTGGCCCTTTTGCATTTTTGTTTCCTGTATGCAGACAGCGTCCGGCTTTTGAGCGCTGACATAGTCTAAAAACCCTTTTCCCATGCAGGCTCTCAGGCCGTTCACATTCCAAGTCATCAGTTTCATATCCGTTATACTCCTTTACTAAAGCGATGAGGGCTTGAAGCAAAAGGCCTTTCCAATCCCCTGCTTTTCCATATTGTTAGGGCGGCATGTGCTATGCCAGGCCGTAGTATTCCTCCAGGGTCTGTCCCGATTCATAAAGCTGCTTTGCCAGCTCAGTTCCCACGTAACGGCAGTGCCAGGGCTCATACAGATAGCCGGTAATATCGGTTTTATCTGCCGGGTAACGAATGATAAAACCAAATCGATAGCAGTTATCCGTTACCCATTTCCCCTCTGGCGTATTGTAAAAATCCTCTGTCAGGGAATAGCCCATGGATTCAGAGGTAATATCCATGGCCAGCCCCAGCTGATGCTCGCTTTGTCCGGGAAGGGCGCTGACAAGGTTTGCCTGTTCAATAGAGCCCTTGCGGCCCACATTGGTATTAAACAGGGACTGCTGCAGCTTAAAGGAGCGATAGCCGGAAGCGCCGTAAAGAGCATAGCCCCCTTCCTCCATAGCCGCATCGAACATTTGGGTCAGAGCCTTGCTGGCATCCTCTCTCATATATTTCACTTCCTCCATTCTGGGAGCGAAGGGAACCGAAACCTTGACAAGGTCAGAGGGAACATAATCCGAAGGCAGATTATAGCTTCGATTGACAATGCAGGTATAGGATTCGGGATTGGCGATGATCCTGGCCGATTCATACAGATATTCGGTTCCGGGGATCACGGCGGCAGAAAGAGCAGGCGTTCCGTCCTCTGAGGTTACAACGGGAATTTCCGGAGGAGCATTTTCCTGGGTTTGCTGGTCTATAGCGGAATTATGCTCCTGATTCCCGGTATTTTCAGATTCGCCGCCCGAAAGCAGCTTTGCGATACCGGCAACGCATAAAATAACAACAATAAAAAGAATCAGGCAAAAAACGAAGAATCGTTTTTTTGCGCGGATTTTTTTTCTTCTGGCCATAGATCATCTCCCTTTCCCCGTAACCGGTCAGATTCCGTTTTATACGGCTGCGGCGGGCGCGCTCCGGCGGCCCGTAAAAAATCGCGGATATATATAGAAGGCTCATACCGTCCCCAAAGCAGGTTTTTGACCGAAAGAAAAGTCAGCTGTTCCCTGGCTCTGGTAACGGCTACGTAAAACAGCCGGGCTTCTTCCTCTAAAAGCCGGCCTCTTTCCTGATCATCAGCTGTATCAGGGGGAAGCTGAGGAAAACGGCCTTCCTGTACGTCAATTAGCCAAACTCCGTCAAATTCAAGACCTTTCGCCCTATGGACAGTAGAAATCCATACCGGGTTTTTTGCTTTTTCACAGCTCTCCTGGCTTCCATTTTCCATACATTTTGATAAAAAGTCAAGTCTTGCGGTAAAATCTTGCCCTCCTGCACAGTCCTGGGCGATCAGCAGCAAAAGATCCAGCTTATGATCCAGTCCCTCCATGGAGGCCCCTTCCTTGAGCTTTGCTCTGAGATGGTCCCTGTAGCCCATGTTTTTCAGTATTCGTTCAATTCCCGCTGCAGGAGCATCATATCGTAATTTTACCAGTTCATGCAGGAGCCTATGGCATCTTTGCCGCTGCCAGTCTTTGAGAGAGTCCTGAAAAGCCTGGGAAAAAAGCATTGAAAACGAAAAGGATGTATCGGAGGATTTCTTTGCGCCCTCCTTTAAAATGGCTTCAGACGTCTGATCAAGCCCCAGTCCCAGGGAATCCCCTATGCAAAGAAGCGCTTTCTGATCCCGGGGATTATGGGATAACCGAAAATAGCCGGCGATTTGCTTTGTTAGAAAATGGGAAAAGAAGGGATGCTTTTGCCCTTTCATTTGAAAGGCAAGTCCGGTTTTGGTAAAAAAATGGACAAGACCTACAGCGGAGTCGTTGTTCCGAAACAGCACGGCATGGCTTTTTTCCCGGTTTTTTTGCAAGGCCCCGGTCAGATATAAAAACTGCTCCCCTTCTGAAAAAAAAGACAGATGCTCAACCTTCCCCTCCCGCTTTTGGAAGGCTTTCATATGCTTTTGGTTTCTTTGCCGGTTTCGGCCGATAAAGCCATCGGCTCCTCTGGCAATACAGGCACAGCATCGATAATTGGTATTCATGATAATCAGCCTTCCCGCCGGGAAATGGCGCTTAAAATCCAGCATCCCTTGGGGGAAAGCGCCCCGAAAACCATATATGGACTGATCTTCATCCCCTACCATAAACAGGTTTTCCTCACCGGTGCAAAGAAGCCGCAGAATTTCATGCTGGAGAAAGGAGGTATCCTGAACCTCATCTACGCAAATATAGCAGTACTGCCCCTGAAGCTCCTTCAGAAAATCCGGATCCTTCCTTAAAATATCCAGGGCAAAGGAAAGAAGATCATCAAAATCCATGATACGCCGGGCCTTTTTCCAGGCTTCATAATCCCTGCAAAGGCGGTCAAAATCAACCTCGCCGGTCCGGAGGCTTCGCATCTGTCTTTCATTTGAAATAAGATTGTGCCTTTGAGATACCTGCCCCTCAAGCTGCCAGAGCAGCTGCTCTGAAGGCTCCCTGCCCGTCTGGGCACGGTAAAGCCAGCCAAGGATCCCCGGCGCCTCGGGCCGCAGCCGAGGACCCTTTCTACCCTCTCTTTTTTCCCATTTTCTGATAATTTTAAGACATAGGCTGTGAATGGTTCGGAATTCCGGTTCATTTTCCGGACAATTTCCTACCAGCTTTCGGAACCGCTCTTTCATATGGGAAGCGGCGCTTGTGCTGAAGGTAAGAACCAAAATATTGCTTCCCGAAATGCCATGGCGCCATATCATGTTCGCAAGCCTCGCCACAAGAACGGTGGTTTTGCCTGATCCCGGAACCGCCGCCAAAAGCACGGGGCCTTTTACGGTGCAGGCGGCCTGAAACTGCTGCGGATTCAGCTTCAGCCCCAGCTTTTGAAAAAATACATCCGCTTTTCCTTCTGCTTGGTCCATAATAGCCTTCCTTTTGTTACTTTTACAAATATTTTTGCCGGAGAAAGAAATCCTGGCCTCTGTTTTATATTCCTTAATTTTCCATATTTTCTTATTTATTCTATCACAAAAAAGAGACTCTGTCATAAAAATTCGTATTTTTTCTAAGAGATACATGAAGGTTCCCTGGATTTTCCCACAAGAAATATTCTTCATTCCGGGAAAGACGTAAAAAATACCCCGCTGTGTCCGGTTCCAGGGAACAAACGGGGTATCGCCTCCTATTCATTTCAAAACCGGCAAAGCCGGTTTCATTTAAAGCAGCCTTTCAGAAAAGCTTTCTTTTATGATCTGTCCTTCTTTCATGATCAGCTTCATATTATCTGTGCAGATATTTCTGATGTTTTCCAGGGGATTGCCTTCAATTACCAGAAGATCCGCAAACTTTCCTTCTTCCAGCGTACCTGTCACATCACCTACAAGCAGCATATCCGCACCGTTTTTCGTAGCGGCGCAGATGGTGTCCATAGGAGAAATTCCCGCCTTTTCGCAGAAAGCGTACATTTCTCCAATAGCGGTGGTGCCGTAGGGAGTCAGGCTGGAGCAGAAGGAATCCGATCCGATCGTCAGAACGATCCCCTTGTCCCTGGCCTTTCGCAGATTGGCATAGACGCGGTTGAGCTCTTTTTCCGCCACCGTGTCTCCCGGATACTGGTCATGTACCTGGGGAATATAAACAGGGGCGTAGGTTTTGAACCATTCGTTGAGAAACTGGATCGTGGGGCAGAAATAAATGCCCTTTTCGGCCATGATATCCAGGCACTCATCATTTAAGGTCTGACCGTGAATGATCAGGTGTACGCCGGCAATACAGGAATCCAAAGCGCCCTCATAGCCCTCTGCATGAGACCAGACAGGAATGCCTACCATGCGGCACTCATCTACTACCGCCTGGATTTCTTCCAGAGTGTAGTGGGCGTCAAGCTTTTTATCCCATCTCCAGATACCCCCTCCGGTAGACCAGATCTTGATGGCGTCCGGGCTTTCCCTGAGCCTTCGCCGAACCGCTTTTCGCAGTTCCCAGGGACCGTCGACTCTTTCCGCCCAGGGATGGGACTGCTCATTATACCAAAGAGGAAGCCGGTGTGAATCCCCATGTCCGCAGGTCCTGCAAAAGCCAAGGCCGGTTCCTACGATCCGGGGGCCCTGCATGACGCCCGCCTCCACCATATTTCGGATATGAAGGCCGCTGCGGGAAATTTCCCCTACCGTCGTCAGTCCGTGTTCCAGGCATTCCCTGGCCTGCTGGACCGCCACCACGGTTTTCTGGATGGGATCCTCCAGCACCCAGTCGCTGTCATTGTCCGTCAGATTGCCGCTGAAATGCAAATGAGAATCGATCAGGCCGGGCATGATGGTTTTGCCGGAAATGTCGATGATATGGTATTCCCGGGGAATATCCTTTTCTGCTCCGACATAGACGATTTTCTTTTCCTTTGTTAAAACCAGGCTGTTTTCCACCGCGGCTTTACCGGTGCCGTCGATCAGAAGGCCGCCCTTGAATGCATAGCTTGCCATGTGTATGTTCCTCCTGTCCGCAAAAGCCTTTTTGGGGCTTTATATTTGTTTTTTCTGTTTTTTTATTATACCTGATGCTATACTGAAAGAAAAGAAAGATGAAAAAGTCTGACGAATCAAAATCCGGCGGCAGGTCTTCTGCCCCGTGAAAGGAAAGGACAAAGCCTATGCTATCCATCGAAGAAGCCCAGGCATACCTGGAGGAAATCGCCCAGCAGCTCCCGGAGGTTTTTTTTGAAAATCTCAACGGAGGTATCCTTTTATTGCCGGATACCGTCCTGAGCCCGGAGGCCATCGAAGACGATCTGTACGTACTGGGGGAATACTGCGAGGATCCTCTTATGGGCTGCTATATCAATATATATTACGGCTCCTTTGAAAAACTTTTTGAAGACGCCTGCGATGAGGAAATCCGGGAAGAGCTGAGGGAAACCCTTTTACATGAATTTACCCATCATCTGGAATCCCTTGCCGGGGAAAGAGGCCTTGAAATCCAGGATGAGTGGGATCTGGCCCAGTATTTTCAGGATCATGAACAGGAAATCCATGAGAATAAGAAACATTAAGGACAGAGAGAATCCATGTGAAAAGGAAAAGACCGGGGAACATTCCCCGGCCAAGAAGCAAAAGCGTTAAATTTTTAAAATCCGGCAAAGCCTGCGCCAAATTCCCTGCATTGTTCCAGTCCTTCTTTTGAAGGCGTCTCGTTGATAATCAGTCCCTCGTTTTGAAACACCAGGGCGCCGCTGTCTGAAGCCCGCGTCTGCCAGTCTCTCATCCATTGCCCGTCTCCCCAGCCATAAGAGCCAAACAAAGCGACTTTTTTGCCGCCCAGATTTTTCTCAAGCTCGGTATAAAATGGCTCAAAATCGATTTCTTCCAGAACCTCGTCCCCCATGGAGGGGCATCCCAGTGCGATTCCTTCATAGGAAAGTGCCTGCTTTGGCGTAGTATCGCACACATCCGAAAGGAAAACCTCCGCTCCCGCGCTTTGCGCCCCTTCCGCGATCGCCTGCGCCATCATTTTGGTATTACCGGTTTGAGACCAATAAATAACCGCTATTTTTTTCATGTAGAAAACCTCCTTGTCTAAAAGCATTACCTTTATCATCTATATAAAACGACATCGCTCTTGTTACAAGCTGATGCCGGAATCCAGCAGCATTCGGCTTCAGCAGGCCCTTGCAGCCATCCTTTCTGAGGGGAAAATCTGGGACAGAGCCCAGCCGGCCTGAACCTTTTTTGTAATTGCGTTGCGGCATTTTTCAAATTGCAGAAAGCGCTTTTTCGCCTCCTCCACATCCCCGTAAACCTTCCAGTAACCGGAAAGCTTGCAGCCCCTTCCGTGATATTTTACATATCCCAGAATATCCGCCAGGGGATAACCAAGAAAAACGCCGATTTCATGAGGGAAATCCTTGTGAGCGTGAAATCGCATTTTAAGATAAGACAGGATCTCATCCACACCGGAGCAGACCGGATAACCAAGCCTTTCAAGAAGGGCCTGAACTTCCCCTTGCTCCAGCGCTTCTTTTAAAACCCTTTCCCTGTAGGTAAACAACAAATGATTTTTATCACCTGTATAAAGGACTTCAAAGCGGATCCCCTTATCCTTGAAATCATATTGGTACTGCCGGATCCACCTGAAAAAATCCGGATATTTGTCTTTAGCGCAGGAAATCAGATTGCCGGCTTTAATGCCAGCCATAGCGGGGCCTCCGTGAAAGGCCAGAATTCTTTCAAAATCCCGTTTTGTCATATCATATCCTCATTTGTCACCATAAAACATCAATGAAATGCCAGTTTTACCTTGCAAGTTAGCATATGCTAACTGTTTCACAAAAAAATAAAATCAGATACTTTCTTATTTTTTCGAGGAGTTAGCAGATGCTAACTAAAAAATAGCATACAACCGTTTTTTTGTCAATCGCTTTTTTTACTATTTCCCTTTGCTTTGTCTTGACAGTTAAGAAGCTTGTTCTTGATTTTCGTACATTTTTATTGCTTTTTTTTTAAACATCGTTTATAATACATACGTTATGCATGCTGGATGAAGCTTGCAGAAGGATTTTACCAACTGCAGGCGGACAGCTCTCTGGAGAGTCTCGAAATGAGCGCCGAAGGGGCAAAAGCGGTTTGATTCCAGCCGCACTAAACTCTCAGGCAAAAGGACAGAGTCAGATGACACAGCCCTTCTTCATTTTATCCTATCTTTTCAGGATACGGATTTTTTCAGGGAGCCCCTTAAAAGGGCTTTTTTGTTTTGCTTTTCAGCGTGTTGGCTATTCTATTTCAAAACCAGGGTGTTTTGTATGCATTTCAAAATGAAAGGAAGAGAGTAAATGGATGCGTTAAATGAACTTGTACTTGCGGTCAAAGACACTATATGGGGACTGCCTTTGATCCTTCTGGTCTTGGGAACCGGTTTTCTTCTGACCTTTCGTCTGAAAATCCTTCAGATCTTTCATCTTCCCAGAGCCCTTGTGTACATGATCAAAAACGAGGAAGGGGGCAAGGGCGAGGTAACCAGCTTCGGCGCCCTTTGTACGGCTCTGTCCGCCACCATCGGTACCGGCAATATCGTCGGCGTGGCTACGGCGATCACCGCCGGAGGTCCCGGCGCCCTTTTCTGGATGCTTTTCGCCGCGTTTCTGGGTATGGCCACCAAGTATGCGGAAGGCGTACTGGCCATTAAATTCCGGACCATCGACAAGGACGGTCATGTTCTGGGCGGCCCCTTTTATTACATCGAAAACGGTATGGGAAAAGGCTGGAGATGGCTTGCCAAATTTTTTGCTACCTTCGGTGTTTTAGCGGGGCTTTTAGGCATCGGGACCATTACCCAGGTAAACGGCGTCGCCAGCGCTGTAAAGGACGCTTTTGATCCTGATACCATCTACACCGTATCCTTGTTTGGCGCCACCTACTCCTGGACCACTGTTATCACCGCTGTTGCCGTCAGCCTGTTTGCCGGTCTTGTTATCATCGGAGGCATCAAGCGGATCGCCGCAGTTTCACAGGTCATCGTTCCCTTTATGGCGATTTTGTACTTCGTCGCCTGCATGTTTATCCTTTTGACCAATCTGCCTGCCCTGCCCGCCGCTATCGGACAGATTTTTGCCGGAGCCTTTACCGGGACTGCCGCGGTAGGCGGTTTTGCCGGCGCTATTGTGAAGGAAGCGATCCAGGCCGGAGTCGCCAGGGGGATTTTTTCCAACGAATCCGGTCTTGGCAGCGCGCCCATCGCCGCCGCTGCCGCCCAGACCCATTATCCCGCAAGACAGGGTCTGGTTACCATGACCGGCACCTTCCTTGACACCATCATCATCTGTAATCTGACGGGCCTTTCTATCATTATTACCGGCGCCTGGATGCAGCCTGGCCTGGAAGGTGTCGAGGTTACCTCTTACGCCTTCCAGACAGCCTTTTCCTTCGCCCCCTTCCTGGGACAGATGATCCTGACTGTTTGTCTGATCTTCTTTGCCTTCACCACGATCCTGGGCTGGGATTATTACAGCGAACGCTGTCTGGAATACCTTACAAACCGGAAAATGGGCGTTCTGAAGGTGTACCGCTATTTATACATCCTGGCTGTATTGATCGGCCCCTTCCTGACTGTAGAGATCGTTTGGAATCTGGGCGATGTGATGAACGGCCTCATGGCCTTCCCCAACCTGGTTGCCCTTCTGGCACTCAGCGGCGTGGTGGTAAAGGAAACCCGCTCCTTCCTTGAGGAACATCCCCGAATCCATTATTAAGAAAGAATTAAAGAATTTCTTTTAAAACAAATGACCTGCCTGAAAAATGGCGGGTCATTTCTTTATTAATCGTTTTTTTCAAAATTTTATCGAAATTCCGAAAATCCTGTTGACTATGTATGAAAAAGCGAATAAAATACCTGTATTTATGAATAAATTCAGAAGAGGTGTTTTAAAATGAAACGATTTATTGAAGAATTTAAAGCATTTGTACTCCGGGGCAATGTGATGGACATGGCTGTCGGCGTTATCATCGGCGGCGCCTTCACCGGCATCGTTACCTCCCTGACGGACAATTTCATCCAGCCTGTTCTCAGCCTCGTGGGCGGCGCTCGTTATTCATGGGGCGATGTGAATGTTTTCATCAGCAACTTCGCCAGCACAGTAGTCAACTTCCTGATCATGGCCTTTATTTTGTTCTGTATGCTCAAGGCCACCAATAAGCTGATCAGTCTTGGCAAAAAACCGGAAGCGCCTAAAGCGCCTACGACAAAGGTATGCCCCTACTGTCTCAGCGAAATTCCAATCGGCGCCACAAAATGCGCTCACTGCGCCTCCGAGCTTCCCAGTGAAGAACCGGCTCAGACGGCCAATGCCTAAGTCTCTTCTTTTAAAATTCGTATAAAGCCAAAACAAAACCCCTGGTTTCCTAATTTCATGGAATCAGGGGTTTTGGCTTTTCAAACCACCGTTTTTCTTTCACCCTTCCTCCCTTGTGGGAAGGGTGACGATAAAGCGGGTCCCTTCTTTTGTGCTGAGGGCCTGGATGTTGCCGCCGTGCAGTTCTATGATCTGCTTGGCGATGGCAAGACCAAGGCCGGCTCCCCCGGTGGCGGAATGGCGCGCCTTATCCGCCCGGAAAAATTTTTCAAAGATACGCTCGATCTGTTCCTTGGGGATTTCGTCCCCCTGATTGATAAAGGTGATCACCGCGTTATTTTCCACGCGTCTGGCGACAATCTGTATCCGGGTGTTTTCATAGCTGTAGCTTACGGCGTTTTTCAAAAGATTGTCAAAAACCCTGGCCAGCTTATCCGCATCCCCGATCAGCTTCAAATCAGGCTGGATCTGAAGAGAAGCGCTCAGATGGCGTTCCGACAAAATGGGATAAAACTCATCTACCATCTGATGCAGCATCATGGACAGATCGATGTGATTGTTTTCCAGGCTGATGGATTGCAGATTAAAACGGGTAATATCAAAAAACTCGTTGATCAGGTCTTCAAGGCGGTAGGCCTTGTCCAGGGTGATATCCGTATACTTTGCCCTCTGAGCTTCCGGAAGCTGAGGCGCTTCTTTCATAAGACTCAGATATCCGATAATGGAGGTCAAAGGCGTTTTCAGATCATGGGCAAGATAAACCACAAGATCGTTTTTTCTCTGCTCCGCCTCCCTGGCAAGCCGCTCCTTTTCAAAGGTTACCTGTTTGATTTCCCGCAGTGTGATTTCCACATCCTTCAGTTCGGCGGGAAAGGTGCGAATATCCATTTCCTTTATAAGCAGGCTGTCCAGGGAAGAGGAAATGATATCGATATAGCCGATGGACTTGGAAATCGTCCGATAAACGATAACGCAGATAATCACGATATATACGGCGGCCAGAAGCTGTGTCTGATTATTGGTGAGTACCTGATAGACAGGATAGCTCAGGTGACCGTATAAAAGCTCCCGCAGGATGCCGTTGAACACGTTGTCAAAAATATACAGCGCTCCGAAATAGGATACGGTGGTCAGGAAAATATATAAAAGCAGCTTGGAAAAAATGGCCGAACGCACCGGCTTTATGCTATTGCTTTTCAACTTTATAGCCTACCCCCCATACGGTTTTGATGAATTTGGGGTTTCTGGGAGGCTCTCCCAGCTTTTCCCTGATACGGCGGATGTGGACCATGACAGTGTTATTGGAATCCAGGTATTTTTCGCCCCAAACCTTTTCGAAGATTTCCTCCGAGGAAACCACTTTTCCGTTATTTTCGCATAAAAGCCACAAAATGTTAAATTCGATAGGCGTCAAGGCGATTTCCTTTCCATACAGCATACACTCATGGGTGTCCTTGTTGATGAAAAGGCCCCCGTAATCATAGATGTCCTCCGATTTTAAGGTGACGTCGTTATAGCGCTGATACCGTCTGAGCTGGGCCTTGACTCTCGCCACAAGCTCAAGCGGGTTAAAAGGCTTTGTGATATAATCATCTGCCCCGATGGTAAGACCTGTGATTTTGTCCATGTCCTCCACCTTTGCGGTAAGCATGATAATAGGGAAATGGTGGGTTTTTCGTATTTCCCGGCAGATCTCAAAGCCGTCTATATCCGGCATCATCACATCCAGGATCGCCAAATCAAGATGTTGCGTCCTGGCGCATTCCAGTGCCTCTTTTCCGCTGTAGAATTTATGTATCACATAATCCTCGCCCTTCAGATATAATTCCACCAGGTCCGCGATTTCCCGTTCATCGTCTACGATCAAAATATGAGTCTGCATAAAAGGGCCCCCTTTCTTCTGACAAGCATATATCACTCTCCGGTTCCATTATACGACCTTCTTTGCCTTTCTTCTACAAAAAAGAAAAAACGGCCCGGGAAATTTGCCGGAGCCGTTTTAAAAGGGGCTGGGCCTTACTGTTTCAATCGGTTTTATTTTTTGATCCTCTTGCAGTAAAGCTCTTTGACGGTAAGCTTCATAACAGCGGTAATTTCAACCATCTTGGGATCGAAATGGGTATATTCTTTTTCCTTGTCATACTGCTTCATCAGGCAGGTAAAAGCAAAGGGTTTTTCCTCATTTTCCAGAAAACGGATTTCTCCCGTTCCGATGATGCTTTCAAATTCCATCGCGAAATCACAGGGGTTGTCTGCGAAAACCACTCTGTGGGAGGTATCAAGCTCAAAGCCCACTTTCCCGTTTTTTCGGAGCATTTCAATTTTTTTGCCCAGATTGGCGCTGTGAAAATACAGGGCGATCTGACCATCCTGGCAGCTGTATCCAAAATTCATGGGAACGATATACGGATAATCTCCTTCATTTAAAGCGATCCTGCAAACATCGCACCGATCCAGGATCTGTAAAATCTGATCCAGATCGGTTACTTCAAATTGTTTTTTTCTCATGGTTTTCTTCCTTTCTGCTTAAGCATAATCCCAGGCTGATACCTTCGATTCTACGGCGGCCTGCCCCCAAAGGTTTAAAAAGTGTTTTTTATCGGAAAGAAGCCTCGTAGATCCGGATCATGTCCTCCTTGGTGACCGGAGCGCGATCTGCGCTTATCATGCTGCCGCCGGTTTCATAGGCATTGTCCGCAAACCTTGCCGCGTCTTCCTTTTTAATGCCGTAATCCGACATTTTAAGCTGTTCCACGCCGCAGTCCTTTTGCAGCTGCACCAGAGCCTGAACAAAGTCCATGGGATCCTGGGCGTCCTTTTTCCCCAGGGCTTTTGCCATGTCGATATAACGTTGAGGCAGAGCCTTTGCCAGATGGGAATGATAGGCGGCGGAAATGATGATCAGGCCGGCGCCGTGGGTCAGCTTAGGATAAAATGCGCTCATGGCATGTTCCATTGCGTGTTCCGAGGTACAGCAGGACAGGGATTCCACGATCCCCGAAATCGTGCTTGCCATAGCCACGTTTCCTCTGGCTTCCTCGTCATCGCCGTTTTCTACGGCGCGAGCCAGATTTTCTCCGATCAGCTGGATGCTTTTTAAGGCGAACATGTCGCTGATAGGGCTGGCGATTTTGGCGATATACCCTTCTACCGCATGAAACAGGGCGTCAAAGCCCTGACAGGCGGTCAGGAAAGGAGGAACCGACATCATCAGCTCGCAGTCAACGATGGAGATGGCAGGATAAAATAAATCTCCGCCAAAACCGATTTTTTCATTGGTCTGTTCATTGGTAATGACAGTCCAGGGATCCGCTTCCGTTCCCGTACCCGCCGTTGTGGGGATCGCGATAACGGGAAGGGGCTTATTTTTGATTTTTTCCCCTCCGAAAATATACTGCCAGCAGTCTCCCGGATTTACCGCAGCCATCGCCATGGCCTTTGCGGAATCCACGCTGGAGCCGCCGCCGATGCCGATCAGGAAATCACAGCCCTCCTGCCGGATGATCTGAGCCCCTTCATTTACATGGGCATGATTGGGATTAGGCAGCACCTTGTTAAAAATAACGGTTTCTACTCCCTTTTCCTTCAAAAGCGCCACAACCCGGTCCACATATCCCAGCCTTGTGGTGGAGCTGCCCCCTGTAACAAGAAAGGCCTTGGTCCCCGGAAGCTTGATTTTTTTCAGCCGGTTTAAGCTTCCTTTTCCAAAAAACAGCTTTGTCGGCATGTAATAGCTAAACTTTGCAGGCATAACACAATCCCTCCTACATGAAATTTTTTTCAAACATTTTGTTGCCTATATGATCTTTCTCGGTTATTTGGGCGGCGCTTGCGCCGCTTTATAAAAGGAAAGCTCTATTTTCCCATCAGCTCCGGCCGGGCGACACCGGAATCTACCGCCGCCTGATATACCGCATCCGCTACGGCTTTTCCCACCCGGGGATCAAAGGCCGGCACCATGATATATTCCTCTGTCAGCTCTTCATCTGAAATCAGGGAAGCGATGGCTCTTGCGGCAGCCGCCTTCATGTCGTCGTTGATATCCCTGGCTCCCGCATCCAGCGCCCCGCGAAAGATTCCCGGAAAGGCCAGGACGTTATTGATCTGATTGGGATAATCCGAGCGGCCTGTTCCGATAACTCTGGCTCCGGCCTCCCTGGCAAGGGCGGGATCGATTTCCGGATCGGGATTTGCCATGGCAAACACGATAGGATCCCGGTTCATAGAGGCCACCATTTCTTTTGTTACAAGATCCTTTGCGGAAACGCCGATAAATACGTCCGCTCCCTTCATGGCCTGGGCCAGGTTGCCCTTTTGGCAATTTTGATTTGTATTTTGAGCGATTTCCTGATGCAGCCAGTTTTCATAGGTCTCATCCCGGCTCAGGATCCCCTTTCTGCTGCAGCACAGGATGTCCTCTACGCCCATTTTTTTTAGCATTTTGATAATGGCGGAGCCCGCCGCGCCGGCGCCGCTCATGACCACCCGGATCTGATCGAAGGATTTACCGACGATTTTCAGGGCGTTGATCAGTCCCGCCGTTACGATTACCGCAGTACCATGCTGATCGTCATGAAATACGGGAATGTCCAGCTCCTCCTTGAGCCGCTGCTCGATCTGAACGCAACGGGGTGCGGAAATATCCTCCAGGTTGATGCCTCCGAAAACCGGAGCGATGCGTCTGACCGTTTCCACGATTTCATCCACATCCCTGGTGTCAAGACAGATGGGAAAAGCGTCTACGCCTCCGAATTCCTTAAATAAGACAGCTTTTCCCTCCATTACGGGAAGGGCCGCCTCCGGGCCGATATCCCCCAGCCCCAAAACTGCGGTGCCGTCTGTAACAATCGCCACCAGATTGTGCTTGGCCGTATATCGATAAACATCCTCTTTCCGTTTTTGTATGTAGCGGCAGGGCTCCGCGACCCCCGGCGTATAGGCCACCGACAGGTCATAGGTGCTGTTTACGGGCACCTTGCTTGCCACCTGTATTTTCCCCTTCCATTGTTCGTGCAGCTTCAGCGATTCTTCTTGTAGATTCATACTCATTCTCCTTTACAGCTTATCAGCCTGTCCGTTTCATTATACAAAAAGAATTGCCCCCAGGCAATCCTTATCCCTTTGACGTTTTTCCGGATAAAAGAAATCCCTTTTACACGCCGGCCAGATATATATTCAAAAGCGCGCCCCATGTGGGCAAGGTAAAAAGGGAAAACAGCGTACTGAGAAAAATCCCCTCCGCCGCCACCACGGTATTGCCCCCGTAACGGTTTGCCAGTACGGAGGTATAAGCCGCAGAGGGCATACACATAGCGTAAATCACAACGCAGAATACAAGGGGATGAATAAAAGACAGCTTGAAAAACATCCCAAACAAAACCACGGGGATCAAAACCAGCCTGAACACGCACATCAGCAGCAGCCGGATGTTTTTTACAACCGCAAGGAAATTGCTCTGGGCCAGCTGCATTCCCACGATCATCATGGCAAGAGGTGCAGTCATGGCCCCCATCAGATCGCAGGTGTCGGCGATCAGAGGCGGGAATTTAATGTCCAAAAAGAATATGAAAAGTCCGATGATACATACCACAAGAGGCAGGGAAATGATTTTCTTTAAAGTATCCAGCATGGAGGAATGGCCCGGCAGATCATAAATCAGCAGAAAAGCGCCCACGGAAAAGATCATGATATTAAAGCCCATATTCGCCACAATGGCAAGAAAAAGTCCTTCTGAGCCGAAGGCTGCTTCCGCGAGAGGATATCCCATAAAACCGCAGTTTGTAAAAGCGATCATCAGGCGGTAAACGCCCCGGTCCGTTACCTTGACCCGCAAAAGCCTTACAAGGAAAATAGAGATCACACAGGCGATCACTATGGCGATACACATCAGTATCAGGGCCTGGGCCGCCTTTGTCATGGTTTCTGCATTGGTCTCCTGGCTTTGCATGGAATAAAATATCAAACAGGTACCGGAAATATTGATCATGATCAGAGAAAGATATTTTTCCGCCTCTTTGGGAAGCCATTTGATTTTGTATGCAAAAAAGCCTGCAAAAATCATCAGGAAAATGCTGAGAATTTTTTGTAATACCAGTGTGACTTCCAAAGCGCTACCTCCTGTGCCCGTCAATTTCTTTCTTTGTCATGAAATTCTCTGAATTATATGAACTTTGTATTAATTTATCATAAAGCAAGGAAAGAAAATGCGCAATCCTTTTTCCTAAAAAAGCAAGGGATATCCTCGTTGGAGAGCCCTTTTTCATATTCTCTCTTTCTTTTTCATATGATAGAAAATCAGGTGGATTCCCAAAGCCTGTATATGATCCCTTTGAGAGGTGTCCTTATGGAAAAACAAAATATACCCTCCCTCCGCCCCCTGCTTTTTATTGGATGCGCCGGGGTTTGCCTTGCTCTTGCTTTTTTGTGGTTTTTTTCCTCCCTTTCCCTGGCGGAGGAGCGTCTTTTGCCTGTTTACCGGGTCAAAACCCAGCGCCCGGCAGTCGCCCTCACCTTTGACGCCGCCTGGGGCAATCAGGATATGGACCAGATCCTTTCCGTTTTAAAGGAATACGATGCTTCGGCTACTTTT
>CALWZU010000127.1 GCA_944386095.1 uncultured Clostridia bacterium | reverse complement strand
CTTCTCTTTACCTCCGCTATATAAGCAGTATGTACCTTGAAGCCATATTTAGCTTCTATGTATTCCTTTATCATTTTGTAGGTAACTCGCTCTTTCGGCTTGTACGCCTCGGCTCTTTTAGCGATATAATCAAGCGGCACTTTACCCTCTCCCTTGCCAAACTCCACTTTTACGCTGATTGTGCTGTCAGGTTTTTTGTGGGAAAGCAGTACAACCGTCTCGACGTGCACCGTCCAGGGAAATAAATCCACAGGCTGCACCGCCTCCAGCCGATAACCAAGCTCTCCCAGGATCTTCACATCCCGGGCAAGGGTTGCGGGATTGCAGGATACATATACTGCCCGTTTCACCTCCGCCCTGGCCACAGCCTCCAAAAGCCGCCTGTCACAGCCGCTTCTTGGAGGATCCAGGATCGCCACATCCGCCCGGCTGCCCTTTTCCACCAGCTCCGGCAAAAGGCTCTCCGCTTTACCCCAGCGGAAAAGAGCGTTTACCGTCCCGTTCTTGATCGCCCCCCGGTTCGCATCATATACCGCCTTTTGTACCGCCTCGATCCCCACGACCTGCTTTGCCTCCCGGGCAAGATAAAGGCCGATGGTTCCCACGCCGCAGTAAAGGTCAAATACCGTTTCCTCTCCCGTAAGAGCGGCAAAATCCTTTACCACGCCGTAGAGCTTTCTGGTCTGAGGCGTGTTGATCTGATAAAAGGACTCCGGGGAAATCAAATAGGAAAGGCCCTCAAACACATCCTGGATCCGCTCCTGCCCGTACAAAAATACCGTCTTTTCTCCCAGCGCCCGCCGGCCTTTTCCCTTGTTGAAATTCACCCCAAGGCACCGCAGCGTCCATCTTTTTCCCCCTTCCATCTCCTCAAGGGCGTCAAGGGCCTCCTCCACTTTTTCCAAAAGAAGCTCACTGGCCGGAAGCCTGCCCTGGTTGACCACCAAAATGACCATCACCTCTCCGGTGCCCTCCGCATTTCGTACCACCAGATGCCTGAGACAGCCCTTTCCTGTCCTTTCATCATACAGGCTGACCCCCGTCTCCCGGATATAGGCCCGGACGCCCTCCGCCGCCGCCACAGCAGGCGCGGACTGGAGCAGGCAGCAGGGACAGTCCACAATCTCGTGGGAACGCTTCTGATAAAACCCCACCGCCGGACGGCTGCTGCTTCCTCCGATGGGAAACTGGCCGTGGTTGCGGTAATGAAAAGGCTCTTCCATGCCCAGTATGGGCAGGACCGGCGGTTCCTTGACCCCTCCGATGCGGATCAAATGCTCTCTGACCTGACGCTCCTTCAGGCAAAGCTGCCCCTCATAGCGCAACAGGCCCAGGCTGCACCCGCCGCAGCGTCCCACAAAAGCGCACTTTGGCTCCTGCCTGTAAACAGAAGGCTCTATGATCTCCCGTACCCGGCCCAGGGCATAGGATTTCTTCATCCCTGTGATTTCCACCCGGCACAGATCTCCCCAGACAGCCCCCTCAGCAAAAACGGCGATGCCCTCCGCTCTGCCGATGCCCTCGCCGTTTTGACCCATATCCTCTATTCTGATTTCATACACCCTTCCCTTTTCCAGCATATAATCCCCCTTTGCCGCCAATCGGATCCCTTTCCGCCTTCCTTCGGGGCCTGGGACCGTCCTTCGGCCCCAGCCTCTTTCCCGTCATTTTTTCCCGTGAAACTGCGTCCTCATCATGCTCCGAAGGAGCCTGCCAAGCTGAGAAGTCTGCTCCCCGCTCAAAAGCCGTTTGGGAAAAAACAGAATCATCCCGGTGCGGGAAAACATCAGAAAGCAGCTTTTCGTCTCCGCCCCGTTATATAGATCCGTCCAGGGAAAATGCAAAGGCTCCGCCTTTTCCTCCGCCTGAAAAATCACCCCGTCCTGGCTGACCGTGGCCCGGCGCTTTTTCCCCAGGATCTGAAGATCCGATTTCATCAGCTTGCCGGTGATGGATTCCATGAAAGCCACCAAAACGCCGTACAAAATGATAAAAACGATGCAGGCAAAGCGGATCCAGCCTGACATATCCATGACCCCCGCAAGATCCAAAACAAGATACACCATACAGGCCGCAAGCACAAAGCCCATCCCGAAAAGGGCGAACTTGTTCTTGCCGAAAATCTGATAATAGACGATCCTTCTGTAATCCCCCTTCTGCAATCTCATATCAAAGGTCACGCTTTTTACATCCGTCATTTTCTTTTCCTTCCCTTTTCAGAATTTTTCCTGCCCGCTCCGCCTTCCCGGGCGGCTTTAAAGCACATGCACCTTCATCATATTGGTCTTTCCCGACTTGCCGAAGGGAAAGCCCGCGGTGAAAATCACAAGATCCCCCTTTTCCAGGATGTCAAGAGACGCCGCCTCCCGGATGGATTCCTCGAATATCTGCATTTCATTGTTGTTTTCGCTGATGGTTACCGGATAGACGCCCCATACCACCGCCATCCTCCGGGCTGTCCGCAGGCTCACGGTAGAAGCGATAATGGGGGCTCTGGGTCTGAACTTGGAGACCATCCGGGCCGCGTAGCCGGAAGCCGTCGCCGTGACAATGGCCTTTGCCGAAAGATTCACCGCCGCCGTACAGGTGGCATAGCCGATGGCGTTGGTGATACCGCCTGTCTGGTAGGCCTGCTTCTCCTGCAAAAGCCTTTCGTAATCCAGCGCCTCCTCCGTCACCGAAACGATCCGGTTCATCATCTTCACCGCTTCCAGAGGATACCGTCCCGCCGCCGTTTCTCCTGAAAGCATCACGCAGTCCGTTCCATCCAGCACCGCATTGGCCACATCCCCCACCTCCGCTCTTGTAGGCCGGGGATTGCGGATCATGGAATCCAGCATCTGCGTGGCCGTGATCACCGGCTTTCCCGCCATATTGCAAAGGCGGATCATTTCCTTTTGGATCAGGGGGATCTGTTCCGGCGAAAGCTCCACGCCCATATCCCCCCGGGCCACCATGATCCCGTCGGAGACCTCCAGGATCTCCCCCAGATTTTCAACGCCCTCCTGATTTTCGATCTTGGCGATGATCTGGATCTCCCCGCCGCCGTTTTGGTCCAAAAACTCCCGGATCTCCAGCACATCCGCCGCCTTTCTCACAAAGGAAGCCGCCACAAAATCCACGTCGTTTTCAATGCCAAAGAGCAGATCCTCCCGGTCCTTATCCGTTACCGCAGGCAGATTGGTCCGCACCCCGGGCAGGTTGATGCCCTTGTTGCTTTTAACAGAGCCGCTGTTTAATACCCGGCAGTGGATATCGCCTCCCTGCACGGCCTCCACCTCCAGCTCCACCAGCCCGTCATCGATCAGGATCCGGCTGCCCGGCTTAACATCCCTTGCCAGATGGGGATAGGTCACGCTGCAGCCCCGGGCGTCTCCGGGAATCTGCCGGTCCGTCAGAACATAGGTCTGTCCCTGAGAAAGAAGGACCTCCTCCTGGAATTGTCCCGTTCTGATTTCCGGCCCCTTAGTATCCAGCATGATCGCCCCGTAAATCCCCAGCTTTTCCCTTACGGCTTTAAAATCCACGATCCTCTGGCGATGCTCCTTATGCGTACCGTGGGAAAAATTCAGCCTCATCACATCCATCCCTGAAAGCAGCATCTTTTCCAGCATCTCCGGCGACTGACTGGCCGGGCCTATGGTACAGATCATCTTTGTTTTCTTCATATCACACGCTCCTGCTGACACACCTTTTCGCTTCTGCTTTTCCAAGGCATGAACATCTCTGCCCCGCCTGGGGCGGGCTCTTGCCTTCTCCGCCCCTTCTGAAAAACATCCTTCCTAGATCGAAAGGATCCGGGAAAGCTCGATCAGCTCCTCATTTGCCTTTCTTTCCATGGAAAGAGCCTCGAAAATATCATAATCCACGATTTCATTTCCCCTGATGCCCACGGCCCGGGAGGATTTTCCCTCCATCAGGATCTTCACCCCGTAAGCGCCCATCCGGCTGGCGATCATCCGGTCAAAGGAAGTGGGAGAGCCACCCCTTTGCACATGGCCCAGGACCGTTACCCGGCTGTCCATTGCCGTGTGCTTGCGGATAAATTCCGAAAGCTCCTGACTGGTTACCGGCGCGCCCTCCGCTAAAAGGATAATGCAATGACGCTTGCCCTTGTTGCGTCCCTCTACGATCTGCCGGCATACATCCAGAGGATCAAAGGGATCCTCCGGCACGATCACGATCTCGGCCCCTCCGCCGATGCCTGCGTAAAGGGCGATGTCCCCGCAGTGGCGCCCCATCACCTCGATGATGGTGACCCTGCCGTGGGAAGAAGAGGTATCCCGCAGATTGCTGATAGCCGACAAAGCCGTGTTCACCGCCGTATCAAAGCCGATGGTATAATCCGTGTAGGCCAGATCGTTGTCGATGGTGCCCGGCAGGCCGATGGTGCAGACCCCCTTCTGAGCCAGCGCCCGGGCGCCCTTCATGCTCCCGTCGCCTCCGATCACCACCAGCCCTTCGATTTTAAAATTCTCCAGCATCATCACCGCCTGCTGCTGGCCCTTTTCAGTCTGAAATTCCTCGCAGCGGGCCGTATACAGCATGGTTCCCCCTCTTTGCATAATATCGGATACCGAGCTTCTGTCCATCTCCCGGATTTCGCCCCCGATCAGCCCTGCATAGCCGTGGCCGATGCCGTAGACCTACAGACAGTAAAAAAGGCCCGTCCTCACAACGGCCCTGATGGCCGCGTTCATTCCCGGGGAATCCCCGCCGCTTGTCAATACGCCGATTCGTTTCATACGCTTCCTCCTGCGCCCTCGCGCCTTGTTTCCTGTGTCATAGCTGCTCTTTTCTACCGTTTTAAAGCCAGTCTCTGCTTTTCCTCCTCCGTCAGTTCCCGGACGCCCCAGCCTCCAAGCTCCCGGATCAGGGCAGGCTCCCACCTGACATACATAGACCGGTCCGCCTTATACTTTCTTCCTGTAGAGCGGGAATAAATCACCACCGGCCGGTTTCCCGGATACCTTTGTAAAACATCTCTCACAAGCCCCAGCATCCCTCCGTCGTCCTCTCCCTCCGGGATGGCGATCCAAAGGGGCGCCTCCGGGGACAGGTCCCGCCGGGCGCCGTCCCGGAGCTTGTCCTCCTCTCTCTTTCCAGGCCCGGCCACAGGTCCGGTTTCTTCTTCCTTTTCTTCCTTTCTGCCCGCCATAGCCTTTTCCACACCGCCGCTTTCAAAAGAAGGCTCCGTATCCAGGGGGAAAATCCGCTCTGCGATGATTTTCGGCGCTTCCTCCTCCTTACAGTTGACAGTTCCCCGGATAACCACGGGCTCTTCTGCCTGCAAAAGGTTCACAGCGCTCATATAGACATTGGGGAAAACGATCACCTCTACCGTGCCGTACAAGTCCTCCAGCTGCAAAAATGCCATCAGCTTGTTATTTTTGGTGGTCATGATCTTTTTTCCTGAAACCATCCCGGCCATAGACACCATCGCCCCGTCCGCAAGAAAGCTCTTTTCTTCCTCAAAGTGACGAAAATCCTCCGTTGTCACGCTGGATGCGCGGCGGATGGCTTCCCGGTAGCTTTCTAAAGGATGGGCGCTCAGATACAGCCCCAGCATTTCCTTTTCCATGGAAAGCAGGATCTTGGGGGAAAATTCCTCCACAGGCGGCAGCCTGTGGCTGGAAAAGCTCTGCTGGTCGGAAAGCCCCAGGCTCTGAAACAGGGACAGCTGCCCCTGTATATTGTTTCTTGCCTGATTCTGCGCCGATTCTATCTGCTTTTCATAGACCGCCATAAGCTGAGAACGCTTGGCGCCCATGGAATCAAAGGCCCCTGCCTTGATCATGCTTTCGATGGCCTTCTTGTTTATCTGGCGGATATCCACCTGGTCGATAAAGGCGAAGAAATCCCGGGGCAGGCCCTTTTCTTCCCTGGTTCGGATGATCTCGTCGATTACCCCTTCACCTACGTTTTTGATCCCCAAAAGGCCGAAACGGATCTTCCCGTCCCTGACGGTGAATTTCTTGCCGCTTTCATTCACATCCGGGGGCAGGACCTGAATGCCCATCTCCCGGCAGTTGTGGATGTATTTTGCCATCTGATCCCCGTCTCCCATCACGCTGCTCATCAGCGCCGCCATGAATTCCTGAGGGAAATACCGCTTCAGATAGGCCGTCTGGTAAGCCAAAACCGCATAGGCCGCGGCATGGGATTTGTTAAAGGCATATTCGGCGAATTTCACCATATCATCGAAAATCTCATTGGCTGCCCCTTCGGAAATCCCGTTTCTCACACAGCCCGCGATTTCCACATTGCCCGCCTCGTCCAGCTTGCCGTATATAAAATTGTTCCGCTCCTCCTGCATCACATCCATTTTTTTCTTTCCCATGGCCCTTCGCACCAGGTCGCTTCTGCCATAGGTATAGCCTCCCAGATCCCGGACGATCTGCATCACCTGCTCCTGGTACACAAGACAGCCGTAGGTCACATCCAAAATAGGGGCAAGGGCCGGATCCACATATTTGATCAGGCTGGGGTTTTTCTTGTTTTGAATGTATTTGGGGATGGAATCCATGGGACCCGGCCGGTACAGGGCCACTCCCGCCACAATATCCTCAAAGCAGTCGGGGCGGAAATTCTTTAAGAACTGCTTCATGCCGGCGCTTTCCAGCTGGAACACCCCGTCGGTGTTTCCGTCTGCGATCAGCTGATAGACCTGGGGATCGTCCATTTCCATGGCGGAAAAATCTATGCTTACCCCGTGGTTTTCCCGGATCATATCCAGGGCGTCCCGGATCACCGTCAGGTTTCGAAGCCCCAGAAAATCCATCTTCAAAAGCCCCAGCTCCTCGATGGTGCCCATGGGAAACTGGGTACTGATGCCCTTGTCCTGTAAATAAAGGGGCACATACTCGTCGATGGCCTCCTTTGAAATCACTACCCCCGCCGCATGGGTGGAAGCGTGACGGGGAAGCCCCTCAAGGGCCCGGGACAGATCGATCAGCTCCCGGATTTTGGGATTTGTGTCATAGTCCTGCTTTAGGGAAGGGTTGCGCTTTAGCGCCTCGTCTAGGGTCATGTGCAGGGCGAAGGGGATCTTTTTGGCGATGGCGTCCACCTCGCCGTAGGGCATATTCAGGACCCGGCCCACATCCCGCACCACCGCCTTGGCCTTCAGGGTTCCGAAGGTGATGATCTGCGCCACCTTGTCCTTGCCGTATTTATCCACCACATAATCGATGACCTCCTGGCGCCGCTCATAGCAGAAATCCACATCGATATCCGGCATGCTGATCCGTTCGGGATTAAGAAAGCGCTCAAAGATCAGATTGTATTTCATAGGGTCGATATCGGTGATATGCAGACAGTAGGCCACGATGCTTCCGGCGGCGGAGCCCCTGCCGGGCCCCACCACAATGCCGTTTTCCCTGGCGTAATTGATAAAATCCCACACGATCAGAAAATATTCCACATAGCCCATCTGTTCGATGGTGGAAAGCTCATATTCCAGCCTTTCCCTGTAGACCTCCCGGTTCTCTCCATAGCGCTTTTGAAAGCCCTTTTCACACAGATGCCGCAGATAAGCCCGGGTATCCGCAAAATCCCGGGGAGGGCGGAAGGTGGGCAGATGATAGGTGTTAAAATCAAAGGTCACATCGCAGCGCCGGGCAATGCGCACCGTGTTGTCCAGGGCCTGGGGCACATCCTCAAACAGGTCTGCCATTTCCTGAGGGGATTTCAGGTAAAACTGGTCGTTGGGAAAGCGCATGCGGTTTTCCTCTTCCACGGTCTTTCCCGTCTGGATACACAAAAGAATATCGTGGGCCTTGGCATCCTCCCGGCGGACATAGTGGGAATCGTTGGTCGCCGCCATGGGAATGCCCGTCTCCCGGCTCAGCTTTTTCTGCAGCGGCAGGATCCGCTTTTCTTCATCAAGCCCCTGATCCTGCAGCTCCAGGAAAAAATGATCCTTTCCAAAAATCTCTTCCAGCAAAAGAGCCTCCCGTTTCGCCCCCTCATAATCGTTCATCAACAGCCTTTGCTGGACATTTCCCGCAAGGCAGCCGGAAAGGGCCGTAATGCCCCGGCTGTGGCGGCGCAAAACCTCATAGTCGATCCGGGGCTTGTAATAAAAGCCCTGGGTAAAGCCCAGCGAAACGATCTTGATCAGGTTTTTATAGCCCGTATTGTTTTCCGCCAGAAGGATCAAATGCCCCTGATGCTTGTCCTTTTCCGGATCCTTGTCCTGCATGGACCTTGCCGCCGTATACACCTCGCAGCCGATGATAGGCTTGATCCCCGCCTTCTGCGCTTCCTTGTAAAAATCCACCACCCCGAACATCACCCCGTGATCGGTAATGGCAAGGGCCTTCATGTCAAGCTCCGCCGCCCGCCTCACCAGATCCTTGATCCGGGCCGCCCCGTCAAGAAGGCTGTATTCCGTATGCACATGCAAATGAACAAAATCTCTCATACCAGTTTCCTCTTTCAGCCCGCCTGAGGTTGTTTCCTGCGCTCTTTTCCGCCCTCCCCGCTCCGGGGCTCCGTGGGAAGTCCAGGGCGCCGGGGCGGGCTCTCAGGGCCCGGGCCTTTAAACGGCTGTCATAAAACCATATTTTTTCAAAGTCTGCGGGCGATCTCCTCGATCCTTGCCAGGCGATGGTTCACCCCGGATTTCCCAAGGGGCGGATCCATCTGCTCTCCCAGCTCCTTTAGGCTGCTGTCCGGCTCCGCCAGGCGCAAAAGGGCGATTTCGTAAAGCTTGGGGGGTAAAAAATCAAGGCCCTTTGTATCCCGGATCTTTTCGATGGCCTGAATCTGCTTTTGCGCTGCGTCCATGGTTTTGTCCAGGTTGGCGTTGTCGCAGTTGACCATCCTGTTGGCCCGGTTGCGCATCTCCTTCAGGATCCGCACGTTTTCATATTCCAGCAAAATACCGTGAGCCCCTGTATAATTCAGAAAATCCACGATCCGCTCGCTCTCCTTCACATACACGATATAATGCTTTTTCCGCTCCACCATTTTCGCGGAAAGTCCCAGGCTGTTCATCACGCTCATGATCCCTCTGCCCAGAGCCTCGTTGCTTGTGACCATTTCCAGATGATAGGCCTTTTCCGGATCGGAAAGGGAGCCGCCTCCCAGAAACGCCCCCCGAAGGAAAGCCCTTTTGCAGCACTTTTTTTTAACGATAAAATCCGCGACGCCGTAATCGATCACGTTAAAGCCCTCCCGGACAGACAGGATCCCCGTCTCCCGCAGCACCGCCTGGCAGCCCATCTCTTCGGTGATGATCATTTCATAATAATTATTCTTTTTCAGCATTTGATTTTTGCTGATGACAAGCTCTACCCCAATGCCGAAATACTCCTTCAAAAGCTTGATCATCTTCCTGGCGGCAGCGGCGTTTTCCGTCAGAAGCCGCAGGCTCACCCTGCCGGGACCCGCAAGACGGATGGTTCCGCACATCCGGGTAAAGCCGGATATTTCCGCCAGCATGCAGCAGCGCTTTTCGCTGGTCACCTGAGCCAGCTCGCTTTTCGTCTGTGAGGAAAAAGACATGACCTCTCCCTTTCCGCAGAGGGCCTTTTCTTTTGCTTTCATGGGCCGTTCAAGGCTTTTGCCCCCTGTTACAATTCAAGGCGGGAAAACCCGCCTGACAAAGCTTCGCTATTTTTGGTTTTTGCGGGTCCTTTCGTAGTCCTTCGCCGCCAGAACGATGATCTTGCGCTCGTCATCGTAGCGGGCAAGGGAAATGGCCCTTTGGATATGGATGTATTTGGCCTGGACGAAGCCCTCGGATCTCTGGGGGATGCAGTCCATGTTCCTGGCCCGCATATAATACCAGTGAACGGTTTTTTCCGCCTTTTCGCTTCCTGCCCGGTTTCCCAGCCGGTAGGTGATATTGCCCAGGTAGCTGAGAATTTCCGCCTTTACGCCGGTTTCCTCAAACACCTCTCTGAGAGCGGTTTCCGACAGGGCCTCCCCCGGCTTGAGCCGTCCCTTGGGCAAAACCCAGTCCCCGTTATATTTTTTTAACAGCAGGATGCCGTTTCCCACCATGACCGCGCCTCCGGCGCTGATTTCCCTTTTCATTGGACATACCTTCCCGCTTGTTTTTCCTGGCATCTATTATACCACACAACCTGCCCGCTCCGCCACAGGCCCGGGAAATTTCTCTCCGGCGGGAAAGGGAAAGCAAAGCTTCTCTCAGATTTTTTTAAAAAGCTTTCTGCTCCTGAGGATCTTTCGGATTTCCCTGGCGATAGCGTCCGCATCGTGGCGGATATAGCCGTATTTCACATTGACAAAATCTCCGAAAATCGCCTGGATACCCGCTTTTTTCAGTCTCTCCCGTTCTCCGGGGCCCGGCAGCACCTGCACCGCGCCATCCTTTCTGTAGCGCAGGATATCCTGCTCCTTTACCGCCTTTTTGTTTATCAGCGCATAATCCAGCCCCACCCTTCCCAGATAACGGCAGACCTCCCGCACATGGTCTGCCGGCCCAAAGCCGTCGGTTTCTCCGGGCTGCGTCATCACGTTGCACACAATCACCTTGGGCGCCCTGCTTTTTTTCAGGGCCTCGCAGATCCCCCCCACCAGCAGATTGGGAATCAGGCTGGTATAAAGGCTCCCGGGACCGATGACGATGATATCGGCCTGGTCGATAGCCTCTCTGGCCTGGTAAATGGTCTGTACGCCCTCCGGCTCTAAAAAGACCTCCTGAATGCGCCCCTCCCCCGAAAGCACCGTTTTGGGAATGCTGGATTCTCCCCGGACGATAGTGCCGCCGGAGAGCCGGGCGCAAAGGGTGATCTCCTGGCAGGTCACGGGAATGACCCTGCCCTTGAGGCGGAAAATATCATGGGCCTTGGACAGCCCTTCCTCGAAGCTTCCCGCCATCAGGCTCAGAGCCGCCAGGATCAGATTGCCCATATTCTGGCCCTTGAGCATTCCCTCCTGAAAACGGTACTGAAACAGCTCGCCAAAATCATCCTCTCCATCCGCCAAAGCCAAAAGGCAGCTTCTTACGTCTCCCGGAGGCAGCATCCCCAGGTCCTCCCGAAGCATTCCCGAGCCGCCTCCATCATCGGCCATGGTCACGATGGCCGCCAGATTGTCTGTGATCCTTTTCAGCCCCCGCAGGATCACCGAAACGCCGGTTCCGCCGCCGATGACCACGATGTTGGGCCCGTTTCCGCTGAATAAAGGTCTCATCGAATTTAAGCCTCCCTCAAAGCCTCTTTCTTTAAAGGTCCCTGTGGTGCAGCGTCACCCGGTAACCGTCCCCGGAAAGCAGCTCATAAAATACGTTTGCCATGACCACCGACCGGTGCTGGCCTCCCGTGCACCCAAAAGCCAGAACCAGATTGGATTTGCCCTGCTTGATATAGTAAGGGATCAGATACTGGATCTCCTTGTGGTGCATCCGGACAAATTCCTTTGCCTCCTCCCAGCGCATCACATATTCCCTGACCTTGTGATTATTTCCCGTAAGGCGTTTTAAGCTTTTCAGGTAAAAGGGATTGGGAAGGAAGCGCACATCATAGACATTGTCCGCCTCAAGGGGAATGCCGTTTTTATAGCCGAAGGAAATCACGTTGATGGTCAGGTTGACCCGCTCGTTTTCCTCCTCCTCCTGCAAAAGGTCCGCTATGGTCTGCTTCAGCTGGCTGATTTTCAAGGTGCTGGTATCGATGATATAATCGGAGATATCCCTGATTTCCGAAAGCTTTGCCCTTTCCTCCCGGATGCCGGAAAGGATGCTGCCCCCCGGGCTCATGGGGTGATCCCGCCGGGTTTCCTTGTAGCGGCGGATCAGGACCCCGTCGGAGGCCTCCATGAACAAAACCTTGAAATTCCGGCCTTCCCGCTTCAGGGTCTCGATGCTGTCCTTCAGATCGTTAAAAAACTGCCCGCCCCGTATATCGATCACAAAGGCGGCTTTTTTCACCTCGCTGACCGCGGGATCGCTCAGCTCGATAAAATTATGGATCAGTCTGGGAGGCAGATTATCGATGCAGTAAAAGTTCATGTCCTCCAGGCATTTCTTCGCCTGGCTCTTCCCTGCTCCGGACATACCCGTTATGATGATAAATTCCATGGCTCCTCCTGTCTGTATCTCTTTTTCTCTCCGGCCTGTCCTTTTTTTCTTCACCGGCTTTTCTCCTGGCTGTTTCCCGGGCCGGAAAGGGCTTTTATCCGATCAGGTTCACCACCAGGCCCGGGTCGATGCCGGAGGCCTGGATCCGGGCCAGAGCGTTGGCGTAATTGCCCACCCGGTGAGGCTGATGGGCGTCGCTGCCGATCACAAAGCGCACATCCTCCCGGGCCGCCAGGGCGATTCCCCGGGCCGAAAGAAAGGGGTGGCTGTTGTTGATCTCCATCCAGGTGCCCCTTTCCCTGCAGGCTCTGGCCACCTCCACAAGATCGATTTCGGCCTTGTCCCCCGGATGGGTCAGGATCTTGATGTCGTTTTTATAAAGAGCCCGCAGGACAAGCTCCGTGTTTTCAATGCGCATTCCCTTCGTGGTGGTACGAAAGGTATGAAAAAACAGATTCCTGGCATGAACCCAAAGGTCGTGACCGGGGCTTTGGGAAAAGGCTCCGTAGTGATAGCCCGCCATGACAAAATCAAAGCGGTCCCACAGCTGAGGCGGTATATCAAGGCTTCCGTCCCGGTTGATGATATTGGCCTCTACCGACAAAAACACCCGGATGCCGGGATGGGCCTGCCTGGCCCGGCGGATTTCCTCCTCCAGCCGGGAAAGCCTGTCCGTCTCAAGGCCATACATCAGATGAGAGGGCCCGTGATCGGAAATGGCTACCTCCTTCAGCCCCTTTTCCTCCGCCGCCCGGACGTTTTCCTCTACGGTTCCCTTGCCGTGATGATGCTTCGAATAGATGGTATGTGTATGATAGTCCCATTTTAATCCTGCCATTTGCCTTAACCTTTCTGTCCGGCCGGGCCTTATCCCTTTACCAGGGCGTCTCCTCCCAGCCCAGCAGCTTGACCTCGGGCTCCAAAAGGATTCCCCTGCGGTCGGCTACCGTGTCTCTCACAAGTAGGATCAGATCCATTATGTCCCTTGCGGCGGCGTTTCCCTGATTGATGATAAAGCCCGCATGAAGGGTGGAAACCATGGCGCCCCCCACGGAAAGGCCCTTCAGCCCCGCTTCCTCAATCAGCTGGCCCGCAAAATGCCCCGGCGGTCTTTTAAAGGTGCTGCCGGCGCTGGGAAAGGACAGGGGCTGTTTTTCGCTCCGGCGTCTGGAAAAGTCCTCCATTTTTTCCCGGATCCGCTCAGTCTCTCCCGGTAAAAGGGAAACGCTCGCCCCCAGAATGATCTCGTTTTGCTTTTGATCCTGAAAAATACTGTGCCGGTAAGAAAAGCCGCATTCCTCCCGGCTGTAGCAGCGGATTTTTCCATCCGTTCCCAGGGTGCGCACCTGCCGGATCAGGCTCCCCAGCTGGCCGTCATAGGCCCCCGCGTTCATCACAACGCCCCCGCCCAGGGTCCCGGGAATACCGGCCGCAAATTCCAGCCCCGTAAGGCTCCTTTCCAAAGCGGCTCTTGCCATGGAGGAAAGAAGGGCCCCTGCCTGAGCGTACAGGCTTCCTTCCCGGGCCTCTTCCCGGATCCCGTCAAAGCCCGCGCCCAGCTTTATGACAACACCCTCATAGCCTTCGTCCGAGGGCAGAAGATTCGTGCCTCTTCCTAAAATGAAAAAGGGAACGCCTTCCTGCCGGCAAAGCTCTGCCGAGAAAGCGATTTCCTCCTCTTTCTGCGGAAACACCATCAGGCGGCAGGGGCCGCCTACCCGAAAGGACACATGCTCCCAAAGGGGCGCCTCCCGGCGAAGGGCCTTCTCTCCGAGCCTTTCTGAAAAAGCCCGGTACAGCCCTTCCAGCGTTTCTTTTTTTATGCCGCCTTCCCTTCTATTTTCTTCCCGCGGCTTTTGAAAATCCCCCTGTATGCTCATAGGTTGACGGTCTCCTTTTCCCGATGATTTGGCGATCTCGTTTTCATTTTTGCTTTCCTTTTTGTTTTCCTTTTCATTATAGCCCCTTTGCCCGGCCAGGGCAAAGCCTTTTCGAAAAATCCCCCTCCGCCGGGCTTCTTCTTTTCCCTCGTTTTGTATATTTATTATATTTTATGAATATTTATTCGCGTCCCCTTGATTTTCCCATAGGCCATGATATAATAGAAAGGTATTGACTATGACAGAAAAAGGCTTTTCATACAATCGCAACATTTTTATAAAAGGAGAGGTTAACATGGCGAAAGAAAAGGTTGTATTAGCGTATTCCGGAGGACTGGACACCTCCGTCATCCTCACTTGGCTGAAAGAGGAACTGGGTTATGAGGTAATCGCCACCTGTGTGGACGTAGGGCAGGAGGACGATTTTGAAGAGGTTGAAAAAAAGGCCTATGCCACAGGAGCGGCAAAATGCTATATCGTAGATGTAAAGGAAGAATTCGTCACCGACTACATCTTCCCCACCATGAAGGCTGGGGCCGTTTATGAAAACGACTATCTGCTGGGCACTTCCTTCGCCAGACCTCTCATTGCGAAAAAACTGGTGGAAATCGCTCACAAGGAAGGGGCCGTGGCCATCGCTCACGGCGCTACCGGCAAGGGCAACGATCAGGTGCGCTTTGAAACCACCATCCACGCCCTGGATCCTTCCCTGAAGATCATCGCTCCCTGGCGTATCTGGAATCTGCGCTCCCGGGAGGACTGCATCGAATATGCCAAAAAGCACCAGATTCCCATTGCCCAGACCAAGGAAAAAATCTACAGCCGGGATCAGAACATCTGGCATATCAGCCATGAAGGCGGCAATCTGGAAGATCCCTGGAACGAGCATAAGGACGACATCCACGTTATGAGCCTGACGCCGGAGCAGGCAAAGGACAATCCCACCTTTATCGAAATCGGCTTTGAAAAGGGCGTACCCGTGACCCTGGACGGCAGACCAACCGATCCTCTGACCCTTATGAAGGTCCTTAACGAGGTAGGCGGCGAAAACGGCGTGGGTACCATCGACATCGTGGAAAACCGTCTTGTGGGCATGAAGTCCAGAGGGGTTTATGAGACCCCCGGCGGAACGGTTC
>CALWZU010000126.1 GCA_944386095.1 uncultured Clostridia bacterium | reverse complement strand
CCTTTCGTATGTCGCTCTGGCCTGGCTGAGAATATCCGGCAGTTTTTCGATCATACCCATTTTAATTCCTCCTTTTTCCCGGCCTTTTTTCTGAGCGGCTCTTCATTTGCGTGTTTTCCGGTTTTTTTCCCTGTGTCCCGCTTTTCTTTTTTCTTCCCTGGGCCTGTTTTTTCCCCTGGTCTGTTTTTCCGGCGGCTTTCGCCCGTCCCCTCTCCCCTGGCTTTTTCCCCGGGATCAGGCATCCGTCGGCGTTTCCGATCAGATCCTGCCGCCCCGCTTTTAAAAGGGCCCGGCGGACAAGCTCATCATTTTCCGGCTTGTTAAAATGCAATAGTGCGCGCTGCATCCGTTTTTCCTCCAGGGTTTTTGGAACATAGACCCTTTCTCCGCTCAAGGGATCCATCCCCGTATAATACATACAGGTGGAAAGGGTTCCCGGGGTGGGATAAAAATCCTGTACCTGGTCGGGAACAAAGCCGTTTTTCTTTAAATGGACCGCCAGCTCCACAGCGTCCTCAAGCTGGGAACCGGGATGGGAAGATATAAAATAAGGGATCAGATACTGCTTCATTTGGTTTTGCCGGTTGATGGCCTCATAGCGCCTGACAAAGGCCTCAAAGCTCTCCCGTCCCGGCTTATGCATCCGCCGCAGGACCCGGCCGGACACATGCTCCGGCGCCACCTTCAGGGTACCGCTGATATGATAACGGCAAAGCTCCTGCAAAAACGCCTCATTTTTATCGGCCATGGCAAAATCAAACCGGACGCCGGAACGGACAAAGGCCTTCTTGACGCCGGGGATTTCCCGGATGGCTCTTAAAAGAGCGGTATATTCCCCCTGATCCGTATCCAGATTGGGACAGGGACTGGGAAACAGGCAGTCTCTGTGGGTGCAGGTCCCTTTTTCCAGCTGCTTTTTACAGGCCGGCTTTCGGAAATTAGCGGTAGGCCCTCCCACATCGCTGATATAGCCTTTAAAATCCGGAAATTCCGTCAAAGCCCGGGCTTCCTTCAAAATAGACCCAATGCTTCTGGACTGGACGATCCGCCCCTGATGATAGGTCAAAGCGCAGAAAGCACAGCCCCCAAAGCAGCCTCTGGAAGAGGTGATGCTGAATTTTACCTCCTGAAGGGCCGGAACGCCGCCCTGCTCCTCATACATGGGATGATACTGCCTGGTAAAGGGCAGCTCATATACATCATCCAGCTCCTGCCTGTTCATAACAGGTTGAGGGGGATTTTGCACCACATAAAGATGCTTGTCGTATTGCTCCGCCAGGGGTGCGCCAGAGGGAAAATCATTGTTTTGATACTGGATTCGAAAGCTTTCCGCAAAAGCCCTTTTTTCCTGGCAAACCTGGCTGTAAGAAGGGAGGATCACCGTGTCCGGATCATCTATCTGGCTTTTGCGGCAAACCGTTCCCTGGATCCAGGTGATCTGCCGGGCAGGGATTCCGGCCTCCAGCGCTTCCGCGACGGAAAGGACCGCCTTTTCTCCCATGCCGTAGACCAGAAGATCCGCCTTGGAATCCAGCAAAATGGATCTTCGCAGGCGATCCTCCCAGTAATCATAATGGCAAAATCGCCGCAGGCTGGCTTCCAGCCCGCCCAGGATCACAGGCACGTCCCGGTATGCCTCCTTCGCCCTTGCCGTATACACGATACAGGCCCGATCCGGCCGTTTTCCCGCCTTTCCTCCGGGAGAATAATAATCTTTGGCTCTTCGGCGCTTAAACACCGAATAATGATTTACCATAGAATCTACGTTGCCTGCTGAAATCAAAAATCCCAGCCTGGGCTTTCCCAGCCTGGTAAAATCCCGGCAGCTGTGATAATCCGGCTGGGGGATGATCCCCACCCGGTAGCCCCGGCTTTCCAAATACCGGCAGATCAGCGCCGGGCCGAAGGAGGGATGATCCACATAGGCATCGCCGGAAACAAACACAAAATCCAGGCTGTCCCACCCTCTGGCTTTACAGTCCTCCATGCTCACCGGCAAAAAGCTTTCTTTTCCGATTTTTCCCTGATCCATCTGGCCTTCCATCCTCTCCGGTATTCCTTATACAGGGCCTTTCCTTAACGCAGCTTCAGCTCGTATAAATCCGTCCTTCTATGCTTCAGGATCGGCAGCTCTTCTCTTACCTTTTCCGTCTGGGTAAGATCCAAATCCGCATAGACGATCCCTTCCTTTTCATCTGTATGCGCCACAAAGCGCCCCCAGGGATCCGCCACACAGGAATTGCCGTAGGCCTGATATACGCCGTTTTCGTCTCTGGCGGGGGAAGCGGCGGCAAAGAAGACCTGATTGTCAAGGGCTCTTGCCCGAATGCTCAGATCCCAGTGGGCGGGGCCGGTTGTCATATTGAAGGCCGCCGGCAAAACGATCAGCCTGGCTCCCGCAAGGGCCATCAGGCGGCTCCATTCCGCAAAACGGATATCATAGCAGATCCCAACGCCCACCTTTCCGAATTCCGTATCAAAAACCGTCAGAGAATCCCCTGCCGTTAAGGTTTCCGATTCCATAAACCGGATGCCGCCGGTAATATGGATGTCAAACAGATGCACCTTTCGATGCTTTCCGATCCTTCTGCCCTGCCGGTCAAAGGAAAAGGAGGTGTTATAGACCTTTCCCTCGGAAAGCTCTGGTATGGAGCCGCCTACCAAATATATCCCGTGCTTTTCGGCGGCTTCCGCCATGGCCCTCGCCGCTGGGCCATCCTCCGGCTGGGCATAGGAGCGAAAATACCGATTGGAATAGGGGCAATTAAACATTTCAGGCAAAACGGCCATATCGCAGCCTTCTCCGGCAGCCGTCTCCACCATCTTCAAAGCTTTTTTCAAATTCTCTTCCGGATCCATCCCTACCATCATCTGACATAAGGCCAGCTTCATATTCCTTCCCTCCTTTTTCGGTTCAGACCGCTTTTTTTCGATCCGCTCTCCATCTTTTATATTTTTCTATACGGCTTGCTCCTTTACGGATGCAGGCATCGTTTCACAAGCCTTCTGACAACCCTGGCCGTCAGTCCCCAAATATGATAGGACTGATAATCATAGGCCTCCCGGGGGCCCTGTTCCAGAAAAAAGGAAAGAGGCGCCTTGAAGATTTCCTTTACCTCCTCCGGGTTGAGGCAGCTTCGCCTGAGGGCTTGGGCATCTGTCTGTCCCACAAAGGAATGCAGCAATTCCCCGGTATAGGTGTATTCATAGCCAAGGGAAGAAATCACTTTTATGTCTTTGCCCGGGATCCCCAGCTCCTCAGCCGTTTCCCTGACCGCGCACTGCAGGGGGCTTTCTCCCGGTTCGATATGGCCGCCCGGGAAACAGATCTCTCCCGGCTGCCTTCGAAGCCGTTCCGAGCGCACCTCAAAAATCAGGCTGGCCTGCCCTTCTTCCTCCACCATCAGCGCAAGCACCGCATACCGGCCCCTCATGCCCTGATCTCCGGGATCTTTTTCCTGAAACACCTTTTTGACAAACCTCATATCATAAGCCATGGCCTTTGTGTCATTCCTTCCCTTTTCTTACCGGCCTTTCCGCAGCTTCTCTGCCAAAAAGGCGCCTTGCCGGTTCCTATAGGCCGGCGGCTTTCCAAATTCCCCGGGGCTTTTCCGCAAGGGGATCGTTACTGAGCCGCCTGAGCGGTTTCAGGCCCGGCCTCTTCCGTTTCTTCATCGGGCCAGCTTTGGCCCTGGTCTCCCATTTTTTCCGTGATGGTCTTGTTTTTGATCACCACTGCCTCCCGGGTTTTTTCCGCCAGCTCTTCCAGGCCCAGATCCATTTCCCCTTCCTGCTCATAATGCATCATGCCAAAGGCGCTTCGGAACCGGGCGGCGGTTTCATGTTCTCCCATTTTTTCCAGGATATTGATATCGTTTAAAATCTGTGATACGGTATTGGACTTATGCATGAACAGCTGCTGGGCGCTCATGATCTCATCCCGGATGGCCTGCATTTCCGTATCGATCTGATTCACCGCCTGAGCGGTGTTTTTCAGACGCTGGGCGATATTTTCCGGCAGGGCCTCTTTATATTTATATCGAAGAGAATGCTCCACAGTCGCCCAGAAATTCATGGCCATGGTCCGAATCTGGATCTCCAGCAAAACCAGCTTGACCCCCTTCAGGGTATAAACCGGATAACGGACGATCATATGATAGCTGCGATAGCCGCTGTCCTTGACCTCCCGTATGTAATCCTTTTCCAAAACGATCTCCATGTCAAGGCCTTCTCTGGCCCGCAGCATCTTGACGATCTCATAAATATCATCCTCAAACTGGCAAATGATCCTTATTCCCGCGATGTCGTCGATCTTGTGGATCTCGTCCTCTCCCAGCCCCAGCTTCTGAGCCTTTTCAATGATACTGGGCACCTGCTTGACCCTTCCCACTACGAACTCGATGGGGGAATACTCATTGGTCTTTCTGCATTCGTTACGAATGGCCTTCAGCTTGTTCTTCAGCTCTTCCACCGCCGCCTCGTAAGGAAGCAGAAATTCTCTCCAGTGCAACATGCTTTAAACTCCTTTGCAGATTCATCAGATCCCGGGATTTACTCTGCCCTCTATTACATCAAAAAAGCGCCGGGTATCCTCCAGGGTATAAAAGAAATAGTCCGGATTTTTTTCCTTCAGCTGTTCAGCTCCCATCCATCCCGTGGCCACGGCGATGCTGCGGATGCCCAGCCTTCTGGCACACTCTATATCATACCATGTGTCGCCGATCAAGTATATATTCTCTTTTTCATAGGTTTTTTCCAGATTTCTCTGGGCTTCTTCTATTACAAGCCTTGCCGCGTGCCATTTTTCTCCGTATATGTCTCCGTATCCGCCCATGGTGAAAATGCCGCCCAGGCCAACGCTCTCCAGCTTCATGTCCGCTCCGGCCTTAAAATTGCTGGTTAAAAGACCCATCTGAAAGCGGGGGTTTTTTTGCAGCAGGGAAAGGATTTCCCTGACGCCGGGCAGGACACGTTTATTCTGATCCTTTTGCAGGATTTCCTTCAGATTCTGAAAAAACCGGTCTAGGATTTCTTCCCGTTTTTCCCGGGGGATTTGAAAATGCTTCATGAGCCGGTCCACGATCATAGCGTCCATAGCGGTTCCCACCTTGATTTCTCCTACGGCGTTTTCCACTCCCGTCAGTTCAAAAAAGGTTTGGTTCAGAGCTTTTGTCCCGTCCGCTCCGCAGCTCATCAGCGTCCCGTCGATATCCCATAAAATCAGAATGTCCTTCATCTGGCTTCTTTCCACCTTTCTCCCTGCCGTGTTCCTCTTTTTTCAAGCTCCCGGCAGATCTCATCCCGGATCCGCCACCAGCCCATGCCCCAGTTGCAAAAAATCGTATCCCCATTGGGTACCCGGCTGGCAAGACGCTGCACGGAAATATCCGGTCTCAGCCCTTCCAGAAAATCCGCCGCCCTCTGAACATAATCCCCGGGGCTGCAAATTTGAATCTGCCCCTCCTGGTACAGCCGGCCAAGCTCCGTCCCTTTCTCGATATACAGGGTATGAAGCTTTACCGTATCGATTTTCAATCCGGAAATCAGCCTTGCCGCTTTCCGGGCCATATCCGCCCCGTCCCAGGGCAGATTCAGGATCAAATGGGTACCCACCTGAAAGCCGAAAGCCTGGATCCTCTTTACCGCCTCTACGTATTCTTCCACCGTATGGCCCCGGTTGATGCGCCGGAGCGTCTCCTCATTTACGCTTTGCAGACCCAGCTCGATGCAGACCCCTTTACCCGCCGCACCCTCCCGGATCGCCGAAAGGACTTCCTTTCCCACGCAGTCCGGCCTGGTAGCAAAGCACAGCTCCACCACCCCCTCCCCCTGGGCCGCCTCTCTCGTGTAGGCATACATTTTTTCAGCGGGAAAATAGGTATTGGTGAAATTCTGAAAATACGCGATAAATTTTCGCGCCTTGTATTTGGGGCCGATATACGCTCTGTTGCGGGCAAGCTGCTCTCTTACCGGCAGGCTGCTTGAAAGGTTTTCAAAGCCGGTTCCTTTAGCGCCGCAGAAAATACAGCCGCCCCAGCCCTTTGTGCCATCCCGGTTAGGACAGGTGGCGGGCAGATTCACCGGCAGCTTATAGACCTTTTCTCCATACTGCAGGCGCTTTTGATGGGCAAAGGTAAAATAAAGTTCCTCCATGATCCTTGTAAAAACGTCCTTCCTATTGTAAAAGGAGCCTTGCAGCTCCTTTTTTTTGATCTATAAAGCTGTGCTTCTATCCCTGCCGCCTTTAATTCAAGATTTCGTGCTTCGCGGCGATTTCTCCGATTTCTTCCCGATCCGCGCTGATGCTGACCACAAAATCGATGTTGTATTGCTCGGAGATCCGATCCAGCATTTCGATGAACGCGGAAATGTTTTCAAGGGAAATATTGGCATGCTTTGTAACGCTGTCTACAAAAATCATTTCGATGTCATGGTCGGAGCTGATGATACCCATGATAAACCCGATGTATTCATCGATGGTCCCAAGCTGCTGATAGTCTTCCACGCATACGACCCGCATTCTGTAGTTCAGGTCACAGGTGAGCCTGCGGTCATTGTTGATAAAAATCGTGCTGCCTTTGCTGTCTCTTACATAGTCGTTGGCCATATCGATCATTTTTTTCGTTTTGCCGCTGCCTTTTTTGCCGATTATTAACTTTACCATGTCAATCGCCTCCCATCGCTTTTTCAGAGATATCGCAAATCCTGTCTTCCTTTGTTTGTATTTTCATTATACAACAGGCCGCTGCCTATAGCAAACACTCTTTCATTTAATTTTGTCCCCCTCCTTCGGGCCTTCTCCCGTCTCAAGGGACATAGATTTCCGGCTTCGAAGCTGCCCGCAGGCGCCGTCGATATCCCTTCCCAGCTCCCTTCGGAGGGTGGCCTGGATCCCGTTATCAGAAAGGATCTTCAAAAACCGCCGGCACATTTCCGGGGATGCGCTGCGAAAGGCATTGCGATAAATCCC
>CALWZU010000125.1 GCA_944386095.1 uncultured Clostridia bacterium | reverse complement strand
ATACCGCCTCCCAGGGACAGACCATCGCCGTGGGGCCAGGGGATATGGAAAATACCATCTGGCAGGTAGGCGGGAGCAAATACAGGGGCGCCATGATGTTTCTGGGCGGTTCTTCTTCTGTGATGATGATCAACGTCATGCCCTTTGAAGCTTATCTGTACGGGGTGGTGCCCCGGGAAATGTCCGCAAGCTATCCCCTGGAAGCGTTGAAGGCGCAGGCGGTGGCGGCCAGGAGCTTCGCGGCTTTAAGCGGCACGACCCACAAGTCGTCGGGCTATGATGTATGCACCAGCACCCATTGTCAGGTCTACGGCGGCGTAAGCTGTGAAGCTCCGTCCTGCACCCAGGCGGTGGAGGAAACGGCGGGAGTTTACGCAAGAGTGGAGGGAGAGCCGGTGGCCTGTTATTATTCGGCCAATAACGGAGGATACATAGACGACTGCCGGGATGTATGGGGAAGCGACATTTCCTATTTAAAGGCAAAGGCGGATCCCTATAATCCGGAATATACCTGGGTGGAGGGCTTAAGCGCCGGGGAACTGGAGCAGAAGCTGACCCAGCAGGGAAAGAGCGTAGGCAGCGTTACGGGAGTGGAAATCGTATCAAAGGCCGAGTCGGGCTGCGTGACAAAGCTGCGTATCACCGGGACCCAGGGAAGCGTGGAATTCGAAAGGGAAAAAATCAGGACCTTCCTGGGCGTACCCTCTCAGAAATTTATCATCTCGGCGACGGATAACGGGGATGGCTCTGAAAGCGCTCAACAGCCGGGTCAGATATTTATGACCGACGGCAGGGAAAACCGCAATCAGGCCCTGAGCGGCCTTTACGCTCTTTCCGCCCAGGGAAGCGCCGCAGCGCTTTCCGGCACGGGTATTTACGGGGCGGGCCTTGGCGCAGCGAGCCTTCTTGGAGGACAGAGCTCTGGGGCGACCCAGGCGGAGGACTTTATCAGCATCACCCTGACCGGATACGGAAACGGACACGGCCTTGGCATGAGCCAGCAGGGGGCCAATGAGATGGCAAAGCAGGGGGCCGATTATGAGGAGATCCTGCAATTTTACTACACCGGAATCGAGGTGTATTGATCCATGAAGCTGACCGAATTTGATTATGAGCTGCCCCAGGAGCTGATCGCCCAGCATCCTGCCGAAAAAAGAGAAAATGCGAAAATGATGGTGATCCACCGGGACACGGGAGAAACCCGGCACCGGCATTTTTACGATATCGTGGATTATCTGCGGGCGGGGGACTGCCTGGTGCTCAATGATTCCAAGGTGATCCCCGCCAGGCTTTTCGGAACAAAGGAGCCCACGGGAGCGAAAATAGAGGTCTTTCTTGTGCGGCGGATCCGGGAGGATGAATGGGAGTGCCTTGTGAGGCCGGGAAAACGGCTGAAGGAGGGGGATGTGGTGAGCTTTTCCCAAAGCCCCCTGTTTACGGGCAGGATCCTGGGAGAGGGACGGGACGGAACCCGGCATGTGCGCTTTTCTTATGAGGGCTCCTTTCATGAGCTTCTGGATGAATACGGAAACATCCCCCTGCCTCCCTACATCGAAAGAGCGGGAGAGGAAGAGGATAAAAGTCGTTACCAGACGGTTTACTGCCATTATGAGGGCTCTGTGGCTGCGCCTACGGCGGGCCTGCATTTTACCCGGGCGCTTCTTGAGGCCTTAAGGGAAAAGGGAGTCCAGGTGGTGTTTGTGACCCTGCATGTGGGCATCGGCACCTTCCGGCCTGTCAAAACGGAAGATATTGAAGGGCATGTGATGCACTATGAGGAGTATTCTATTTCCCAGCAGGCGGCCCAGACCATCAACCAGGCAAAAAAGGAAGGGAGAAGGGTGATCGCCGTGGGCACCACCTCCACCAGGACCCTGGAGAGCGCCGCGGGAGAGGACGGCCTTGTAAGGCCGGGGCAGGCCAGCACCAATCTGTTCATCCGGCCTCCGCATTACCGATTTAAAGTCGTGGACGGGCTTTTGACGAATTTCCATCTGCCCAAATCCACCCTTCTGATGCTGATTTCCGCCTTTTATGACCGGGAGGAAATATTAAAACGCTATCGGCTGGCGGTCCGGGAGGGCTATCGGTTTTTCAGCTATGGGGACTGTATGCTGCTTTTGTAGACATATCCCTTTGACAAGGAGACGCTTATGAACCCGATCACATTTGAAACCATCAAAACCTGCAGCCATACAGGGGCCAGAAGGGGAAGGCTCTTTACGCCTCATGGAACCGTGGAGACCCCTGTGTTCATGCCCGTAGGCACCCAGGCCACCGTGAAGGCCATGCGCCCGGAGGAGGTCTGGGACACAGGAGCCAGGCTCATCCTTTCCAACACCTATCATTTATATCTCAGGCCCGGCCATGAGCTGGTCAGGGAAGCGGGAGGCCTGCACCGGTTTATGAACTGGAAGGGAGCGATCCTTACAGACAGCGGCGGCTTTCAGGTATTCAGCCTGGGCGCCATGAGAAAGATCACCGAGGAAGGGGTGGCCTTTCAGTCTCATATCGACGGCTCCCGGCACCTTCTGAGCCCGGAGCGTTCCATTGAGATCCAAAACGCCCTGGGGGCGGACATTATCATGGCCTTTGACGAATGTATCCCTTATCCGGCGGATCAGGATTATGTAAGGAAGTCCATCGACCGCACCACCCGTTGGCTCCGGCGGTGCAAGGCGGCTCACAACAATCCCCGGCAAGGGCTGTTTGGCATTATGCAGGGAGGGATGTACCCTCAGCTGAGGCGGGAAAGCGCCCGGCAGATCGTAGAGGAGGACCTGCCCGGCTATGCCATAGGAGGCCTTTCCGTGGGAGAACCCAAGCCGGTGATGTATGAGATACTGGAGCAGTGCGTGGAGGAGCTGCCCCGGGAAAAGCCCAGATACCTGATGGGAGTGGGAAGCCCCGACTGTCTGTTTGAAGGGGTGGCAAGAGGCGTGGATATGTTCGACTGCGTTTTGCCCACAAGGGTGGCCAGAAACGGACTGGCCTTTACCTCCCAGGGCAGGGTGAATATCAAAAACGCCGGATATGAAAGGGATTTTACCCCCCTGGATCCCCGCTGCGACTGCTATGTGTGCCGCAATTACAGCAAGGCCTACCTGCGGCATCTGTTCAAGGCGGGAGAAATCCTTTCCTCCATGCTGCTGACCCATCATAACCTTTATTATCTTGGGGCTTTGATGGAACAGATCAGAAGGTCCATAGAAGAGGACCGCTTTGAAGCCCTGAGAAAGGAATTTTACGAAATGACCGGGGATACATGGAAAAAACAGTTGTAAAATCCCCTTAAAACCGTTTTAATATAAGAAAGAGAGTCGAAAACAGGAAAAGAGAGTAAAAGGAGTGAGGGACGTTGCCTATCATACTGCCTAAAAGGCTTCCTGCCTACAGGACCCTGAAGGAAGAAAACGTGTTTGTAATGGCTTCCAAAAGGGCCAAGCAGCAGGATATCCGGCCCCTTCGGATCGCTATTGTAAACCTGATGCCCACAAAGGAGGTCACAGAGGCGCAGCTGATCAGGATGCTGGCCAACAGCCCCATCCAGGTGGATCTGAAGCTGATCCATATGGACAGCCACGAGTCCAAAAACACCGATTCCAGCCATCTGGAGGATTTTTACGTAACCTTTGATGAGATCCGAAACAAAAAATACGATGGTATGATCATCACCGGCGCGCCGGTAGAGACGCTGCCCTATGAACAGGTGGACTACTGGCCGGAGCTTGTGCAGATCATGGAATATTCCAAAAAAAATGTTTACAGCACCCTTCATATTTGCTGGGGCGCTCAGGCCGGGTTATATTATCACTACGGCATTAATAAATATAATCTGGACCGAAAGCTTTTCGGGGTTTTCCCCCACAGGGTAAACCTGCCCAAATCCGTCCTTATGAGAGGGATCGATGAAGAGTTTTTCGTCCCCCATTCCCGTCACACCGCCGTGCGCAAGGAAGACATCCTGGCGGTGGAGGATCTGGAGATCCTGGCGGAATCCGATGAGGCGGGGCCTCATATCATCGCCTCCAAAAACCGGAGAAGGGTTTTTGTCCAGGGGCACTTTGAATACGACAGAGAAACCCTGAAAGGGGAATACGACCGGGATAAGGCCAAGGGAATGGAAGTGCAGGTGCCTAAAAACTATTATGTGGACGACGACCCCACAAAGGACGTGGTGGTCAGATGGCGGGCAAACGCCAGCCTGTTTTATACCAACTGGCTCAATTACTGCGTTTATCAGGATACGCCTTATAATCTGCGTCAGATCAATGAAACGGTAATCGGCACATCCTTTTCAGAATCCTAGGATCTGCTGAAATCCGGCTTGTAAAAGGAGATGAGAACTATGATCACCGAAACGGAAATGGTGGTTCGCCTTTTGATCGCGGCGGCCGTCGGCGGCGCTATCGGTCTGGAAAGGGAAAGCAAGAATCAGCCTGCGGGGCTGAGGACCCACATCGTGGTTATTCTTGGAGCCTGCCTGGTGATGCTCATTTCAAAGTACGGATTTACGGATATCGACATCGTCAACAAGGATCCCGCCCGTCTGGCGGCCCAGGTTGTCAGCGGCATCGGCTTTCTGGGGGCGGGTACCATTATCGTTCACCGGAACATGATCCGGGGGCTGACGACGGCGGCAAGCCTGTGGACGACCGCCGGAATCGGCCTTGCCATCGGCTCGGGCATGTATGTGGTTGGCGTGGGCACGGCGGTGGTGCTTTTGGTGGTGCTGATCTTTGTCCGCAAGCTGGAGGTCATGACGGTGAAGAAAAAGTATAAGGTGCTTAAGGTCTTTACCGTTTCCCCCGAGACGTTTATCCGGGAAATGGAACAGATCCTGGGAGGAAACGACATCCGGCTGCATGAAATCAAAACCCAGCCGGTTCCCAAGGATCCTGAAGAAAAGGATCAGGAGGGGAAAAACGTCCTGACGCTGGTGGAGGTTTATCTCCATTTGCCTGTTTACGCCAATGTGAATTTTCTTTTGACGGAATTTTCCATGGTGAAGGGCGTCAGACGGGTAGAGACCTGAGAGGGCGTTCCCGGAAAAACCAAAGGAAGGAAAAGGCAAAAGGAGAGGGAATTTGAAAAAGGGAGATATTATCAGCGTTGAGGCTGAAGAACTGATCTATCCCAGGGAAGGGCTGGCTCATTACCAGGGGAAAAAGATCCGCATCGACCAGGCTCTGCCCGGGCAGCGTCTTCAGGTAAGAGTGACAAGAAACGGGGATAAGCGGGCTTTGGCCAAAACCCTTTCGGTGGAGGAAAGAGCGCCTTATGAAAAGGCGCCCCTTTGTTCTTTTACCCATTTTTGCGGAGGCTGCAGCTTTCCCACGGTCCCTTATGAAACCCAGGTGCAGTGGAAGGGCCGGGAGGTGCTGGAGCAGCTTTCCAAAAACCAGGTGCAGGTGGAGAAATTTGAAGGGATACAGGGCTGTCAGAGACTGACCGGCTACAGAAACAAAATGGAATATACCTTCGGAGACGAGGAAAAGGGAGGCCGGCCCGCTCTTGGGATGCACCGCAAGGGCCGCTATATGGATATTGTCACCGTTTCTGACTGCGTGATCGCTCCGGCGGATTTTAACCGGATTGTGGAAGGGACGCTGGCGTTTTTCACCCAAAGAGGCATCCCTTTTTACCGGAAGAAGGAAAGAACCGGCTTTCAGCGCAATCTGATTATCCGCCGGGGAGAGCGGACAGGGGAGCTTTTGGTGAATCTTGTGAGCACCTCTCAGGCAAGCCTTGACAAAAAGGCCTTCGTGGACTGCCTGCTGGCCCTGGAACTGGACGAGGAGATCTGCGGGATCACCCATACGATCAACGACAGCGTTTCGGATTTTGTGTACTGCGACAGCCTGGAGGTTTTATGGGGGAGGGGCTATTACAGGGAAGAAATCCTCGGGCTTACCTTTCAGGTTTCTCCTTTTTCCTTTTTCCAGACCAATACCCTGGCGGCGGAGCGCCTGTACCAGGAGGCCCTTGGGATGATCGACGAGCTGGAGGGCAAGCGGGTGTTTGATCTTTACTGCGGAACAGGCACCATTTCCCAGATCATGGCCCTGAAGGCAAAGGAAGTCGTGGGGGTGGAAATCGTAGAGGAGGCGGTGGGCTCCGCAAGAGAAAACGCCGCTTTAAACGGTCTTGACAACTGCCGCTTTGTGGCGGCGGATGTATTTGACGCCCTGGATGAGCTGAAGGAGCCCCCGGATCTGATGGTTCTGGATCCGCCGAGAGCGGGGATTTTGCCAAAGACCCTCAGTAAGATCCTTGCCTACAGATCTCCTCAGATACTGTATATTTCCTGCAATCCCCTTACCATGGCCCAAAATCTGGCGGTGATGCAGCAGGAGGGCTACCAGGTGATGCGGCTTAAAGCCTATGACAATTTTCCCTGGACAAAGCACATCGAATGCTGCTGCCTGCTTCAGAGAGAAGAAGCCTGAGGCTGGTGAGAGAATACAAAGCATAATAGCAAAAGCGCGCCTGTGAAGGAAAAGCATGATCCATCACAGGCTTTTTTGTTTTAACGGGATGGGG
>CALWZU010000124.1 GCA_944386095.1 uncultured Clostridia bacterium | reverse complement strand
GATCCGAAAGGGCGGGGCCCGGCTTAATCCGGCCCTTCACATCAAAACCCCCAAAGCCGAAAAAAAGCCCCCTGAATACCTCAGCGTTCAGGAAGTGGAAAAGCTTTTGGCCCAGCCCGATGATTCCGCTAAGGGAGAAAGGGATCAGGCCATACTGGAACTCTTGTACGCCACGGGCATGCGGGTTTCCGAACTTGTGGATATGAATCTTTCCGATGTGAATATTAAAATGGGCTTTGTGGCCTGTATGGGCGAACACGGGAAAACCAGGATCATCCCTTTGGGGAAACCGGCCCGCAGGGCCATGGAGACCTATCTTGCCCAGTCCCGGGAAAACTTTGTCAAGGACCAGGACCAGCAGGCGCTGTTTCTGAACTATGCAGGGCAGAGACTGACCCGTCAGGGCCTGTGGAAGATCATCGGTTATTATGCCGGAAAGGCCGGTATAAAGAAAAGGATCACCCCTCAGATCCTGCGGCATTCTTTTGCCATCCATATGGTGCAAAACGGTGCGGATCTGAAGTCCCTGCAGGAGATGCTGGGCCATGAGGATGTGACGGCCACCCAGGTATATCTTCTGACCACCAGAAACCGGCTTAAGGAGGTATATGACAGCAGCCATCCCAGAGCCTGAAACCCCTTTAAGACGAAAGGGTTTCCTTTTTTAGCGAAGATAGACTTTCATAGTAGAAATTGCATCTTGATAAATCAAAAAAACAATGGTAACATATAACCGCATGGGGCAATCACATGTTTTTTGTGGAAAATGCAAGAATCTGAAAGAAAAGAGGACGAAAGATGGAAGAAAAAATCAGAAAAATCATTGAAGAAAAAATCAATCCCGTCCTCGGTGAGCACTCCGGCGGTGCGGTTCTGACGGATTATCGCGACGGCATCGTCACGGTCCGGCTGACAGGCGCATGCAGCGGCTGCCCATCCGCCCAGATGACCACAGAAGATATCGTAAAAGAAGTGTTAATGGAAGAAATACCGCAGCTGGTGGACGTAAAGCTTGACACCTCCGTCAGCGACGACCTGATCCAGCTGGCAAGGCGGCTGATGAACGGCGAACGTTAAAAGGGCGAAGAAGGTATCCGGCAGGGCCCGGAGCCCGGCCTGAAGGGAGCGCATCATTCGATGGATGAGAATGCTTCAAAGATTCATCGGTATGTGATAAATGCAATTAAAATTTATAAAAGATGTAAAAGGAGTGATTGACAATGGCATTAATGACCAAGGAACAGTACATTGAAAGCCTGAGAGCTTTAAAAACACAGGTGTACATGTTCGGAGAAAAGGTTGAGAACTGGGTAGACGATCCTATCATCAGACCTTCTATCAATTGTATGGCTATGACCTATGAGCTGGCTCAGCAGCCTGAATACGAAGACCTGATGACCGCCACCTCCAGCCTCACCGGCAAAAAAATCAACAGATTCGCCCATCTGCATCAGAGCACAGACGACCTGAGAAAAAAGGTCAAGATGCAGAGACTCCTGGGACAGAAGACCGCTTCCTGCTTCCAGAGATGCGTTGGTATGGACGCTTTTAATGCTGTATTCTCCACAACATATGAAATCGACGAAAAATATGGCACACATTATCATGAAAACTTCAAGAAATATGCGGAATATATCCAGGAAAAAGACTTCGTCGTTGACGGCGCTATGACAGACCCCAAAGGCGACAGAGGTCTTGCGCCCCATCTGCAGAAGGATCCCGACCTGTTTGTCAGAATCGTGGAAAGAAGAGAAGACGGTATCGTAGTATGCGGTGCGAAAGCTCACCAGACCGGTTCCATCAACTCTCATGAGCATCTGATCATGCCGACCATTTCCATGACAGAAGCCGACAAGGATTATGCGGTTTCCTTCGCTGTTCCCTCTGACGCAGAAGGCGTGTTCATGATCTACGGCAGACAGTCCTGCGACACCAGAAAGCTGGAAAAAGGCACAGGCATCGACGTAGGCAACAAGCAGTTCGGCGGACAGGAAGCCCTGGTTGTATTCGACCATGTATTCGTACCCAATGACAGAATCTTCATGTGCGGTGAATGGGACTTCTCCGGTATGCTGGTAGAAAGATTCGCCGGTTACCACAGACAGAGCTACGGCGGATGCAAAGTCGGCGTTGGCGATGTGCTCATCGGTGCCGCTGCTGTTGCCGCTGATTACAATGGCGCTGCGAAGGCTTCTCACATCAAGGATAAGCTTATTGAAATGACCCACCTCAACGAAACGCTGTATTGCTGCGGTATCGCCTGCTCCGCTGAAGGTTATGCCACAAAGGCCGGCAACTATCAGATCGACCTGCTTCTGGCAAACGTATGTAAGCAGAATATCACAAGATTCCCCTATGAAATCGTCAGACTGGCTGAAGACATCGCCGGCGGCCTGATGGTTACCATGCCCTCCGAAGCGGACTTTACTTCCGACGTAAAGGTTCCCACAAAGAGCGAAATGACAATCGGAGAATACTGCAGAAAGTACTTCAAGGGCAACGGAGACGTTCCGGTAGAAAACAGACAGAGAATCATGAGATTCATCGAAAACCTGTGCCTGGGCGCAGCTGCCGTAGGCTACAGAACAGAATCCATGCACGGCGCCGGTTCTCCTCAGGCTCAGAGAATCATGATCGCAAGACAGGGCAACCTGGCTCACAAGAAAGAGCTGGCAAAGGCTCTGGCCGGTATCCAGGAATAATCCTTTGGGCCTGAAAGGGCAAAGGCTGTTTTGACGTAAACGGTAACAAGGAGACTGTCGCAACGTGGCTATCCCGCTGCGGCAGTCTCTTTTACATAATGAAATTCCAAAAAGGAGAGGCTCTATGCGATTTGGCGTAAAATATTGCGGAGGCTGTAATCCCCGTTACCAGCGGGGTGAATTCTTAAAAATGATCAGCCGTCATTTTCAGAACCGGGTGGACTTTGAACTGGCAAAGGAGGATACCCTGTATGACGGACTGTTGGTTTTGGGAGGCTGTTCCAACTGCTGCCCCGATTACCGGCATTTTCAGACCAAAACCCCGCCCATCCTGGTGTGGGATCAGGACCATTTCAACCAGGTGACAAGCCAGATCGAAAGCCGTCTGGCAAAGGCCCGGGAAAAATAAACGGCCTTTCGATCCTTTTCGAAGGAGAAACGAAAGAGAGGATTTTCTCCGGGGCAGTCCGTTTCCTGTATGAAAGAAAGACCCTTATAAAACCGAAAGCTGTCAGCAGACTTAAGGTTTTTGTAAGGGTTTTTTTATTGAACCAATCCGTACCATATGTTATAGTACAGACAAAACAAATTCAGATAAAACGAAAAAGAAAGGAAAACCGGATATGGACGGGCAGAGAACCTGCGAGGTACTCATGGAGCTTAGACATGTGACAAAGCGCTACGAAATGGGAACAGAAACCGTTACCGCCCTTGAGGATGTGTCCCTGAAAATCAGGTCGGGAGAGATCCTGTGCCTGCTTGGCGCTTCCGGCTCGGGAAAATCCACGTTTTTGAATCTGGCGGCGGGGCTGGAAAAGCCTACAAAGGGAGAAATCCGTGTGGGGAATATTTTGCTGCACCGCCTGGATGAACAGGCCCTGGCCCTGTTTCGCCAGAAAAATGTGGGTTTTATTTTTCAGTCCTATCAGCTTTTACCCATGCTTACGGCGGTGGAAAATGTAGCCCTTCCTCTGGTATTTCGGGGCCAGGGGAAACGGAAAAGGGAGCAGCTGGCCAGAAGGGCTTTGGAGGAAGTGGGTCTTTCGGGCCTTGAAAACAGAAGGCCTTCCCAGATGAGCGGAGGACAGCAGCAGAGAGTGGGGATCGCAAGAGCCCTGGCAGGCTCTCCAAGGCTTTTGTTTGCGGATGAACCTACGGGAAATCTGGATAGCCGCACCACCCGGGAGATTATGGGGCTTATGGAAAAAACGGTCCGCCGGGGCGGGCAGACCCTTATTATCGTGACCCACGACCCATTCGTGGCCGGCTTTGCGGATCGGACGGTGGTGATTGGGGATGGAAGAATCATATCGGACAAAAGAAAAGGAGAAACAGATGAAGCATAAGGAAAACAGAAGCTGTCCCTACGGATTACTCGCAATCAAGGCCATCCTTCTGGCTTTGACCTGGGTTATGGCTCTGTGGATCATACCCCTTACCCCCGCCCCCGGGCTCATTCAGGCTCAGCGGGTTTATGCGGGAAGACCGGAGGGGCTGGTGATAGAGCATGTATCTGGATTTAGCGTGGTCCAGGGAGAAACAATCAGCCTATGTGTGGAAATCAGAAATGAAAGAGAAGGACAGGCCAGGCTGGAGGTTTCCCTTTCCGATGGAAAAGGGGACTTTACAGTGACAAAAAAGAGCCAAAGCGCCGCTGTGGTTTCAAAGGGCTCGGTTTTGCAGGCCATATTTGAGGTAAAGGCCTCAAGGGTCGCGTCTTCGGGAGACAGGTCTTTGACCGTGACCGTGCGGGATATGGACAGGGGAGAGGAGCTAAGTGAAAAAATCCATTTGAACGTTTCAGAAAATCTCAGCCCTTCGTCGGGGAGCGCGGCGGCCGCCTTTGACATTTCTCTGATCCAGGGAGGGGAAGGGCTCCAGGCGGGAAAGGTGACCCAGGTGGGCTTTGAGCTGTTTAACAAGGGAAACACCTATCTGAAAAACACGCTGGTCACCCTGGCATTGCCGGAGGGGCTTTCCATTCAGGGAGGCAGCAACAGCGTCAATCTGGGCTATGTGACCATCGGAAGCACCAAGAGGGTGGAATTCCCCGTGACGGTGGAAGAAGAAACCCCTGGGAAAAACCAGCCCTTTACCCTGAAAATCTCCGGTCTGAACCGGGAGGGTGAAAACCAGAGCGTAGAGCAGGTTTTTTATCTGCCGGTGCTTTCGGAGGAAAAAAAGGAAAAGGCGGCGGCGGAGGATCTGACGATCAGCCAGGTAACCATACCCAAGCAGGTTCCCGTGGAAACGGACTTTCAGCTGTGCTTTCAGGTGTCCAATTCATCGGGAAAGGAAGCGAAGGCTGTCCGGGTCAGCGTAGAGGGCCAGGAAGGCATGATCAACAAAACCAGCAATGTTTTTCTGATCGATTCTCTGGAAAAAGGAAGGCCTCAAAGCTTTTCCGTTACGTTTTTCGCGCCCCAGGATCAGGGGGGGAAGTTCCAGCCCTTTAAAATCACGGTGCAGCCGCAGATGCAGGAGGGAAAGGAGGGGCAGCCCCAGACGCAGTACACGGGCCTGTTTGTGGAAAAAAAGCCGAAGGAGCCGGAAAAAACGGAAACAGGAGAAAAAACACCTCAGCTGATGGTTTCCGATTATGCTTATCCCGGAGGACAGGTGCAGGCGGGAAGCAGCTTCCCTCTTTCGATCACCCTGAAAAATACCAGCGCCGGAAAGGAGATCCGGAATATTAAGGTAACCGTAAGCTCTGAAGAGGGGACGTTTTTACCTGTATCAGGCAGCAATTCCTATTTTATAGAGCGGATCAGGCCAAGGGCCGCAGCGGAAAAAACCCTTCAGCTGGCGGCGCGGCCTGATGCGGAGCAGAAAACCTCCTGCCTGTCGGTGGCCATGAGCTATGAGGACGAACAGGGAAACGGCTATACGGCCACGGATCAGATTTCGGTAGCCCTTTGGCAGGAAAGCCGGCTGGTGGTGGAGGAGCCTTTGCAGCCGCCGGAGCTTTATCCTCAAACCGAGGCCTTTGTCAATGTACAGTTTTATAACATGGGGAAAACGGTGCTGCATAACCTGCGGGTACAGGCGGAAGGAGATTTTGATGTTTCCGGGCAGAAGCTGTATTTTGTCGGAAATATGGCGGCGGGCAGCGGTGATTATTACGATCTGACCCTGATCCCCAGACAGGAGGGCCCCATGGAAGGCAGGCTGATCTTTACCTACGAGAATGACGGGGGAGAAGAGATCGTTTACGAAAAGCCTTTTCTCATGACGGTGGAGTCCAGTCCCTGGGAAGAAGAAGGCTTTGGAGAGGATTTTTATGAAGATCAGGCCTCCCCGGGTTCCGGCATACTGCCCCTTGCCCTTTGCGCCGGAGGGCTTGCCGGGGCTGCCGGAGGGCTGTTTATGTGGAGAAAAAAGAAAAAGAAGGGATTTTTGAAGGCGCTGAGCCTGGAGAGACCGGAAGAAGAGGAAAACGAGTATGAGAATCAGTGATCTTATGGAGTTTTCCCTGAAAAACCTTTTCAGACGAAGAGTCCGGAGCCTTTTGGCGCTTATGGGCGTGGCGGTGGGCACCTGCGCCATTGTGGCGATGCTTTCTGTTGGTTTTGGCCTTTCCGCTTCTTACCAGGCGCAGATGGAAAGCTATGGGAACCTTCATTTGATCCAGGTGTCCAAATCGGAACAGGCCCGGGGCCCTGACGGAAGAGCCCTTGTGCTGGATGAACGGCGTATCGGCCAGATGGAAAAGATTCCCGGCGTCAGCGGCGCCACGCCGGTTTTATCCGCTTATCTTTATATGGGAATAGGAAAGCAAATAGCGGAAAGCGAAGTGATCGGCATCAAGCCCCAGGTGATGGAGCTTTTTGGCTACAGAGCGGAAAAGGGAAGGCTTCTTCAATCCTCAGACCGCTATGGCCTGGTGATGGGAAGCAGCATCCCCTCTCAGTTTTATGATCCCCGAAAGCAGCAATACGCCTCCTTTGACGGAACGGGAGCGGAGATAGACGTGTTTTCCGAAAAGCTGGTTCTGACAGGGGATCCTGATTACGGAAAAAGGAAGCCTATGATCAGAGAAGAGACGGAGGCGCCCCGGGTGGAGTATCCCCGCTTTAAAGGCAAGGTGACAGGTGTGCTAGAAGAAAATGATGAGTCCTCCTACCGCTGCGTGATGGATTTGAAGGATCTGAAACAGATCCTGCGTCAGACCCGTCTTGCGGAAAAAAATCCCGGACAGGAAAAACAGGGCTATGATGAAGCCTGGCTTTATGTGGAGGATCTGGACCGGGTCCAGGAGGTGTGCGGGCAGGTAAAGGAGATGGGCTTTCAACCTCACAGTCTCAACGACTGGCTTTCCTCCATGAAAAAAACCGCCGCCATGATACAGGGGGTTTTAGGCGGCATCGGAGGGATTTCCCTTTTGGTGGCCGCCCTTGGCATTACCAATACCATGGTTATGTCTATTTATGAAAGGACACGGGAGATCGGCGTTATGAAGGTCATCGGCGCGGGACTTGGGGATATAAAAAGGCTTTTTCTGATGGAAGCCGGGATGATCGGCCTGGGAGGCGGGCTTTTCGGGGTGGCTCTGGGCTTTCTTGCCTCCCTTTGCATGAATACGGTGCTTCAGCCTTTTTTATCGGGTCTTTTGGAAGGGACGGGAGCCGGCGGACAGATTTCCGTGATCCCCTGGTGGGTAGCGCTGGGAGCTTTGGCGTTTGCGCTTTTTACGGGACTTGCAGCGGGATATTCCCCCGCCAGAAGGGCTATGGCCATGAGCGCCCTGGAAAGTCTGAAAAACGAATAGAGGGGCACAGGGCCACAATAGAGGGGCACAGGGCCTTGACAAACGGAGCCTTCGATGGGATAATAGCTGTATCTGACAGGGCAA
>CALWZU010000123.1 GCA_944386095.1 uncultured Clostridia bacterium | reverse complement strand
TTTCGTGGGAATAAATTCCTCTTTTAAATCGATTCTGTAAATTAAAAATTTCATCATCCCAAACTTCCGGCAAAATGTAAATACCTCGGGAAGATTTCTCTATCATTCCCTTATCAACAAGATACTTGATATTCCCACGTGAAAACCCTGCTGCAACCACCATTGCAGTAGTAATCGTTCCATTATTCCCTTTTGCCATCTTAATAATCTCTTCAGTAGCTCCCACAATAATTCCCTGCTTTCCATTGTCTTTTACGCTTGTTATTATATGATTACATGGCACAAAAGTCAATAAATATGTATTTTCTCAGACAAATTGGGCAGACAACGTCTACCCAATTCGCAATATAACCCAGTATATTATAGATTTCTACAAAATTATCAAATTCTTTCATCGTTTTCCATTTTGCCATTCAAGGCTCTTTCGAAAATGGTGTAGTAAGCGCCTTTCTGCTTCGTAAACCCATTGATTTTACTGACTTTTTCAGGACTTTTCGAGATACTGCCGTGGCAAACGGACAGTATTTTGATCATATTCTCATTTCTCCTGTATGTTATTTTCCAATAACTTTAATAATCAATGTTGCTGTTATATAAATTCAGTGTTTTTAAGGTATCCTGAATCCTATCGTTGCGATCCCGTTTTCATCCTGGCGGACATTCTGGTTACCGCCTACTACAATGATTTTTCTAAAGGAGTCGGAAAATGGAAAACTCGCTTGTCCCGGCCTGTAAACTTATTGGCCCTGGATTTTTTGGTTGCCGGTGCCCCAGACATGCTGCTCTTTTGAAGCGGCCGGGGTATTCTGTGCCATCACGCCCACCGGCTTGTGGGGAACATAAGGCTCTTCCAGGTAGTCGATGTCCTCCGGCGTTAAAGCGAGTTCCACCGCCTTGGCCGCCCCTTCAATGTGGTGCAGCTTGGTAGCGCCCACCACCGGGGCCGTCACTTTGGTGAGCAGCCACGCCAGGGAAACCTCTGTCATAGAAACGCCGCGCCTTTCCGCAAGCCGGGCCACCCGGTCAATGATGATCCCGTCCTGCCGGGCTGTGGCGTCGTATTTGAATTTGGCATAGCTGTCCTCCCGGAGCCGCTTGGAGGTCTCCCCTGGATGTTTGGAAAGCCGCCCCCCCGCCAGCGGGCTGTACGATGTCATGGCGATGTTGTCCTCGGCGCAGAGCTTTGCCATCTCCCGTTCTTCCTCCCGAAAAATCAGGCTGTAGTGGACCTGGGCGGACACAAACTTGGCAAAGCCTTCCTTCTCCGCCAGAGCATTGGCCTTGGCCAGCTGATAGGCAAAACAGTTGGAAATTCCGATGTAGCGAACTTTTCCGGCCTGCACGATGCGGTTCAGCCCGTCCATAATATCATAAAGGGGCGTTTCATAATCCCACATATGATAGATATACAGGTCTACATAATCCAGTCCCAAATTGCGCAGGCTGGTGTCGATCATGTTCTGGATGTGCTGCTGGCCGGTGATGCCGGCAGCGATCTCCCCCTGGGTGCGGGGCAGGAATTTGGTGGCCACCGCCACGTCCTCACGTTTGGCGAAATCCCGCAGAGCCCGGCCCAGATACTGTTCGCTGGTGCCGCTTTGGTAGCCCACAGCGGTATCAAAAAAGTTGACGCCCAGTTCCAGCCCCCGGCGGATGATCTCGCGGGAATGTTCCTCATCCAGCGTCCAGCTGTGCTGACCATTATGCGGATCGCCAAAGCCCATACAGCCCATGCAGATTCTGGAGACGGTCAGATCGGATTTTCCCAGTTTTGTGTACCTCATTCCGCCCTCCATTTTGGCGATGGCAGCCCGCTTCATAGCATCATCCTCCTATCCTTTTCCCCAGTTCGTATGCCTTCTTCGGAAATAGCGTTGTAGGTTTCGTCGGTTACGGCTTCCAGCCATTCGTTGGCTGTGTTTTCTCCGGGCAGCTCCACCGCCAGGTGAGAGAACCAGCTGTCCTTTGCCGCGCCGTGCCAGTGTTTGACCCCTGCGGGGATCTCCACCGCATCTCCGGGATGCAGCTTGCGCGCCTCCTTGCCCCATTCCTGATACCAGCCCCGGCCTTCCGTGCAGAGCAGCAGCTGGCCGCCGCCCGTTTGCGCCTTATGGATATGCCAGTTGTTGCGGCAGCCCGGCTCAAAGGTCACATTTGCAATGTTGACACCGCTTTGACCCGCCACAGGGTTTAAGTAGCTCTGCCCCACAAAATACTTGGCATAGGCATCGTTGGGCTGCCCCAGACCAAACAGGCCGCCGTGGTCCTCCGGGGCATCCTCATCCTTCCAGACCTCCTTTGCCAGACGGAATACCGCCCAGCCCCTGGGCCAGCCTGCATAAAACGCTGTATGGGTGATGATGGCCGCCGCTTCCGCTTTGGTCACCCCGTGAGCCTTGGCGTTTTCCAGATGGTACACCAGGGATGAATCGGTGATCCCGGAGGCCATCAGCGCCACCAGCGTTACAATGCAGCGGGTTTTCAGGTCAATGCCCCGGTTGTTCCAATTCTCGCCAAAGAGAACATCGTCGTTATAATGGGCAAATTCCGGGGCGAAGCCGCCCAGCTGATCTCTGCCTGCTGTCTGCACAATTTTTTCGTTCATTTGTTATCCCTCCGTTTTATTTCCAAACTGAACTTCCCACTGATTTCGATTCTGATACAGATTCCAGGGGATTTTCCCAGGAACCTCTTGTGTTTACGTTTGCCTCTCTCGCCAGCATTTCCAGCTTCTCAAGCTGGGGCAGGTTCTGCGGCCTGTGAGCTTCCCAGGGAAAGGCCCTCGGTCACGGCAGCCCCCGGTTCCATACTTTCAATCCTCACGATTTCATCGTCGCATCCGTCCTTTCTTTTCTTTAGACAGCAGAACCTGCCGGCTTATTGGTGTCAAAAATGATGTAATCCAACTGATCCAATGATTTTTGCTTGGAATGGATATCCGCCAGAAGCTTTTGACGCTGTCTGCGCAGATACCGCAGCTTTTCTTCCTTTGTGATCGTGCTTTCCATAAGCTTCCGCATAAAATCCCGGAGCGCATCCACCTCAGCGCCAGAATCCGTCAGGATGCTGATGATTCCCACATAGTCCATCAGCTCTTCGGTGTAATCGATGCTTCCATCCGGCTGCTTGTGGCAGTCGAACAACCCCTGCTTTTCATAGGTCTGCAGCTTTGCAAGGGGAACACCAAAGCATTTGCTCGCCTGCTCCTTCGTCATGTCCTGCCTCCCATCTATAAAAAAATGAGTGCACGGGAAAACTTCTTGTTTTCCGGTACACCCACAGTATAAAATGGCTTCTGTTATTTGTAAAATGCTTGTTTTGTTTGATTGCTATGCTTTATAAGCATTTCTGATCAGTTCTATAAATTTCTGCACGGCCTGATTGGAGGGCTGATATCTTTTCCAAACCAGCAAAGAAGTATTGCTGACTTCCGGGAAAAGAGGACGGAAGGTAAGACCGGGGATCGACTTCAGTGCGCCCTGGATCACAAAGGCATATCCCAGGCGATGCTCCACCAGCGTGGCCGCATTGTCGATCAGGTCATATGTGCAGAATACATTCAGATGCTCCGTGTCCCCGCCAAACCATGCTTTTGCCTCCCTCTCCCCGATACGCCAGCTGACGATCAGCGGAAGGTTTTGCAGGTCGCCAGGGGTTATCTCCGATTTTTGTGCCAGCGGGTCATCTTCCGGCATCAGGATGCCCCAGACTTCTTTTTTCGGCAGCCGCACAAAATCATATTTTTCCACCTCGATGGGTTCCATCAGAATCCCGATATCCAAAAGCCCTTTGTCAAGCTGGTCCTTAATCACTGCCGCCGTGCCGGTATGAAGTGCAAAGCACACCTGGGGATACTTCTGCGCATATTCCTGCAAAAGTTTGGGCAGACACTCCGATACCGCCGCAGTAACGCCGCTGCCGATGGAAATCAGCCCCATCAATTCGTCATCGCCGCTCTGGAATTCCTGCTGAACCTTGTCCGCCAGGGAGACCAGTTCCTCCGCCCGGCGTCGCAGCAGCATCCCGGATTCTGTCAGCACAATTTTCCGGTTTGTCCTCTCAAATAAACGAGTGCTCAGTTCTTCTTCCAGCTCCGCCATCTGACGGCTGAGCGTCGGCTGGGTAATATGCAGAATTTCTGCGGCACGAGTGATGTTTTCCTCTCGTGCAACGGTCAAATAATAGCGAAGGGCTCGAAGTTCCATAATTGCGCCTCCTCATACCTGGTATATTTGTATTGTATCACAGGCATGCCTTTTTCCAAGATGTGTTGCATTCTCCCGTTGTGAAAGTCCGTATCAACACGAATAGAATGGACGCCTTTTGAAAGGCATAAATTCTTAACTAAAGTTAGTGCAGCACGGCATAGCATAGCATTTTGCTGCATCTTTTGATTGTGCTAATTCAAGTACATACATTTTATCTCCTTTTTTGGATATTGGCGATTATTCGTTTCATGGCTGATCTCCCTCATTCTTATAGAAATGCCGGAAACGAAGAAGCCTTTCTGCGTATGATTATCTATTACAACTGATATTGTCAAAAATAAAAGTACCGAAATATTTGATATACTCCGGTACTTTTACCCCATAAGAGCCCTTTTAACGGCTCATATACAGCAGAGGATAGGCGTTCCCCTGTTCGTCCAGTTCTGTCCTTTTGTAAACATGAAAGCCCATATGTTCATAAAATCCTATGGCCTGAGGGTTTTGCTCATTGACCGCCAGCCGTTTGAGGGCATGGTTTTCGATCCCGTATTGGATCAGACGTTTGCCAAGCCCCTTCCCCCTTTTCTTTGTGGAAACAAAAAGCATTTCCAGCCTGCCCTCCTCAATTCCCATAAAAGCCGCGGCACAGCCCTTTTCATCTTCCGCGATCACCAAATGCGCAACCCCCTTCAACGCCTGGGGGACATATTCCTTTATATTTTTGATTTCCTCATCCGACAGGAAAAGATGGGTGGCTCTTACGGAGTTTTCCCATACTTCCAGCAGCCTCTTTATCAGGACCGGCCGCCTGTCCGCAGCTTCCAATATCCTCATATCCTCTTTTTTCTATCTTTGCAAAGGCCTTTCTTCGGAAAGAAAAACCCCTCTGTATCCGCTTTTTCCAGTTTTAACAGTTCCAGCTTTCTTTCGAGGTTCCCTCCGTATCCGGTCAGGTTTCCCTTTGATCCCACTACCCGGTGACAGGGAATGATGATAGAAATGGGATTATGCCCTACCGCACCGCCCACAGCCCGGGCCGACATACGGGGAATACCTCTTTTTTCAGCGATCTGCCCGGCGATCTGTCCGTAGCTCACCGTCTTCCCGTAGGGAATCGAGCAGAGAATTCTCCACACGTCATTTTGAAAAACTGTGCCCGCAAAACTCAGCGGGACACAAAAATCCGGTTCCTTCCCTGAAAAGTACACATCAAGCCAGTGCTTTGCCCTTTGAAGCAGCGGCGTTTCCTTTTCCTCCGTTTCATCTCTTAAAAAAGAAGGAATATACCTCTGTCCTTCAAAGCAAAGGCTTGTCAGGCCGTTTTCTCCGGCGGAAAGAAGTATCCTTCCCATTGGAGAAGAATAATGACTTACATACTGCATATCATACCTCCGAAAAGCATCCCTTCCTGATCGGACAGCCTTTCCGTTTCCAGTCTCCGAAGCTCTTCCCCCTACAGATCCGGCGTGAATAATCCGTCAACAGAAAGCTTCAGTTCTTTGGCGAGCCGGAAAGCAAGAGATAATGTGGGATCATACTTGTTATTTTCAATGGCGTTGACCGTTTGTCTGGAAACGCCGCATTTTTTCGCCAGCTCCTCCTGAGACAGGCCCAGTTCCTTTCGCCTGCTTCTGATGATATTTTCCATCTTAATCGCCATACCTTTTCCTGTAATAAAGAAGGCTTAAAAAATAAACCATGGCGGTAACGCTCAGCTTTGTAAACGGGCTGACCAGCATGGCTTCACTTTCCACCAGGGACTGGATGACATCAAACACAAGGGTCAGGCTCACCACAAGAAGGGTAAACGCACTTGCCTTCCAGACGATCAGCTGTCTTCTTTCATCTCCTGTTCTGAAAAGAGAATAGATCATCAGCACATCCAAAACAATCAACACCAATAAAAAAATCCCAAAAACCGCCAGCATGATATTAACCATAGAGCATCTCCCCTCCTTTTCAGAATGTAAAATTCTTTTTACATTCTGAAAATACCAGAGAGTCTCTAAAATGTCAAGATGTTTTTACATTTCTATCTTTGATCAAAGGGTTTTAGCAGGATGTTCCTATCGCTATCCCTTAGAAAGACAGCAGCAGCCGGCAGTCGATTTCACTGGACAGACGTTTTTTAAAAGCGTCTCCGTCCTCCTTATTTCCCACGATACAGCCATAGTGAGTGGGAACGGCCCCTGTCGGCTTAAGTTCGTTCACAAGAGCCGCCGCCTCCGAGGGATCCATGGTATAGGTGCCTCCCACCGGCACCAGGGCCACATCGCAGCTGATGTTCCGATTTTCCTCGGTCATATCCGTATCCCCCGCTATATAATAGCGTATGCCGTTTAAAGTCACGACATAGCCTACCCACTGGTTTTCTTTGGGATGAAACGGCTTTTCCTTATTATAGGCCCAAACAGCCTCAAACGCCACGCCGGCCGCTCTGCCCTTTTCACCGGGCCTTACCCCTATTACCCGCTCCCGGGAAAAGCCCATAGAAAGCGCTTCCTTCTTCAAATCCTCAGGAACAACGATCCAGCTGTCGGCCTTTCTCACTTTTTCCAGATCTTCCTTGGAAAAATGATCATAATGGCCATGGGTAATAAAAATCACATCCCCGTCCCGGGGTTCTCCCTGCAAAGCGTAAGGATCCAGATATACCACCTGTTCTCCCGTGATTTTTACAGCGCTGTGATACAAAACAGAAAGGCCCTTGAACCATTTTTCTTTCATTTTTTCACCCCTTATCCTAAAAAATCCCCGCCGGTTTTCCCCTTCAGTATAGCATTCCTTTATTTTTGCGGCAACACGAAATACGTTCTCCCAGCGGCAGAAAAACCACCCCAGACAAAAACGGCCTTTCTCTCATACGAAAAAAACCGGAACAACGGTTCCGGTTTTGGAGGCGACACCCAGATTTGAACTGGGGAATAAAGGTTTTGCAGACCTCTGCCTTACCACTTGGCTATGTCGCCGCAGATATAACGTTATGGGCTGATGTCAGTCGGTATGATAAAAATGGTGACCCATCCGCGATTCGAACGCGGGACACCTTGATTAAAAGTCAAGTGCTCTACCGACTGAGCTAATGGGTCAAAATTGGCTAGGGCGGCAGGATTCGAACCTGCGAATGACGGAGTCAGAGTCCGTTGCCTTACCGCTTGGCGACGCCCCAATGTCATATGAATGTATAAGTTTTCTCCCGCTCCACCGGCATTCACAATATTGAATGGGGTGGGTGGTGGGATTCGAACCCACGCATACAGGAGCCACAACCCTGGGTCTTAACCACTTGACGACACCCACCATGTATGCCGTATCAGCAAAGAAATTGGCGACCTGGATCGGGCTCGAACCGACGACCTCCAGCGTGACAGGCTGGCATTCTAACCAACTGAACTACCAGGCCGCAATTGGTAGGGGCAACAGGGATCGAACCTATGACCCCCTGCTTGTAAGGCAGGTGCTCTCCCAGCTGAGCTATACCCCCAAATCTATGGTAGCGGCGAGTGGAGTCGAACCACCGACCTTCCGGGTATGAACCGGACGCTCTAGCCAACTAAGCTACACCGCCATGTGTTCACTACCCCAAGCGCCTTGTTTGTTCTTGCAGCAGCGACATTTGATATTATATGCACAATATCATAAAATGTCAATAACTTTTCCCAAAGAATATTTTTCATCCCCCGATTTTTTTTACCCTCCTTTCCATCGGCATATCTTCCCCTTTTCCTCTTCTGATTCCTTCGGATAAAATCCTCCTTTTCCCCGGGGCCGTTTCCCGGGAAGAAAATTGATTTTTTATCCGGGAAATGATAGTATGAAAGCATAGGGAAGGCAAACCAGAAAAAATCAACCTTCCCGGGATCCTATAAAGCAAAGCCGCTTTCTTTGCGGCGGAATGGAGTATATATGGAAAATTTTGTGTTTCACACCCCTACAAAAATCATCTTCGGCAAAGGAGGCGAATCCCTGGCCGGAGAAGAAATCCAGCGCCAGGGCGGCCATAACGTCCTTGTGGTATACGGAAGCGAAAGCGCCAGAAAAAGCGGCCTGCTGGACCGTATCGAAGATTCATTGAAATCGGCGGGCCTATGCTATTTTCTCTGGGGCGGCATCAAGCCCAATCCTCTCTTTTCTCAGGTAAAGGAATGCATCGCCTTTGCGAAAGAAAAACAGGTGGACTTCATTTTGGCCGTAGGCGGCGGCAGCGTTATGGATGCAGCCAAGGCGGTTTCCATCGGCGTATTGGATCAGGGCGACCTTTGGGAAATCTTTCTGAAAAAACGTCTGCCGGATGCTTCTCTTCCTGTGGGCGCCGTGGTGACCATCGCCGCTTCCGGAAGCGAAATGAGCAGCTGCTGCGTGGTGACAAGGGATGAGGACCTTGTGAAAAGAGGCTTTTTTTCAGAGGAAAACATCATGAAATTCGCCATCACCAATCCGGAGCTGACCTATACCCTTCCGCCTTATCAAACCGCCTGCGGTATTGTGGATATTATGATGCATACCCTGGACAGGTATTTTTCTCCTCCTCAGACCAGCGACGTATCCGACGGATTTGCAGAGGCTTTGCTGCGGGCAACGATCAAAAACGGCGCCATAGCCATGAAGGAGCCTGAAAACTACGACGCCAGAGCCGAGCTCATGTGGGCGGGAACCCTTTCCCACAACGACATCACCGGCGTTGGCCGCAACTGGGACTTTGCGCCCCATCAATTCGAGCATGAGCTCAGCGGCTATTATAACGTGGCTCACGGGGCAGGCCTTGCCGCTATCTGGGGCGCCTGGGCCCGGTACGTATGCGGCGCCTATCCCATGCGCTTTGCCAAATACGGCGTAAATGTTTTCGGTCTTGAAATGGACTATGATCATCCGGAAAAAACGGCCTATGAAGCCATTGAAGCCACGGAGGCGTTCTTCCGCTCCATCGGGATGCCCGTTACCATGACAGAACTGCTGGGCTTTCCCGTTCCAGAGGAGGTAATCGAAGAGCTGGCTGACAAATGCTCCAACCAGAAAACCAGGACCATCGGCAGCATCCGCGTTTTGGACAGAGATGACATCGCCCGAGTTTACCGCATGGCCAATTAACAAAAGGAAACGCTTCCTTCTTTTTCTGAAAAACAACTCCGGCCCCTTATCCAGAGCCGGAGTTATTTTATTTTTCGGATCGATTTTCCCCTTCCTGCCTTTTCCTTACAGACGCTTACATCATGATAAAATCCTTGGGTAAAAGCACCTTCGCCTTGGGGAAAAGTTTTTCCGCCCGTTTTGCCACTTCCTTAACAGCTTCCATGCCAGGGGCGGGCTCATTTTCAAAAACCGTTCCTTTTTGAGGGCGAAATGGCTCCACTACGATAATGTCCGGCTTCAGATCCTCTAAAAAGGTCAGATCCGCCGCCAGGGTTTTGGGGCTTTGGTAAGGCCAGCCCACGGTAATACCGCTTCCCACTTCAAAGCCCATGTCTTTAAGCACAAAAAGACACTGCTTGCGAAATTCCCCCGCAAGACCCATGGAATGAAGCATTTCAAAATGCGCCGGATCTGCGCTGCGATGATATAAAATATAGCCGTCGGCTCCCGCTTTCTGAAAGCGCTCATAGCTTTGTATATATTTTTCCCCGATGGAAAGATACAGCCTGCAGGAAGGAAATTCCTTTTTGATTTCCTGGATGATGTCCACGATCTTATCATCGTCAAAATACAAATCCATCCCCCCCGCAAGGAGGAAATGATCCATTCCCCCTTTAAAAGCGCTGCGGAGGCGGGAAAGGATTTCTTTTTTGGTCAGCCGGTTTCGTTTCAGATCCCAGTTGTCCCTGCTGTAGACGCAATAACGGCAGTCATTGCTGCAATAATCAGTAAACCATACGGTCGCAAATTTTATCGCCATGTGATCTTGTCCTTCCTTCTGGCGGTGGTTCTGTAATAGCTAACAGCCGGATAGCCGATGGCAAAGCTGGTTACAAGGATCTCCCCCGCTTTCAGCCCCGCGAATTCCTGCAAAGCACGGTTTCGTGAAAACGCTCTGTTGAAAAATCCGCAGTAACAGGTGCCAAGGCCAAGGGTATTCGCCATCAGCTCAATATTGGCGGCAGCGATGGCTCCGTCGATTTCCGCCGTAGAGGGACTTTTTTTTTGACTGGCGATCACCAGCACCGCCGCCGGCGCGCCATAAAAAAGCCCGTCCCTTCCTTCTTCCCGGTAGCTATGATACAGATCCTGCCACATTTTCGCATAAAGCTTTGTGATTTTGGCTTCTCCCGGATCCGAAAGGATTTCCTCTGAAAGCTGATTGAGGGTGGACAGAGCCTCTCTCACCAGCATATCCTTTTCTTTTTCCGCCACCACATAGCGTACGCTCTGGGAATTTCTTCCCGTTGGAGCGTACATTCCCCCCTCCAGGGCCTTTTCCAGGACTTCCCGGGGAAGCTTCTTTTCCTTGTAATGCCGTATGCTCCTTCTGAACCGGATCATATTCAAAAGCCTTTCAGAATCAATTGCAAACAAGGAAGGATCATATTCCAGTATCTGATCTTCACCCTTCTGGGGACAAATGGCTCCCTCCGGGCATATCGCCACGCAATGGCCGCAGTCATAGCATACCTGATTGGCCTCCTGCGCCCTTCCATCCACAAGGCGGATTTCCCCTAAAAGGCAATCCGAAGCGCAAAGGCCGCAGCCGGTACATTTTTCTTTATCTATGATGATCATATATTCTCACTCCTGTTGTCA
>CALWZU010000122.1 GCA_944386095.1 uncultured Clostridia bacterium | reverse complement strand
AGTGGATCATCGACATGAAGCGGGAAATGGGCATTCCCGAAAAGCTGGATATGATCAAAGACGAGGATGTTCCCCAGATCATTACCTGGGCCATGAAAGAGGCCAATCCGCTTTACCCTGTTCCCGTCCTCTGGGGCCGTGAAGAGTTCCGACAGTTTATCGACAAGGTACATGTCTGATTTTCCCGCATTGCCCGGGGCCGGCAGCCTATAGCTGCCGGCCTCGTTTGTCTGTCACAGCGGTGCAGAGCAAAAGCCGGAAGGAGGTTCTCCGAGTTGCGTTTGATGTACCGGATCGCCGGAAGGTCCCCGAGCGGGACATTCTTTTCAAAACGAGAAAAGGAAAGGCGTAGCATTAAGCTGCGCCACGACAGGGGGCCGCAGTCCGAATCCTCCGTGCATCTCAGATTTCCCTTGTGCTTCTGATCAGCATTGTCCTTTGAGGCACCATGTCCTACAGTTCAGACTGGGAAAACCTGTGGGGCGTTTCCTCCTCGTCATCTGAGGTGTCAGTTACTGTGATGGTGACCTGAACGGAAGTCGTGGCCGCCTGCATCAGTTTGGCCTTTTCCGTGGGATGGAGCGAGGAAATGCTGCCGAAGTCACCGCAATAACCGCACTCCCACCGGCTGCCCCGGATCATCACAGGACTGCCACAGTGCGGGCATCGGATTGTCACCATAGTGGATTACACCTTTCTTATCTTATCTGTTCAGCAGCCACACAATTCCGGCAGCGATACGCTCTGCCGCATGATTGTAGTGGTTGCCAGTGCTCAGATCAAACAGCGGGTAAGGACGCCCTTCCTGGGGTCAAAGGGAAAACCTGACTGCAGTATTTCTGTGGTCAATTTTTAAGGTGAATTTTTTGAGCCGGAATTTTGCAACAAAAAAATAAAAAATCCGCTATTTCGCAAGAAAATAGCGGATTTTTGGTCCGAGTGGCGGGATTCGAACCCACGGCCTCTTGGACCCGAACGGCGATTTTAGATTTTTTCTAGTTATTTGCGGGCGTTTATAGATTGTTTTACTATAAATTAGACACTTTATAGAGCTGTTCAGAAGTAAAAATTCCGCATTTTCTAGGTGCAGCTGTGGTAGGTATGTGGTCATCAGCCAAAATCCAACACCTACAATAGGCTCAAGAGCTGCGCCGCAAAACAATAAAAGAGAAAATACCTCAAATGGCCGAAGGGTGGAGATGAGATCCCCCCTTTATGCGTGAGTGTAAATTATTTCCCCTATCTACCTGACGGGGAGCATACCATTTTGTCCCACATCGAATCCCCCACACATATCTCAGCGCAGCGTATAACGGGTGTTGAATATGGAGCTTGCGCCGGCGATGCCGGATTTGGGGAGGCTCTCCGACAAGCATTTTCGCGGGGCCAGGGCCCCGCGAAAATGGCAAGTGTGTCCATACAAGTCTTGCTTGCCAGCATGTGTATCCTTTGTGCCTTGTGGTATCGTTTTTGATTCTCGTTCCCATAGCGTCCCGGCGTGTTATACTTTTAAAATGCTGCGGTAATGAAAGACCCTCCGAACGCTCCCGGTTCTCTGGCTGGGAAAATAAAGCGTATCCGGCAGGCAAAAATGCAGCTTGGAAAGAGGTATAGCATGGAAAACCGGCACATTACACCAGAAGTTCTGAATTCCTTTTGCAAATATCTGGAGGAGACTGAGCATAGCGCGGCGACCATAGAAAAGTACTGCCGGGACGTAGCTCAGTTTTCGACTTGGCTTGAAAGCGGAGAAATGGAGAAAGAGGCGGGTATCCGCTGGAAGACGTTTCTGCTTGCCCGCGGATATGAGCCGACCACTGTCAACGGCAAGCTCACCGCGTTGGACTGTTTTTTCCATTTTTTAGGCCGCGATGATTGCGTAGTCAAGCGTCTGAAAATACAGAGAAGGCTCTTTCGAGAGGGCAGCCGGGAACTGACCCGGACGGAGTACGACCGCCTGCTGGCGGCGGCCCAGGCTCTGGGGCGGATACGGCTGGCCCTGTTGCTCGAGAGCATCTGCAGCACGGGCATTCGGGTCAGCGAAGTAAAATATCTTACCGTCGAGGCAGCTCGACGCGGAAAAACGGAGGTAGCCCTCAAGGGCAAAATCCGCGCAATTCTTCTGCCCGCTAAGTTGTGCCGAAAGCTACTGAAATACGCCAAGAAAAACAAAATCGCCTCCGGCGAGATCTTTCTCACCAGAAGCGGAACATCCCTTTCCAGGAAGCAAATATGGCGGGATATGAAAGCGCTGTGTCTACGAGCGGGGGTATCTGCCACCAAAGTATTCCCCCATAATCTTCGTCACCTGTTCGCCCGGACGTTTTTCCGGGTATGCCGGGATGTGGCAAAGCTGGCCGATCTACTGGGTCATTCGTCTATTGAAACCACACGCATCTACCTTATCTCCACGGGAGAGGAGCACGCCAGAGTACTGGAACAACTGCGTCTAATATCTTAAAGCAGACAAACTTGATATTCTGTCCATTCACCAGCCTTTCAGCCTGCTGCGTGGATATTTAAAAGAGAAAAATGGATTTGCCAGTTCTTCGGCAACCTATCTTAACGGGATATCATGCGTGAAAAGCAGACCGTCAGCACCTGTTTGGCTTGACGGTCTGCTTTCTTATACCCAATCGCCGAAACTCTAGTTGCTTTTTAAAAAATAGTGTGCTAAAATTAAAAGAAAGACATGAATTTACATGGTTTCCTATATCTATCTTGGGCATCAGAATATCAAGTTTGTCATCAAAGGAGGGATGAGACGGTTTTCCAGCCGTACCCTGGCGATCGGAACCCATCGAAACAACAATGTATAGGAGTGAGTAGAACCATGAAAAAGAGACTGTTTGCCATCGCGCTTTGCC
>CALWZU010000121.1 GCA_944386095.1 uncultured Clostridia bacterium | reverse complement strand
TGCCCCAGGTAGCCTTTTTCTTTCTGTAGCCCAAAAGGGCCGTCATCCTCACCCAGGCAAGGGTGAACCTGAGGCAGGTCACCTCCAAAGCACAAAGGAAAACCGCCTTGCAAACATCCCCGAACGTAAGCTTTAAATCAACGGTATGCATTCTGGCGAAAAAAGCCGTCAAAGACAGAAGAGATGTATACACCACATAAATGCCGAAAAACAGCACCATAAAGGGAACATTGATCAGCTCTATCATAAAGGCCAGGATCATGCACAGCACTCCGAAAACTTCAATATAAGGCGAAAACATCTCATACAAAAGAAAATACAAATAGGAAATAAAGCTGACCGCCCCATACTTGGTATTGGCCATGATCCGGCTGTGCTTCATCATGCTCTGAAACAGACCGATATGCCAGCGCCGCCTCTGCCTGCACAGCTCCAGGAAACGCTCCGGCACCTGGGTCCAGCAGATGGCATCTGTAGCGTAGCGAAACCGGTAATCTCTTCCGTTCTCACGGCAAAACACATGCAGCTTGACCGCCAGCTCCATATCCTCTCCCATGGTGTCCGTATCATATCCTCCCGCCGCCACCACCAGATTTTTCTGAAACAGGCCGAAAGCGCCGGAAATAATGATATTGCCGTTAAATTTATCAAAGAGGATTCGGGAGGCCAGAAAAGAACGGTCATATTCCAGAACCTGCATACAGGGAAGGAGCTTTTGGGGCAGCCGGTAACGGATCACCTTCCCGTTTTGGATTTCCGCTCCGTTGCTGGGCCTGACGCTTCCGCCCACTGCGATTACCCTGGCATCCTCCAGCACCGGCCGTACGATTTTTTCCAGCGAATCCTTCTGCAGCACCGAATCCGCATCGATACACAGAAAATACGGATACCGGGAAACGTTGATCCCCATATTCAAAGCATCGGACTTCCCTCCGTTTTCCTTTGTAATAAGCGTAATAGGCGCGCTCCATTCATGGTTTTCATACACAGAAAGGGCCCTTTTGCAGGGGATACGCATCTGTATGGGCCGTTGGACCTGCCACAGATGAAAAGCGTCCCTTACCACCTGAGCCGTGTCGTCTGTAGAGCCGTCATCCACGATGATGATTTCATACAGCCGGTAATCCAGCGCCAAAAGAGAACGCACCGTAGCCTCTATGGTCACCGCTTCATTATGGGCGGGCACGATCACCGACACAGGCACATAGTACTCCCTTGACAATTCATTTTTCAGCCGGTTTCGCCGCTTGGAGGCGTAAAGATCCGAAGTGCCTACCGTTACGGACAAAAACAGAAAGCTGGCATAGCCGATCATATATAAAATAAAGAAATATTCTACCACCTGTAAAAAAAACTGTAGAAAATCCCTCATGCCTTTGCGCTCATCTCCCTTCCCTGTTCCTCCGCCTCGGCCTCTTCCGGCCCTTCCACAGCCGCCGCCTTTAAGGGCGGCGCCGCCTCCGGCATTTCCTGGGAACTGCTTTCCTGCTTTTCCGCCTTTTCCTCCAAAAGCTCTCCCTGGCTTTCTTCTTTCTTTTTCCAGGCCTCTCTTCTGTAGGAAATCATTTCCGCTCCATAAGGATCGTCCGCCAAAGACTTTCTCACCTTTTTAAGGGAAACCTCCTGCTCCAGCAGGCTGCTGGAGGCATTGTAACGCACATACCAGTTGGGGCTTCTCATGGCCTCCACCAGAGCCTTTTCCACCCGCTTTCCCCTGTAGCTTCCCAGGGCTCCCACGCTGATGGCCGCAAACTCCCAGCGCAGCGGATCCTTTTCTCTGGCAAAGCAAAGAAGGGTTTCTTTGACCGGCGGGTAAGGATAACGGCCAAAATAACGAATGGCGGAAAACCGCAGCTCCTTATCCCTTCCCGGGTCATTGAGGATGCTTTCCATTTCCTTCTGCCAGTCCCCGCTGGTCAGACGGATATAATCCAGGACCGACCGCTGTACCATAAGCGTAAATCCTTCAAAGTTTTTCCATAAGTCCCTGATCAGCGCCGAAGTGTCGCCCCTGTAGGATACAAGCTCCTCGGTGATCACCTTTCCGCTTAGAAAGGTTCTGGGTCTTCCTCCCAGGATCATCAGGGCCTTTATCACCACCTGGGGCCGGCCGCTGCCGCACAGCACCCGCAGAGCGTTGACCCGGCAGTACAGGCTGTCCTTCCATAAATAAGAAAGCATCACCTGCCAGATCTTTTCTGTCTTCAAAAATCCGTAAAGCCGGTGCCGGTCCATCACATGACAAAAATAAGCGGCCTGGGTATTTTCTTTTTTCAAATACACCCTGGCAAGCTCCAGGATCACCGGCTGCAGCTGACTAAGATACACGTCTCTTTCTTTTTCACCCAGCTCCCAGTCCTCCAGGAACCGGTCAAAGCTCATCAGGCCCTCCGCTCTGGAAAGCTTCTTTTTCATCCAGTTCAGGTGCTTTATCCCGATCTGGCTTTCTCTCCTTTTCAGGTCAAGCTGAGAACAGATCCTTTTTTCCATCGCGGCCACTCTTCTGTCTACCCTTCCCTCCTCGGTCCGGCAGGACAGGCCGTATACGATATTAAACACCAGCATGGAAATACACACCAGCCCATAGCCGTAAAGCAGCAATTCCGCGCCCATGGCGCGCCTCCTCTCCGGGCATCAGAGGCTCAGTCCTCAAGAGCCCCCCAATAATCCCGTAAAATATAATAAGATTCCTTCAATCGTTCGTGGTAGGTGACTTTTTTCCCCCAGCCCTCCAGGGGCAGCCTTCCAAAGGCGATCTCCTCCCCGTCCTCTCCGGTTCCAAGTCCGCAGAAAATCTCTTCGATCTGAAGGTACTCCACCCCGTAATGCTCATAATAATCATCGTGGATCATCATTTCGGAGGGATTGGCAAAATTCAGAAGCTGCCAGGGGATGCGTATCTCCACCCCATCCTCCGTAAACATATAGTCTGCCAGAGAGTCGAAATCCTCTTTCTGGGGATTGGCGTTTCCCAGGCGTAAAACGCCGGTTTCATAGGTTTCATAGTTTTCCGCAAGGGGCTTTTCTCCGCCTTCGGGCAGAAACTGCAAAACCAGATCGATCTCATTGAAAACAGGAGAATCCTTGGCCGGCACCTGTACATAAGGATTTTCCTTTGCGTCTCCGAAATAGATCTCCTGCATGGTCCGCAGCACCTCATAGCGCTCCTGGACCACCACCCGGCTTTCCCCGTTTTTCCGGATGCAAATAACAAAATCCGCCGGCCTTTCAAAGCGCAGGCCGTACAAGTCGCAGCCAAGGCTTCCGGTTTTAGGCGTCACGTCCACAGGAATATAAATAACGTCTCCCTGCTGGTCAAAATCCTTTATCCGGGCGTAAAAATACAGGAATTTTTCGTCATACTTCATGGAAAGGCTTCCCTGTCCCGTTTCCAGGATCACATCCTCCCCGCTCCATTCGGAAGCGTCCCCGTCCACATAGCACACGCTCTTTTCTTTTCCGGGATCAAAGGCCAAAAGCCCGAAATACTGCTCGTTTGTCTGGTAATCGCTCCAGTAAGCGGTATTGTCCAGATCCACATTTCTCATGGTATTCCAGGTTCGTTTGAACCACTCGTCCTGCCAGGTAAACACGATGCTGCCCGCGCTTCCCGCCGCCATGATGTCCTCATAGCAGTCGATAAGGGCCTGTCCCTGCTCCTGTTCGGTCATATTTCCCTGGTTTCTTCCGGTATTGGCGTCTCTTTGCGCCATGCCCCTTCCCGTGGAAACCCCGTATTCGGAGATCACCACCGGAATGGTGTGATAGTCGTTTAGTATCTTTAAATAGGCGTAATAGGTGTTTATCCTTCCCTTTTCATCATAAAAAGCCTGCTCCCCGCCGTTTTCTTCCAGCCACTGCTTATAGGGCACACCCCCGCTGCCTTCCTCGTATATCTGGTCCAGTCCCTCTTTCAGGGTATTGGCATCCGCCGGACTGACAGCATAATTCAGATAATCCGGATAATAGGGATATACATGATAGGAAGCAAAATGCCCCGACTGAAAGGCATCTGTGGTTTTGATATGCTCCACATCCACCCAGGCGCATTTTAAAAAATGCCTGGCAATATCGGCGGTGTAGCTGAAGGGATCCGTGGTAGGCCAGTTGGAAAAGGCCACAAGCCGCTGCTGCCGGTAACGGTCCGTCTCATAGTCGATTATGCTGTCCCCCACCTGGGCCAGAAGGGCTTCAAAGGGAGAAGCCTCCGGGGTTGTATACATATAGGTGCCCTGATAGCTGTTTCGCTGGGGGAATTTCTGATCCGTATAGGCCACCGTCACGTCTTCCCATTCCACTCCCAGTATATAGCCGATAACCCACTCTGATACGTCCTTTCGATAGCTGCCCGAGCCAAGGCCTCTTCCAAGGCTCAGGCTCCGGTTGCCGTGAAGGATATCCACAAGGGTTCTGCAATCCACCAGAAGGGTCTGTAAAAACGCATCGTCATAGGCGTCAAGGCGGGAAAACTGCACGTAGTCGTTGACCCACACCCCGTGGATCAGCCATAAGGGCTCCTCTCCCGCCTCCTCCCTGCGGGTATTATACTCATAAAAGGCATTGTAAAAATCATCGTGAAGGATCGTATACACCCGCACCGTATTGGCTCCCAGCTCCTGTATCCAGGCAAACCAGCGCAGATAGGTTTCCTGGTCAATGGCATAGTCCGTAGCAAAATGCCCGGGGATCCCTACCCCCAGGTTCACGCCCCGTATCTCAAAGGGCTCCCAGACGCCGTCCCGGTTCATATAGATGTTTTCCTGGTCTGTTTTCATAAATGTGCTTACGGGCATGTCCGGATCCGCCGGCAGATGAACGCCCAACTGAAAATAAGCGTACCATCCGGCAAACAGCACAAACACCCCGAAGCAGGCCGCTATAATAAATCGCTTCAAAGCTGGCTCCTTAATCCTTTCTCTCTAAACGCATCTCCGCCCCTGGGCTAATGATCGTATTTTTTCACCGCCGAAGGGTGACCGTACTGCTGCACCACATCTATATAACGGTCCATCCAGTCTCCCCTCTCCCGGATAAAGCTTTTCATCTGCTCCACCGCCTGCTCATAGGTCAGAGGATTGCGGCTTTCAGGCTGCAGAGGATGATAATCCGCAAAGGTATAGCCCCAAAGGGAAAAATTCCGCTCGATGGCAGGCCCCAGAAACGCTACCGTTTCATCGATATACGCTGTCAGGTATTCCTCGCTTAGAATATCCTCCCGCCACATCCGGTAACGATCCACTACCAGCTTGTTAAAATCCTCATCCCGCATGAGCATTTTCATCCACAGGGCGTTTTGAAGCCGAAAGCCCTCTACGGGTATGTCCTCCCTATAATTATTGCAGGCGCTGTTAAAATCCCATATCACCATCCTGTATCTGCCTCCGATATCCTTGTACAGATAGGTGGAAAGCGTCCCTGCGTCGTAATTTTGGGTAAACTCATTGATAATGAAATAATCCGCGAAAGAATCCGGATCCAGCCAGGTCTGATAGCCATGATCGTAGGTATTGTAATCGAAGGAATACAGAGCCTTTTCAAAATCCGAAAAATCCTGCTCGATAGCATCCGCCAGAGCCTTTGTCAGCGCCCCGGAACGGGGATAGACGATATTGACAGAAAACACGCTGCCCATCTGATAGGTATAGTGGGTAAAATTATAAATATTTTTCAGAGGATTGGCGCTTCCCCGGTCAAGACGCAGCACATAGCCGGTCTCATCGGTATTGTCGATGGGTTCGGATATGGGAAGACGCCCCTCCTGGCCCCTTGTGATGGTTTCCGTCATCACATACAAGCCCTGATAAGCCCCGTCTATGATCACCTCGCAAAATCTGACATTGGGAGCGTAATCCATCATTTCACCGGCGATATTATACCACATGTAATTGCGGATCAGGCTTTTGTCAAGAAACGGTCCGTGAAGGGCCCATTCGTAATGGGCGTCCATTCCCATCACCTCAATATCCTGATATTCGCCCTTTTCATCGGTAAAACGCACCAGGTAGCCCAGCTTGTCAAAATACCGGGAGGAATTGCCCCTGACCCGGATCAGGGCCTGGGAAATCTTATCGGCCTTGTCTGAGGGATGATGGTTTTGATCTTCGTTATCCATAATGGATACTTTCACCGGTAAAAGATCTTCCCCCTCATCGGTCACGGAAAAAAGCTCGGGCTTTTCCCCTTCGTCTGTCAGAGGAACGCCGGGTATGTCTTTCCCTCCGGTTTCGATCACCACAAGGGGCAGATGGGTGCAAAGCTCTCCCCCATCGCAGTCACAGCCCGCCTGAGGACCTCTGGCGCTTTGGTGCTGATGCACCCGCCAGACCCCCTCCTCCTCTTCCATGGCGGTGGCAGCAAAGGAAAAAAATATAATCAAAAGCAGCATGCCGATTCCCAGCAGTTTATACTTCAAAGCCCTTTCACCCCTGTCTAGCCGCTGATTTCATCATTTTGCATCACAATATTAAAATATTCGATCCCCCCCAGGGAATAAACTGCGTCTGTGATGGAAACCCCTTCCCTGTCCTTTTGGGTTTTTCCAAGGAATTTCCCGTTAAGCTCAAAGATGTATTCCACGCTGTCCTGGGTGGTATTTTTGGCCCGCATAATGGCCCGGCGCTGATAATACTGGAAAAACAGCGCCTCCACCTGATCCTCGTTTGTCCGGCCGGTACGCAGGATCATCAGTATCCGGTTATCGTTTCGGATCCGTCCGAAAAACAGCATCATCAAAAAGACAAAGCCGCTGCCAAGGCCGGCTGTCATATAGTCTCCCGAGCCGCAGCAGATCCCCACCACGATGGCCCAGAAAATATAAATGGTATCCCTGGAGTCTTTAATGGCGGTACGAAAACGGACGATGGACAGGGCGCCTACCATACCAAGAGAAAGAGCGATGTTGTTGCCGATAACGATCATAACCGTGGTGGTGATCAGAACCAGCGCCGCAAGTGAAACATTGAATTTGCTGCTGTAAATGCTGCCGCTGTGAGAAATGCGGTAGGAAAGAAAGATAAAACCGGCGATTACAGCCGCCATCAAAAGGCGCAGGGCGATGGTACTGGCGGTAAGATCGCCTCCGGTGGTTTCCAAAAGCTGCAGTAAATATTCTCTCATAGGTCCCTTCTCCTTCGTCTCTTCAAGCTTTTCTCAATATCGTGTGTTTTCGGCTTTGCCCTTTTTCTTTTCCTTGCTGCCAAAAGGTTTTTCTCAAGCCCGGATCCCCATGGAAAGCCGCCTTGCGATGCAGTATTTGCTGATGGTGACCTCCGGCCGGTGGGCGTCGTTTAAAAGATCCTTGATATAGCTGAGCAAAAATCCGTTATATTTCACTTCCAAAATCGCCTGATAGGGATCCATGGCATAATGCCGGGACAGGTTCTTTGAAAAAAGATCCATGCAGGCCTCTGCGGTTTTCAGCCCGCTGTCGAGGGTAAGGCGAATATGGTTTTCCTGGGCGATATATGCCTGCCGCCTGTACTCCACCACCACCTTGGGACGGTAGCAGCGGCAGTGCATCAGCCCGTAGCACTCCCCTGCGAAAGGCTCCCGGTATTGGAGCAAAGGACTGTAATCCCCTCTGCAAAGAGCCAGGGCGTCCCTTCTGGCAAGACGCAGGGACCGCTTTTTCTGATAGGGTCCCTGCTTTTGCTTCATCTCCAGCATGGCAAAGGAATCCTGGGGGTCATAAATCCGCAGACGCAGCTTCCGCCGCAGCTCCAGTCCCTCCACCTTATCCATGAAATCCTGGTCGTCCGGGGTGTCGAAATAAAGGGAGCGGATCAGATACCCCCGGGCCCCGTTATGAGGATCCGGATGCATCACCTGCTCCAGCCTCCCCCTGAGAGAGGAGGCCTGAAACTGATCCAGGGCATACTTTTTTTCCAGCCTCATGACCTCATTCATAAAGAAATCACTCCTTCGGGCCGCCGGCCCCGTCCTTATCAAGGCCCAGGCTGTCGATAATAGTGATAACAAGGCCTCTGATGCTGTTTTCCGTTGTCCGGTAGGGAGCGATACGCAGGGTATAATGGCGGCCGTTCATAGCCGTGACCTCCCTGTCGATGGAAACCAGATCCTTCAGCACCCTCTTGCAATCCCTTTCGATTTCCTCGTCGGGAAAGCTGTGGGCAAAGATCTGGATGGGCCTTCCGATATCGTGATTCATCAGCTGAAATTCCCTGCCCACATATTCGGTGAATTTGCGGATATTCAGATTGCTGTCCACAAACAATATCCCGATCATGGTGGAAGAGAGGAAGTTGGAAAGGTCATTTGTCATCATGGTCAGCTCATCCAGCTTCAGCTGATGCTCCGTATTGACAGTATACAGCTCTTCGTTGACGGACTGAAGCTCCTCTGTGGAGCTTTGCAGCTCCTCGTTGGCAGTCAGAAGCTCCTCGTTGGCCGCCTGAAGCTCTCCGTTGACCGCCTCCAGTCTCTGAATGGTAGAACGCAGATCGTTTTGGGATACCTGAAATTCCCTTTCCAGATCCGAGATCCGCCTTGCCGCCGTAGCGTCCAGGTCGTATTTTTCAATTATCCCATCGGTTTTTTCCGTTTTGTTTTCAAGAAACAGCACCGCCGTAAGAGGGTTTTCCTGTTGGGGGTCCTCTCCCACCGGCTGTACCGACAGGGTGATCACCCGCCGCCCTCCGGGGCAGTCCACCACGATGTCCGTATAGGAAACCGGCTTTTTATCCGTTCTGCACCGGCTCAGGGCCGTTGCCGCCACCAAAGACAGATCCTGATTAAGCATACTGAAAAAATTCAGCGTGGCTCTGCCCGGCGGCAGAGAAAGATAATCGCTGTAATTACCGAAAAAGTGCAAAACCGTATCGTCCTCTCCCACCACCACGCAGGCAGGCAGGAATTTTTCCAGAAACCGGGTATACCGGCTTTCGTCCACGGTATCCTCGCTCTGGCTCATGCCCGCGTGGATGTTTTTCAGGGCGATGTTCTGAATATTGGGTATATTGAAGGCGGGCGGAGTCAAATCCTCCACCTTGCCTTCCGCCTTATGGACATAGATCTTTTCCGCGCTGCACACAGGCTTAAACAGATTCACATATTCTCCCGCCGTTTCGCTTTTTCCCAAAAACAGAAAGCCTCCGTTTTTCAGCGCCGAATGGAAAATGGCAAACAGACCCCGGCGCATAACCGGCTGAAAATAAATCATCACATTGCGGCAGCAGATCATATCCAGCTTTCCAAAGGGCGGATCCGAAAACATGTTGTGGGTGGCAAAAACGATCATCCTGCGGATCTCCTTTGAAATCTGATACTGATGGTTCTGCTTGACAAAGTATTTTGCCAGCCGCTCCGGCGCCACATCATCGATGATATTTTCCGAATAAAAGCCTTTGCCCGCCTGTTCGATGGCTCTGCTGTCCACATCGGTAGCGAAGATCTTAACGTCTCTTTGGGTCTCCAGCTCTTCCATCACTTCCCGAAACAAAATGGCGATGGAATAAGCCTCCTCGCCGGTGGAGCAGCCGGCGCTCCATACCCGGATGGGCTCGTCCTCACGGGTTCGTTCCACCAGCTTGTAAATGGCGTTATACTTGAGCTTTTCGAAAAAGCCGGGATCCCTGAAGAAATTCGTCACACCGATCAGGATTTCCTTTGTCAGGATCTGCACCTCCTCGGCGCTGTCCCCCAGGAGCCGGGCAAAATCCGCCAGGGTACCGGTATGGGTCACCAGCATCCGCCGCTCGATGCGCCTTAGGATCGTGGAACGCTTGTAATATGTAAAATCGATGCCGCTGGCGTTTTTCAAAATCGTATAAATATGGGAAAGGGTCTCCTCCTCCGAAAACAGCGCATCTTCCTCTGAAAGGGGCCCTTCCGCCCCCCGTCCCCGTAAAAGAGTGGGAACAATGGAAAAGTTCAGGATCTCCTCCGCCATTTCCTCCGGCGGCAAAATAAAGTCCGCCAGGCCCGTGTTGATGACGCTTCTGGGCATGCCGTCGAATTTGGCGCTTTCCGGATCCTGCGCCATAACAAGCCCGCCGAATTCTTTAACGGTCTTTACCCCGTTTGTGCCGTCAGATCCCGTTCCCGACATCACCACTACGATGGCGTTTTCCTTTTTTTCCTCCGCCAGGGAAACGAAAAAGGCGTCGATAGGATGATTCAGCGCTCCCGGAGCATAATCCGACAAAAGCAAAGCCCCCTGATGGATGGTCATGAATTTTTTGGGCGGGATCAGATACACCGTATCCGCCTTAACGGTGGTCTGATCGGTCGCCTGCACTACGGTCATTTCCGTGTGCTTGCCCAGGATATCGGCCATCAGGCTTTTGTAATCCGGCGAAAGATGCTGGATCACCACAAAGCTCATGCCGCTGCCCTTGGGGATACAGCTGAAAAACTGCTGCAAAGCCTCAAGCCCCCCCGCAGAGGCGCCGATCCCGATCACAAGCGGCAGCCGGTCTCTGTTTTTCTCCCTCTTTTCTCCCTCTTTTTTCATCTCAATCCCCCTCAGTCCCTTTTATCTATTCATATCCTTTTCTTTCAGATACTTCTTTTTAAACAGCTCCTGGGCCATCGGCCTGTCATAATAAAACCCTTGGGCGTAAACACAGCCGATTTCCGCCAGGCAGGACGCCTCCTGCTCTGTTTCCACCCCCTCTGCGATCACCACCCGGTTTTCTCCCCGGCAGATCCGAAGGATATCTTCTATGAGCAGCCGGTTGATCTGGCTTCCCGTAAGGCCCCTGACCAGGCTTTGATCCAGCTTGACCGTATCGAAATGCACATTGGAAAAAACGGACAAATTGGAATATTTTGAACCAAAATCATCCAGGCTGAAACGAAAGCCGCATTCTCTGAAGGGATCGATGATCGCCTCCAGGTCGCTGCTTCCGATCTCACCTGCGCTTTCGGTGATTTCGATTTCCAGCCGGGATGGCAGAACGGAAGGATAGCGGCTCTGAATGGCAAGCACCGACGCAAAGGCGCTGGCGCCAAGGAGGGTGACCCTGGAAAAATTGACCGACACCCGGGACGTCTCCAATCCTTCCTTTTGCCAGGCCTCCATCATGTTCAAAACCCGATCCAGAACAAACAGGTCAAGCTTTCGTATTTCCCCGCTCTGCTCCAGCCCTTCGATCATGCCTCCCAGAGGTACCCGCCTGCCCTCCTCGTCCTTCAGCCGCACAAGGGCTTCGGCGCCGTAAAGCTGCCCGGTCTTTATATCCACAATGGGCTGCAGATACACATCCAGCCGGTTCTGGAGCCTTCTTTCTCCGGTCAGATCGAGATAATACTGAGAAAAATCCCCGGGATCCGCCGCCAGAAGCTCCCTTCCCTTCCGGGAAAGATCCCGGGCCTCCTTGACCAGGTCCTTTCCTCTGAAGTCCCCGTCGCTCCAGCAATAGCCAAGGCGTACATCCCGAAAATACCTTCTTTGCAGATGACTGCGCAGCCGGAAGCATCTGCCCTCAAAAACCTGCCGGGTGGTATTGGGACATAGGGCTACAAATTCCGCATCCCAGGTTCTGAATATCCATTCCGAGCCGAATATTTCCGTAAGCATTCTGATCACATAATCGATCATCTGATTGCCATATTCAAAGCCCAGGCTGCTGTTGATCCCGGAAAAATTAGGAATATCAAGGCATACAGCCCCAAGGGTATTGTACCGTTCACCGGTCATTTCCCGAATGCTCTCCGTATAGGCCTTCAGATTGGGAAGCTCCATCGAAGGGCTTTCTTTCCGAAGGCCTTCTGCCCCTCTTTTCTGAAATCCCGCCTTTTCCCGGAATATAAAAGGCAGGATCGCCGTGAAAAACGCCGCATCCGCCGGATGCTTTCCTGCGTTTTCCACGCATAAAAATCCCTCCGGGCGCTTTCCGTTCATCAAAGGGAACACCATAAAATTCCAGGTTTTATTTTCAGAAGGCGCCCTCCCTTCTCTCGGGGATTTTTCAGAGGCCGCCATGGCGGTTTTGGAAAGGGTCACCGGCCTGCCTTCATTTGTGCATCTGATCAAAATGGGAAACCGTTCCAGGGTCGTTCCGGAAACCGCCTGCTGAATGCTTTTTTTCCCAACCCGCACCCATTCGCAGGGCATGGTTACCACCTGGCCGCTGCCGGAGACCTCCAGCAGATAAATCCGATCTGCCTGATAATATTCTCCGATATATCCCAAAACCCCCTGCACGGAAGCTTCCCTGCTCTGGCCCGACAAAAGCTCTCCCATACACCGCAGGGTCAGGTCTTTTTCTTCCTCCGACAAGGGTCTTTCCAGCTCTTTTAGTGAAATCGCCACCGTATCGGCAGGATCTGCCGAAAAAACATCATGCTCTCCAAAGCCTTCCTCATCCCGGACAAAGGCTACCGTATCCACCGGGGAGTGCTGTCGGTACTGTAAAAGCCGCAGAGCCTGGGAAACCATGTCGTCCAGATCTCCCTTTTTCATTTCCTGAACCGAAACGGCGGCCACCAGCCTGATCTGTTCCTGTTCGATCCTGTTTCCCATTACCAGGCGCACGAAAAACAAGCCTTCCTCCAGCTTTTGCCTGAGCTTGTTCTGAGAAGAAGCAAAGGGAAAAAAGGCCAAAAGGGCTTCCTCCTGACATCTGGTCAGAATACAGTCCGCTCCCAGCGCTACCCGAAACGCCGCCCCAAGATCATATATGGCTTTTTCCAGCATATGTTTATCGCCCCGGCACAGCCTTGCAAGCCCCGCCGCCCCGATCACCGCCGCGGCGCAGGCCTCCGGTTTTTTTTGCCCCATGATCGATCGTGCCATCGTAAAGGCCGCCCTTTTATCGTACAGCCCCGTAGCCGGATCCCAAAGGGGCAGATCTTTTACCGCTTTTTCCCAGCTTCGATGGCGATCCGTATGGCAAATATATACAAACAGAAATATATCACCTGTGGACGGATCTCTCACCAGGTTCTGAATATGTCCTACATCCCGGATGCTGCCGCTTCCATCCACACAGGTATACTGCATCACATGCCAGGCCCTTCCCTGACGAAAGGCCTCCCGCAGAAAGTCCGGGCAGAAATTTTCCCGCAGGTTTTCTTTATCCCGGGGATAAAACAAGCTCTCGTGGATCCTGGAAAGGGCCTGGGTACAGGTCATGTCCCGGATGCTTTTTCCCTGGCTTTCCCCCTCCACCCACATTTCTTCCACAATATCCTTTGTGAGATTTCCCTTCATTCCGATCATCAGATCCTGCCTGAGGGCTTCCGGCAGAGGCCTTCCCAAAACAGATTCCGCCTCCCGGACAACCAGGTTCTGGGGCAGGTTTTCTATGATCCCAATGGCCCGATTCGGGTTCCCGTCCTGGTCATAGGTTAGCTGATAAGCGATGCTGGCCCAACCGTAGCATCCGCTGAAATCATTTCGAATAATGAAATTCCCGCTTTTTCCAGGCCGCCCCTGAAGGATGTCCTCAGCGAATTTCCTGAATCGGGGAAGAGAGTCCGGATGGATCCACCCGTTCTGTAAAAGCCAGTCCGGAAAAGGCACCGGCCCCTTTTTCATCTGCAGGCCCTGCTTTCCCTTGCTGTAAAGGTACAGCTGCTTTTGAGAAAGCTCTACCTCCCAAAGGCTTCTTGTGGTCTGGATAAGAGCGATTTTCAGCCTCTGGTTTTCTTCATGGACCTGACGCAGCTGTTCCTTGTAGTTTGAAACATCCGTCGCCGTTACCAGCAAAACCGGAAAATCGTTGCTATACTTTATACGGGCGGCCCGGATATGCCACCATCTCCATTCCTGTCCGTCTGTGGAAATCCGGTGGGTCAGCTCCACGCTCTTTTCGCCGGCAACCCCTCTTCTGAGGATCTTTTCCAGCTCCAGCCAGTCGTCGGGATGAACGATTTCCATCAGCTTTTTAGGAAGGGAAAAGGCGTTTTCCTCCAATTTAAGGATTTTAAAAAAGCTGGGGCTGACGTAAATCAGCCGGGGCGTCTGCCCCATTTCAACCAGCGCAACCGCATCGTCCATGTATTCCAACAGGCCGGTTACGGGGATGGTATTGACCTCCCGGAATTCTTCCGTGTCTTCAGAGGTCTCCTCCGTACATTTCAAGCAAAAGCCCCGCTTTCCCGTCTTTTTCGCCACATACAGGGCCTGATCCGCGCCCCGGTACAATTCCTTAAAACGAACCTTCGCATCCTTTGAAAGAAACACGCCTACGCTGGCGGTCAGATTCATGCTGGGAATGTCTCCAAGAGCCATCTGAAGACCCTCGCAGATATCGGCGGCTTTTTGGCAGACATACTCCTCCGACAGGCTTCCGCTGATGAAAGCGAGAAATTCATCGCCGCCCAAACGCCCGACAATATCTTCTTTTCCAAAAATCTCCCCCATGATCTGGGCCGCTCTCAAAATCGCCTGATCTCCCGCCTGATGGCCCAGGGTATCGTTGATTTCCTTAAAATCGTCCAGATCCACCATAAACAGCGCGCTGGCGTCTTCCTTTTTCAGTTCTCCAAGACGGCTGTTGATGCGCCGCTCTACTGTCATGCGGTTTAAAAGGCCGGTAAGAGGATCCCGGGAAGCCTGGTTTTTCAGCTCCTCTATTCGCTGCTCCAGTCCTTTCTTCAGATCGTTTTCCGCTGCTTCATTATGAAATTCCTTTTCCATCTATTTTCACCTTGTATGAACAGGCAGGATCATCGTCTCAAAATAAAAACACCCCACCATAAACCGGCTGGTGCTCCCTTAAAATCACCCTTTTCCAACATGGGCTGCGGTTCTTATTTTCGCCTTATTTCCACTGCTCGCCTTTCAAAACCTGAACCGATTCGGAGCCAGACCGCAAAAAATCCATCCAAAGGGAACCCTTCCCCGGGATTGATCTACATAACATTTCCAAGTTTACGATTTCACAGTCCCATGGCCCCTGGCATAAAAACGGGCAGGCCAAAGCCACAGGATAACTTTACATATAGTTTACTGTATTTTCCGAAAGGAATCAATAAAAAACCTATAAAAATGGATGCTTTCCGCTTTTGTAACGTTTTTACCTTTGTGCTGCGTTTTCCGTCTCCTTTTTTTTCCATTCCTTCAAAAAATCCACAAAGACCCTGGCAAGGGGAGAAGCCTTTTCAAGGGAACGCACAGCGATGCAAATCCTTCTGACGTAGGTAGACCCCCGCCTTTTCCAAAAGAAAAGGCGCTTCTCAAAACAACAAAAGGCAAAAGCCTGCATCTGGCAGCTGTCCCCGTTCCCTTTGGAACCTTCGCCATTTTGCAGGTTTTTGCCTTTTGGGGATTTTTTACATCAGGGGCTTTGCCCCCTGAATTTTCCGTTTTTTTTAAAATCCGCCTGCCTTCAGGGGAAAAGCTGTCTTTTCAGCAAATCAGCTCTTTGATCAGCTCAGGCGCCTTGACCGGTTTTTCTGCGATGTCATAGGCCAGCCGGGCCTTTTCCAGGGCGAGAGAAAGCTTCTCTCTGTCGTTTCCAAACACCACAGCCAGCGTCTCTCCCTTTTCCACCGGCTCTCCCACCTTTTTTTGCAAATAGATCCCGGCGGAAAGATCGATAGCGTCTTCCTTCTTTTCTCTTCCCGCGCCGGATATCTGAGAAGCGCTTCCGATCACGTCTGCCCGAATGCTTTCCACAAAGCCGGTTTCCTCCCCCTTGAGTTCCGCCCGGAAAGCTGGCTGAGGAAACAGGCTGAAATCCTCTACGACCCCTCCGTCCCCGCCCTGGGCAAGGATCATTTCCTTGAGCTTTCTTACCGCCCCGCCGTTTTTCATTTGATCTTCAACCTTTTTCATGCCCTCCTCATGAGAAGATGCTTTTCCTCCCATAAAGACCATATAGCCTGCCAGCGTTTTGGCCAAAAGGGTGATATCCTCCGGCCCCTGCCCCCGGAGGGTCCTGATCGCTTCCATGACCTCTGAAGCGTTTCCCACGGCCCTCCCAAGGGGCTGGCTCATATCCGTCACAAAGGCCGCCGTCTGTTTTCCGGCGGTCTTTCCGATCTCCACCATGGCCCGAGCCAGTTTTCGGGCATCCTCGAGGTTTTTCATAAAAGCTCCCTGGCCGCATTTCACATCCAAAAGGATCCCGTCGCTGCCCGCCGCCAGCTTTTTGCTCATGATGCTGGCGGTAATCAGGCCTTTGTTGTCTACGGTAGCGGTCACATCCCGCAGAGCGTAGAGCTTTTTATCCGCCGCCGCGATTCCCTGGCTCTGACCGATAACGCAGATGCCCGTTTCCCTGACCACCTGCCGGAACCGTTCCTGGCTCAGAGTGGTCTGAAAGCCGGGGATCGCCTCCAGCTTGTCCACCGTCCCTCCGGTAAAGCCAAGCCCTCTTCCGGACATTTTCGCCACCGGTACGCCGCAGGAGGCGCAAAGAGGCCCTACGATCAGAGTGGTTTTATCTCCCACCCCGCCGGTGCTGTGCTTATCTACCTTGATTCCCGGAATATCCGCAAGATCAAGGATCTCTCCCGACTCCATCATCGCCCGGGTCAGCCAGTAGGTTTCCTCCCGGTCCAGATCCCGGAAAAAAATCGCCATTAAAAGAGCCGAAGCCTGATAATCGGGGATCGCGCCCTTTGTATATTGAGACACGAAAAAATCGATCTGCTCCTTGGACAGCTTTCCCCCATCCCGTTTATGATAAAGAATCTCCAGCATATTCAAAAGCGCCGCCTCCTTTGCCTGCCCGCAGCTTTTGCGGCTTTCTGCGCAAAATTCCGTTTTTATGTTTCCTTTTATTTTCCGAAAACCCCTTTATAATCTGGGATCCGTCAGCTTATCCAAAAATCCGGTCCCTTCCTTTGTGGGCTTTACCTTCAGCATCTGGGCGATGGTGGCGCCAATATCCGCAAAGCTGTTTAGCGTCCCCAGGTTCACGCCCTTTTTCAGGCCTTTTCCGTATACCAGAAGGGGAATATATTCCCTGGTATGGTCAAAGCCCGTATAGGTAGGATCGTTTCCATGATCGGCGCACAGCATCAGGCAATCCTCCGGCCCCAGAGCTTCCATCAGCTCCGGCAGCCTTTCGTCGAATTCCTCCAGAGCCTTCCCATAGCCCTGAGGATTCCTTCTGTGGCCGAATTTGGCGTCAAAATCCACCAGGTTGGTAAAAATCAGCCCCGGGAAATCTTCCCTTAAAAGCTCCAGGGTTTTATCCACCCCGTCCATATTGCTTTGGGTATGGACGCTGTCGGTTATGCCGCAGCCGTTGAAGATATCGCCGATCTTTCCCACGGCCCATACCTTTTGTCCCTCATTTTTGATATGATCCAGAAGGGTTTCTTCCGGAGGAGATACCGCAAAATCCCTTCGGTTGGCCGTTCGCGTAAAGTTGCCCGCCTCTCCTATAAAGGGCCGGGCGATCACCCTGCCCACCTGCCAGTCGCCTGTCAAAAGCTCCCTGGCGATCCGGCAGATCTCATAAAGCCTCTCCGGCGGGATGACCGACTCATGAGCGGCGATCTGAAACACGCTGTCCGCCGAGGTATAGACGATAGGCTTTCCCGTAGCGATGTGCTCGGGCCCCAAAACCTTGATGATTTCCGTTCCCGAGGCTGCGTAATTGCCCAGCACCTGTGTGCCGATCCTTTTTTCAAACTCCCTGATAAATTCCTGGGGAAAGCCTTCATGGAAGGTCAAAAATGGCTCGGTGGTTACGATACCGGCGATTTCCCAGTGTCCGGTGATGGTGTCCTTCCCAAGAGACGCCTCTCTGGCTCTGGCAAAGGAGCCCTCGGGCGCGGATACCCGGCCCACCATGGGATCCACCCCGTCGATGTTTCCAAGGCCAAGGGTTTTTAAATGGGGAATCTTTATATCCGGCATGCTTCTGACAATATGTCCCAGCGTACTGACGTTATGATCTCCGAATTGTTCCGCATCGGGCATTGCTCCGATGCCCAGACTGTCAAGCACCACAAGGGTAACCCGCTTCATCCTGTTTTCCTCCTCTCCTTTATAGCACCCTCACAGGTCTGCAATTCAAAGCATCGCAGGCCGCAAGCATATAATCCGTCCCCCCGATCAGGCCCCGGGGAGCCGATCTGGCGCTGTCCCCGTGTAAATGGCCGTATACGGCCTTATGCACATCGTAATATGCAAAGATTTCCGTAAAGCCGGAGGGTTCCTTTTTTTCGTTCATAGGGGGGTAGTGCATAACCCCCACAAATTTTTCATAGCCCGCCTTTACGGCGGCTTCAAAGGAGGCCTTCATCCGCAAAAGCTCCCTTTTGTAGATTTTTTCGTCATGGCGGGTAAAGTCGCTGCTTCCGGGGCAAACCCAGCCCCGGCTGCCGCAAATGGCATATTCTCCGAAAGGAAAAAAGCTGTTTTGCAAAAAAAACATGTCCTCAAACAGAGCGTTGAGCCTGCCGATGGAAGCCCACCAGGGATCATGATTTCCCTTGACCAGGACCTTCCTGCCCGGCAGCTCATGGATCCAGGCAAGATCCGCCATGGCCTCCTCCAGCCTCAGGCCCCAGGAAATATCCCCGGCGATGATCACCGTATCCTGCGGCTCCACCAGGGAAAGCCAGGCCTCCTTCACCCGGGCGGCGTGATTGCTCCAGGCCGGCCCGTAAATGTCCATGGGCTTATTTGCAGAAAAAGAAAGATGCAGATCCGCGATCGCATATAAAGCCACGTATGTTTCACCTCATAATAAAAAAACGCCGGCCAGAAACCAATGCTTCTCTTCTCTTTCCAACCGGCGCTTTCCCCTGTTCTGATTTACCGGATAATGGTCATGATCTCATCCACCGGGTGCTTGGCGGGGCTTTTTCTTTCCCCTTCCGCAACCCCCATAGGCACCAGCGCCATCAGATGATAGCCTTCCTTTTCAAAGCCGATCACCTCTTCCATTTCCTTGAGAGAATGATTGGCGCTGGTCATCCAGCAGGCGCCATAGCCCATATCCACAGCCTTCAAAATCAGATTTTCCACCCCCGCTCCGATGCTCTGGACCCCCGGATTGGCATACCACATCCGCTGGCCGTCTTCCTCGGGCATTCCGGAGGCTTCCACCTCTGCCAGGCCTTCGGGCACATACACGTTTCCGTAAACGGCCACCACCACCGGCGCATTGCGGAAAAAAGTAGAAAAGCGGGAAAACTTCAAAAACTTTTCTCCTTTTTCCTGGGGAAGTCCCCCGGCGATCTTTTCCATCTTTCCTTCTACGGCCTTTGCCATGGCTTCCAGCATTTCCTTGTTTTGAATGACCACAAAATGCCAGTTCTGATTGTTTTTCCCGGAGGGCGCTTTTCCTGCCGCCGTAATGATGGCCCTGATATCCTCCTCCGGAATCGGCTGATCCTTATACTTTCTGACGCTGTATCTTTGTTCAATCACATCTGTAAACTGCACTTTTTATTCCTCCTTTATCCGGTAAAGCGCCGGGCCGGTTTCCGCCTGTTTTTGCGGTCCGGATTTGCCGGGCCTTGTATCCTTTTTCAGTATAGCACATTTTTTCTATGGTATCACCACGCCTGCCAGATTTTTCTTTTCCAGCTCCCGGCTGTCGTAGGGCTTGTCATGAAACACATAAATGGGGCTGTCCCAGTTTGCCCATACCATCAGATATTCCTTCAGCTTCGCCTCCGCCATGACTACGGCCCGGATCCGGAAAAGCCCCGAAACATCCATCAGCTCCTGCTCCGTATAGCCCTGCCCAGCCACGTCAAACAGGATATTGTCATAGCCCTCCAGATTCGCCCGCTCTACTTCCTCTCCTGTGTGCAGATAATAGCCCGCCTGCTCTGAAAGCTCCGGATAGAGCTGAGAAAAGGTGCGGATCAGATAGATGCTGTGGATTTCGCCTTCTTTTTCTCCCAGGGTCTCCTCACCCAGCTCCATATACACCGTTGCCTGGGGATGCTCCTGCATCCACAGCGCCAGATCCTCCAGCGTCATAGCCGTAACAGCGGGATCCGCCGGAGCCTGCTTCTCCTGGCAAAACTGTTCATAGGTATAGGATTCCCGGGGCTGGCTGAAATACCGGGAAAGATCGGACGGCTGATCCATCACCACAAGGCCGTTATCCGCCGTATAAAGGAGCTTCACCTTTATGCTGCGCACACCCTGGCTGTAAAGGGCGTCCATATTTTCCACGCAGTACACGCCCTCTCCTGCGGCAGTGCCGTTGGTGGCGTCCACGATAACCGTATCCAAAGAAGAGGCTTCTTCCTTTTCCCCCTCTTCCTGTATGCCCAGGCAGGCTTCAAGGGTCTTGCCTTCCTGATAAACCTGCCTTAGCACATCGTGATCCAGATAGTAATCCGAGGTGTTGGTCAGCTGCACCGAACGGATATACAGCTCCTTCAGAGCCTGTACATCCTCCACCTCTTTGCCGTTTCGGATATTGACCGCCCTGCCGTCTGAAAAAATACGGCTGGGAGACATCTGAAACATCACATCGCCGCTGACGAAAGAGCCTCTTTGCACATAGGCCCTGATGGGCACAAAATTGTCCTCTGCCGTCAGAAGGTTATGCCCAAAATAAATGGTATCTAACTCGTCAAAGCCCATCAGATAGGCGATGGTGGGCAGAAAATCCACCTGTCCCCCCGGTGTGCTGACGGTTTTTTCCATTCCGCTTCCGGGAATGTGGATGATCAAAGGGATATTCATGGCCGTCTCATACCAGTAATCCGTTCCCAGATAATCGCTGGTTTCCCGGTTCACTTCTTCATCCTTTGGGTTCAGGCCGAAATGATCCCCGTAAATAACGATGACGCTGTTATCATAAAGACCTTTTTCCTTCAGCTCCTGAATAAACGCGCTGATGGAGGAATCCACATAATTCATGCTTTGCAGATAGTTTTCAAAGGTGCTTTCCGTGTCCTGGGAAATATCCAGCCCTCCGCTGATATCAAAGGGATGGTGGCTGGAAAGGGTCACCATGAAGGCATAGAAAGGCTGGGCCTTTTGGGAAAGGATCTCCGCCGATTGCAGGAACATATCCCGGTCCGAAAGGCCCATACCCAGCATCTCTCCCGGGCCGAAGTCCTCCCCGCTGTAAAATTCCTCAAAGCCCTGTCCCGGATAAGCCGTCTCCCGGCTCCAATAATCCCCGTCATAGGCGTGAAAGGCCATGGTGTGATAGCCCTTCTCTCCAAGAAGCACCGGCAGCCCGCGGAAATAATTATCCTTATAAATTTCATAGGTATAGGATTTCATGCTGCCATAAAGGGAATTATTGGTGGCAAATTCCGCATCGGAGGTATTGCCGCTTCCCAGCTGCTGATAATAGGAGTCAAAATAGAAGCTGTCCTTTTCGATCAGCCGGTTCAGATTAGGCGTGATCTCCTGCCCCTTATAGCTGGCGCCGATCACCAGGTTCTGCATGGCCTCCACCTGAATGACGATGAGATTTCTCCCTTTTGCAATGCCAAATTCAGGGCCCAGCTTTTCCTGGTCGTAGCTTCCCTGTACCGCCAGAATTTCTCCTATATGCTCCATGGAGCTGTCCTCCTGCTCCATCAGGCCGGAAGCATCCCTCAGATGATAGGTGAAAAACTCCTGATTTACAACGGCGGTCAGAAAAGACTCTTCCTTTGGATTTGCCAGGGTAAGGCAGCACAAAACCACAAGTCCCGCCGAAAGCGCCTTTATCCGGCCCTCTCTGGAAGTGACGGAAAGAAACATCCTCTCCAAAAGGCCGGAAGGCGCCTGATCCTGGTCCTTCCATGTGCCCGCAGCCTGGCAGCGCTTTTTGTTTTCCAAAAGCAGCCGGTTTACCAAAACCAGCAGGAAGCAATCCGCAAGCAGCAAAAAAACAGAGGGCTTAATGACTTCTAAAACGCTGTCCTGCACGTCTCCCACAAGACCTACCGCTCCGGCGATGGCTACCGACAGATACCGGTTGAAAAAGCTGTAGTACACGGCGTCTGCGATCATCAGCGCCGTAAAGGTGAAATACAGCCCCCGGGAAATCGTTTTATTTTCAAAGGCGTTATACATCACCACCAAAAAAAACAGGGTGATCCCCACCAGGATGTCCATATGGGAGGAAACCCCCATCATGGCATAATAATAGGTCAGCTTTGCCGCCGCGGCTCCGGCGCAAAACACAAACAGCATCAGCTTTGTCCACAGGGAAAAAGGCTTTTCCATAAATCCCCCGAATCCCCGCTTGTCCGAGTTGGTTTGACTGGTCATTTTTTCTGTCCTTTTCTTTCTTGCTCGCTTCTTCGTTTTTCCAAAATTTAGCCCTTCATAAAAAGGGCTGCTTTTCAGAAGGGTTTTTTGCTTTCGTTTTCATCAATATTTCTTATGATTATTTTCATTATTATAATATAGGCAAAATGAAATTACAATTCCTTAACAAAAACTTCACATTTAAACGCCTCTTGCCTTTTAAGCCGTTTTTCCCCCGGCTTCATGTTCCACCCTCCCCTTTCCCGGAAATGGAAAAAGTTTGGCAAAAACAAGGGATTGTCCGGTGAAAAGACCTTTGTGAAATGATATAATGCATCATGTAAAAAACCGACCTTTGGTTTTCCATACAAAAAACACAGAATCGGAGGTACGAAAAGATATGCTGAATCCGGAAATATTAGTGATGAAAAAGCTTTTGGAGCATTTTGATTCCGTGCCCTTCAAGGTGACCACTCCCGGGGGGGACGCCTTTGTGATCGGCCAGGGAGAGCCCCGTTTCCAGGTGGACATCCTAAAGCCCCTCAGCAAAAAAGAGCTTGCCACAAGCACCTCTCTGGCCCTGGGGGAAGCCTATATGCGGGGGGATTTGCAGATAAAGGGAGATCTGCTTGTTTGTCTTGACTCTATCATGAAACAGCTTGACAATTTTGTGGTGGACAAAAATGCCCTCAAAAACCTTCTGTTTACCTCTTTAAAAAAATAAAAACAAAAAAAAGAGGTCAGTTCTCATTATGACATCGGAAACGATTTTTATAAGCTGTGGCTGGATGAAACCATGAGCTATTCCTGCGCTTATTTTGAAAAGCCCGACGCCACCCTTTACCAGGCCCAGCTGGCGAAAATCGATCACAGCCTCAGAAAGCTGAATCTGTCCGAGGGAATGAGCCTTCTTGATATCGGCTGCGGCTGGGGCGGTCTTTTGATCGCCGCCGCCAAGCGCTACAAGGTCAAAGGCCTGGGCCTGACCTTAAGCCAGGAACAATGCAAGGAGGCCAACGCCCGGATCCAGGCGGAAGGGCTTTCCCATATGGTAGAGGTCAGGGTGATGGATTACCGGGATCTGGAAAAATCCGGCCTGAAATTTGACCGGATCGTCAGCATCGGCATGGTCGAGCATGTGGGCAGGGACAATTATCCCCTTTACATGCGCTGCGCCAAAGCGGCCCTAAATCCCGGCGGCGTTTTCCTGCTCCACTCCATCACCGGCAGAAAGGAAAACCCGGGGGATCCCTGGATCAAAAAATATATCTTCCCCGGCGGAGTCCTGCCAAGCCTCAGGGAGCTGATCCATCAGGCCTACGAGGAAGGCTTCCTGGTTTCGGATGTGGAAAGCCTGCGGCTGCATTACTATAAAACCCTTCTTTGCTGGTATCACAACTTCCAGGAACACAGGCAAGAGGTCCTTTCCATGATGGGCGAGGAGTTTACCCGTATGTGGGAGCTGTACCTGGGCAGCTGCGCCGCTTCCTTCCACTGGGCCAATATCGATATCCACCAGATTCTCATGACCGCAGGCTGCAACAACGACCTGCCCATGACAAGGGATTATCTGTACCGTTAAAGCTTCCTTCGGATACCTTTTTATCCCGGGTATCCGCTTTATCCAGGGTCTCCGCCCTCTGAATCAGCGCCGGCGGCAAAAGCCCAAACCGCCGTCTAAGCAGAGCCAAAAGCCATCCCCAGGCCTTTGGCTCTGTTTCATGCTCTTTAAATTTCTTGATTGTCTTTTTATATCCGATATTGTATAATGTCTTGTCCGGCAAATCGCCCTTATTGTCAGATATTTCTTCTGCCGGCGCCCATCGTTTCATTTGCATTCCCGGAGGACTTGATATTATGTATGCCCAATTCTTTGTGCTGTTTGCCATTATGCTCACCGGCTACCTGTTTCGGAAAAAAGGCATCCTGGAGCCCGGCATGGACAACAGCCTGAACCGGTTTATCGTATACTTTGCCTACCCCTGCATGATCGTGGTCAATATCGGCTCCCTTGACATGACCCCTCATCTGATCGCCAGCTTTTTCCTGATGACCGCTATCGGCACGGCAGGCTTTTTTATTTTTTTTCTTTTTTCCCGGCTCTTCACCAAAGCAAGGCATATTCCCCCTCAAAAGGCCAATGTGGCGGAGTTCGCCATGGTCAGCCCCAACAACGGTTTCATGGGCTTTCCCATCGCCCTGATTTTTTTCGGGGAAGAAGCCCTGTTTTTAATGCTGGCCTCCAACGCCGCCATGAATATTTTCTTTTTTACCTATGGCATCGCCCTTATGCAGCGCAACCGGGAAAAAGAGCCCTTCCGGGCAAAGGCCCTGTGGGAGGCCTTTCGAAAGCTGGTTTTTAATCCCAACATCCTGGCGCTGATCATCGGTCTTGTGATCTGCCTGATGCACTGGCACATCCCGGTGGCCTTAAACCAGTACCTGACTTACATGGGCAACGTTTCCACCCCCATGGCCCTGATCTATATCGGCGCTTCCCTGACCACCAGCAATTTCTTTTCCATCGTCAAAAACCGGCTGATCGTGGAATGCAGCATCAACAAGCTGTTTGTCATGCCCCTGATTTCCTTCGTCCTTTTATATTTCCTGCCTCTGAATCCCATGATCATCGCCATGACGGTGCTGGCCAACTGCTTTCCCACCGCCACCACCGTTTCCATGCTCGCCCAGCAGGAGGGCCAGGATACCGTTTTAGCAAGTCAGATCCTCTTTTTAAACACGGTCTTTTCCGTGGTGAGCATCCCCCTTGTCATCCAGTTTATCAATCTGGTGATTTTGTGAGCTGGGAATCAGGCCCTCCGGATTCTGCGGCCCCGGGCTTGCAGCTCTCTCTGGCCTTTCTTTTCCGGAGCTTTGACCAAAAATAATACCGGGGCGTTCTGAAAAGCTTTCAAAGAACGCTCCGGTATTTTCCCCAAAATTTTTCGCCGGCGCAGGATTTTGCGGCGGTTTTTTTATTGCCAGCTTTCCAGGTAGGCTTTCTGCTCCGGCGTGAGAGTGTCGATTTCAATGCCCCAGGCCGCCAGCTTTCTTGTGCCTACCAAAAGATCGATCTCCCGGGAAACATCGATCACCTGATTGGGCAGAGTCCCTTTGTGCTTTAAAACATACAGGGCGCTCAGGCACTGTACCGCAAAGCTCATATCCATGATCTCCGCCGGATGGCCGTCTGCGGCGGCGATGTTCACAAGCCTGCCTTCGGCCACTACGTTGATCCATTTTCCGTTGTCCAGCCTGTAGCCCATGATGTTTTTGCGGGTTTCCTTCTTTTCCACAGCCGCCTTCTCCAAAGCCGGCATATCGATTTCCACATTAAAGTGTCCGGCGTTTGCCAGGATCGCCCGATCCTTCATTTTTCGCATATGCTCCACGGTGATGACCTTGTTGCAGCCGGTGGCGCTCACAAAGAAATCGCCCCTTTCGGCGGCCTTTTCCATCTTCATGACCTCAAAGCCGTCCATCACCGCTTCCACGGCGGAAATCGGATCCACTTCCGTAACGATGACCCTGGCGCCCAGAGCCTTGGCCCGCATAGCAATCCCCTTGGAGCACCAGCCATAGCCGGCCACCACCACTTCCTTTCCGGCGACGATCAGATTGGTGTTGCGCATCAGGCTGTCCCATACGGACTGGCCCGTACCGTAGCGGTTATCGAACATATGCTTGCACTTGGCGTCGTTGACGGCGATCATGGGAACCTTCAAGGCCCCTTCCTTTTCCATGGCTTTCATCCGCAGTCTCCCCGTAGTGGTTTCCTCGCACCCTCCCCAC
>CALWZU010000120.1 GCA_944386095.1 uncultured Clostridia bacterium | reverse complement strand
CGCAGCTTGCACGGCTGATCGGTACACAGCGGTCTAATATCTGCCGTATAGAAAGCGGTGCTCAGAATCTCTCCCTTGATATGATGATAAGAATTGCCCAAGCACTGGGTAAGAATTTGAATATCCTATTGGAAGAAAGGAGCCAGATGATGGCGGATAACCTATACAGCTTACGCCTGTATGACGATGACCTGATTACCTTTTCCCTCGAGGAACAGGGCTTGGAAGGATTACAGGCGAACATTTTATATGCGGATACGGAAAACAACCATTTATTTCCTCTCGACCTGGAGCTTACAAACGAGGGAATTGTGAAGTGGCTGGAAAGACGAGTCATTCCGAAAAACCGCCAGTTTGTCGATGTGATTCTGAAGACGCTGGGGCTCAGTGTAAACAACACAAAAGGGATCATCGATGCATGTATGGGGCTGTCGTTGAATGACAGTTATTGGGTGGTTCCCGCTGGTTTTGAAGGCAAGTTTGCTGATTATAACCTTTACGAAAACCGCTTTTCGGAGGCGCTGTCGCTGGTTGCATATACAGGTATCGGCGGAAGCCATGAGGCTTTTTCAACCTCCCCCGAACTGACGACAAACGGTATGCTGAGAAAGGCCTGGCGGCTGATCGAGGGCGACGGTATTTATCTGTATAAAGGCGGAACGGAGGGTGCAGCAAACACTGGAAACGAGCCGTACAGCGAGTATTACGCCTGCCAGATTGCGCAGACGATGGGCCTGTCCTGTGTTGCATATGATCTGGAAAACTGGAAAGGTATCCTCGCTTCCAAGTGTCGGCTCTTTACAGACATCAATATCTCTTTTGTGCCAATCAGCCGCATTCTGAAAAAAACTACTCTGAAAAGCTGTCTGGACTACTACAAAACTTTTGACGATGATTTCTATGAGCAGCTTTGCAGTATGCTTGTCTTTGACGCGCTCATTTACAACGAGGACAGGCATTTCGGGAACTTCGGCTTGCTTCGGGATAACCATACCGGAGATATTCTCGGTCCCGCCCCCATCTTTGACAACGGCCTGTCGTTGTTCAATTACGCTATGCCGGATGATCTCAAACATTTAAGAGAGTATGCAAAAACGCGTTCCAACCCCTATCGGATTTCCTATGAAGAGGTCTGCAAGGAGGTGATGGGGGCAAAGCAAAAGGCTCAGCTTCGCAGAATGGTGGGCTTCCGATTCCGCCGCCATTCGTCGTTCAACCTCCCCGAAGAAAGGCTTGCGGCGATTGAAAAACAGCTTGGAGAGCGCACAAGGGAACTACTATCCATTCCCTCCCGCACAAACACGAGGCGCAGGAGTAAGCCCCTCGAACGATAAGCCTACCGGCGGTATGTGGTAAACGCATACCGCCTTTTCTTTTACATATCCGCCTGATTTTTCACAGAAGATCAGGCGGATATATTTTTATTTAAGGAGGGCATATCGTGAAACCTGTTTCAAACCTTCAAAAAGAAATAAAGTTTTGTCGAAAGGCCGCTGCCCCAAGTCACGGGACAGCGGCCTTTTTGTGTTCGACAGGGATTGCTATAATTCAAGAAAAATCTACATTTTATTTTGCCTCTGATCCGGCGCCGCCCTCCCATAACCCGTCAAAAAAAGCCAGTCCGCCCAAAAGACAAGCTATGGAGATGCCTGCGAAAAATGCCGGTATTTAGCAAAACTCGTTGAGTTTTGCGCTTTCATCACCCCTTGCCGCAAGAAAGGGGTAGCGACACTTCATTGCCGGTCCCCTCCGGTCGGTTTTCTGATGCCAACCACCAGAAAATCAACCGGAAAGGATCATATATGATGAATACTGATATGAAAAACATGTGGCGCATCTGCTGGATACCTACCACAAGCGGGCCCGTCAGATCGCCGTTTTACGCTATGAACTCTCCGACCCCGTGAAGATCACGGAGGAGGAAATGCTCGACACCCTGCAGTTTGCCCACCAAGAGGGGGCCGGACATACGGAGGGGCATATCTCCAACAAGACACCGTACATCGCCCTGAACTACCGGGAGAAGGCCGCTCTTCTCAACGCTGAGACCCTGAGCGAGATTGCCGCGGAACTGATGGATCTGGAACAGGAGCAGGCGCGGCTGGAGTATTATATCTCCCTGCTGGAACCCCGGCAGGAACGGGTGCTTCGCCGTACCTGCTTGGAGAAGGCTGCGCAGGAGGCGGTGGCCGAGGAACTGGGCGTCACAGTGCGCCGGATCCAGGACATCAAGGCGCAGGCCATCAATGAACTTGCGGAAATGTACGGCCTGACCGCAGGAAGGAAATAAGCCGTAGGCCCATTTCGTCTTTCCTGCGGGAAACCTTCGGGAAAGATGTGGGCGCAAGAGTCTTGCACCTTCGTCCGCCTCTATGGTATGATTAGGCTGCAAAAAAAGAAATGCTCTCCGGGCCGCCGCCCGGAGGGCATTTCCTGTGATTAAAATTGGGCAGTCATACCGAATTCCAAAAGGTCCGTTTTACGCGTGGATGGAGAATCCCAGTGCTGCGAATCATTAAGGCCAAATCTTCAATTAGAATGATTTAATTGGAGGTTATTATAGCTAAGAAACGATCAAATGGCGAAGGGAGCTTTTGGCAGCGCCCTGACCGCACATGGGTTTATCAGATTACCATTGGGCGCAAGGCAGACGGTTCTCCTGAAAGGAAGTCGTTCAAGGGGCGCACAAAGGCAATCTGCAAGCAGCGCAAAGAGGAGTGGGAAGCACAGCAGGCCGCGTTGAAAACGAAAGTGGAGGCGGACAAGCTGGAAGCCGCGAGAATCGAGGAAGAGCAGCAGCGGCTTGGGCACTCCATAGAGTCGGAAACATTGTTTGAGCCAGCTTTTTTAGAGTGGCTTCGGCTCTATAAATCGCCTCCCACCCGCAAGCCATCCACCTACGCCAGCTATATCGACACCTACAACATCCATTTTGCCCCCGCCTTTGGCAGCCTTCCTCTGTATCAGATCACACAGGATGTGATACAGGAATACTATCAGAAAAAACAGTTAAATGGAGCGCGGATGGATGGAAAAAAAGGTGGGCTGTCACCCAAGACGATCCGGAATCATCACATGATATTGAAGGATTTCTTCACCTACGCCATCGGGAAGTACAAGCTGCCCGGGAATCCGACGCTCAGTACAACGCGGCCGGAAGTAGTACAGAAAGAGATGCGGGTGCTGAGCCCTGATGAGATGCAAATTTTCATTGAGGAAGTCATGAAGGAAACCCAGCGTATAGCCATCCTCACTGTTTGTCGGCTTCCGGGAGGTGAACTTCTGGCACTGCAGATTTCAGACCTGAACTTACAGCGCCAAACTCTTACGGTAAATAAAAATCTAATCAGGGTGAACACCGCGGTGTTGTCTCTGGATAATCCCAATATTGAAATCCTCAACTATGATCTGATATGATCTGAAGAAAAAGACCCGCCTGATTGTGCAGAGTACGCCAAAGACAAAAAGCTCAAACCGGGAGATTGCAATTTCCGACGGACTGTGCGAGTTGCCGGTACGGCATATTTTTACATTGCCGCATTCAAGCTGGCCCAATCCAAAC
>CALWZU010000119.1 GCA_944386095.1 uncultured Clostridia bacterium | reverse complement strand
ATAGAGCTGGTAATAGCGGCCCTTTTCTTCCAGAAGCTGTTCGTGGGTGCCTCTTTCGATGATCCGGCCCTGTTCCAGAACCATGATGCAGTCGGAGTTTTTGACGGTGGAAAGCCTGTGAGCGATCACGAAGGTGGTGCGGCCCTTCATCAGCCGGTCCATCCCCTCCTGTACCAGGGCTTCCGTATGGGTATCGATTGAGGAGGTAGCCTCATCCAAAATCAGTACCGGAGGATCGGCTACCGCGGCCCGGGCGATGGACAGAAGCTGCCGCTGGCCCTGGCTGAGACTGGCGCCGTCCCCGGTGAGCAGGGTCTGATAGCCATCGGGCAGACGTTTGATAAAGCCATGGGCGTTGGCCAGCTTGGCGGCGGCGATGCATTCTTCGTCGGTGGCATTGAGCCTGCCGTAGCGGATGTTGTCCATGACGGTGCCTGTAAACAGATGGGTATCCTGAAGGACCATGCCCAGAGAGCGGCGGAGATCGGGTTTTTTGATTTTGCTGATGTTGATGTTGTCATAGCGGATCTTGCCGTCCTGAATGTCATAAAACCGGTTGATCAGGTTGGTGATGGTGGTTTTGCCCGCGCCGGTGCTGCCCACAAAGGCGATTTTCTGTCCCGGCTTTGCGTAAAGGTTGATATCGTGCAGGACGACCTTGGAGGGATCATAGCCGAAGTCCACATTTTCGAAGGTAACGTCTCCCTCCAGCTTTGTATAGGTGATGGTGCCTTCTTGTCTGTGAGGATGCTTCCAGGCCCATATCCCTGTGCGCTCCTTGGTTTCCGTCAGGGTGCCGTCGGGATTTTCCCAGGCGTTCACAAGCTCTACATAGCCGCGATCCTCCTCCGGGGCTTCATCCATAAGAGCAAAGACACGCTCCGCGCCGGCCATGGCCATGACCACGCTGTTGATCTGCTGGCTGATCTGGGTAACCGGCATGGTAAAGTTTCGGTTCAGGGTCATAAACGAAACCAGTGTTCCCAGGGTGAGGCCGTAAAAGCCGCTGAGGGCCAGCAGCGCGCCTACTACGGCGCACAGCACGTAGCTGATGTTGCCCAGGTTGGCGGAAACAGGCATCAGGATGTTGGCGAATTTATTGGCGTTGTCGGCGCTTTCCCGAAGCTCGTCGTTGAGCTTTTTGAAATCCGCTAGGGCTTTTTCTTCGTGGCAGAATACCTTGACCACCTTTTGGCCCTCCATCATTTCCTCGATAAAACCGTTGACGGCGCCCAGGTCTTTTTGCTGTCTGACAAAATAAACGGAGGCAAGCTTGCCCAGCTTGGCGGAAACAAGGAGCATGACGCCCACCATGGCAAGGGTCAGAAGGGTCAGCGGTATATCCATGAAGATCATGCTCACAAAGGTGACCAGGATGGTGATGGAGGAGTTGATGACCATGGGAATGCTCTGGCTGATCAGCTGCCGCAGGGTGTCTACGTCGTTTGTGTACACCGACATGATATCTCCATGGGCATGGGTATCAAAATAGCGGATGGGCAGGGACTCCATATGGGTGAAAAGCTGGATCCTCAGGCTGCGCATGGTTCCCTGGCTGACGTTGACCATGATCCGGGTATAGGCATAGGCGCACAGGATCCCGATGCCGTAGGTAACGGCTACGGAAAGCAGCGCGGCCGCCAGAGGGCCGAAATCCGGATCGGCCGTTTTTGTCAGGGGGATAATATAATCATCGATCAGCGCCTGCATAAACAGGGTGCCCCGCAGGGTCGCCAGGGCGGTGCCGAAAATACACACCACCACCATGAAGAAAGAGAATTTATAATTTTTCAGCATATAGCCCATTACGCGCTTTAAAATACGCAGAGGATGCTCTACATTGCCTCTGCCGCCTCTCGAGGGCCGAATCTGTCTGACCATCAGTTCTCACCTTCCTTTTCCTGGAGATGGCTGTCGGGGGCGGGCTCGTCAAAGTCGCCGCCGCCGCTCATCTGCGCTTCGTAGATTTCTTTGTAAATGGGATTATGGGCAAGGAGGGCCTGATGGGTATCGAAGGCGTCCACCTGACCCTCGTTTAAAACCAGGATCCGGTCCGCATCCTGAACGCTGCTGATACGCTGGGCGATGATCAGCTTGGTAGTGCCGGGGATGCTGGTTGTAAAGGCCCTGCGGATATGAGCGTCCGTGGCGGTATCTACCGCGCTGGTGGAGTCGTCTAAAATCAGCACCTTGGGGTTTTTCAAAAGGGCTCTGGCGATACACAGCCTCTGCTTCTGACCGCCGGAAACATTGCTGCCCCCCTGTTCGATCCAGGTATTATAGCCCTTGGGAAAGCGCTGGATGAATTCGTCGGCGCAGGCAAGCCTGCAGGCCTGCCGGCATTCCTCTTCTGTGGCGTCCTCCTTGCCCCAGCGAAGGTTATCCAGAATTGTCCCGGAAAACAGGACGTTTTTTTGCAGGACCACGGCCACCTGGTTTCTCAGTACCTCCATATCATAGTCCCTTACATCGATTCCCCCTACCATCACGCTGCCCCGGTCAACATCGTAAAGACGGCTGATCAGGCTGACAAGGCTGGATTTGCCGGAGCCGGTGCTGCCGATGATGCCGATGGTTTCCCCGGCTTTGATGTGCAGGTCGATGTCGTGAAGGGTCTCTTCGCCGCTGCCGTGTTTATAGGAAAAATCCACATGATGGAAATCGATGCTGCCGTCGGGGATTTCCATGATGGGCTGGGGAGGATTGGCAAGATCCGGTTTTTCTTCCAGCACCTCGGCGATCCGGTGGCCGCTGGCAAGGCTCATGGAGATCATGACGAAGATCATGGAAAGCATCATCAGAGACATCAACACGCCCATGATGTAGCTGAACATAGAAGTCAGCTCTCCCGTGGTCAGATCTCCCACGACGATATACTGGGCCCCCAGCCAGGAAAGGGCGATGATGGAGCCGTAGATGACAAGCATCATGACGGGGTTGTTAAATACCAGGATGCTTTCCGCCTTTACAAAGAGCCGGTACAGGTTCTGGGCCGCTGCGGTGAATTTGTCGTTTTCGTGGGACTCCCGGACATAGGCCTTTACCACCCGGATACCGGAAATGTTTTCCTGGACGCTGGCGTTCAGATCGTCATAGCGCCTAAATACCTGGTCGAAGAGCTTTCGGGTTTTAAGCATGATAATGGATAAAACAACCGCCAGAAATACGATGGCGCACATAAAGACAAGGCTCAGCCGCACATTGATAAAAAAGCACATGGCCATGCTGCATATGAGCATCATGGGAGCCCTGACGGCGATCCGCAGCGTCATCTGATAGGCCATCTGCACGTTGGTAACATCGGTGGTCATACGGGTGATCAGACCCGCCGTGCTGAATTTATCGATGTTGGAGAAGGAAAAGCCCTGAATGTTTTCATACATGCCCTCTCTCAGATTGCAGGCAAAGCCCGCGGAAGCCGCCGCCGCATATTTTCCGGCAAGGATGCCGAAAAGCAGGCTGAAAAAAGCCAGGATCAGCATGATAACGCCGTAAAAGTAAATCTGGCTGATGTCTCCGGCCTGAATGCCCTTGTCGATGATGGCGGCGATGATAAAGGGGATCAGCACCTCCATGAGGACCTCCAGGGTGGTGAAAAGGGGGGTCAGGAGGGAGACCTTTTTGTATTGCTTGATTTGTCGAAACAGTGTTTTGATCATGTCCTACTCCTTTCTGCTGTACTGTTTTATATTTAAAAGCATTTTTGTCAGGCAGTATTCCAAAATCTCGATCTGATGGGAAGAAAGGCCCTGACAGAGACATCCCTGTTTCTGGCTGATGGCTTCCTGGAGCCGGTGCTTCAGGCAATGGGCCTTTTCCGTAAGGCGGATCTGTTTTTTTCTGTCGTCCTGAGGGTCGCTGCCCGTCTGGATATAGCCCCTTTGCCTCAGGGCCTTCAGGTTGGAGGACAGGGTCGCCTTGGAAAGCCCCAGCTGTATGTGGATGTCGGAGGCATAGCTTTGCGGCGCCTCCGACAGGAGCAGATAGTATAAAAGATAGCTTTGGGAAGCGCTCAGATCGTCTATTTTCAGCGTATTTTTGCCATAGGGCTCCAAAAGGATAAACAGCTGGCGCAAAAGCCAGAGGATGCTGGTGCCCTCCCGGGGATTTTGCTGAGGATTTTGCATGGAGTTCACCTCTTTTATAACGGTATGAATGGATCGGAATATACGAAGGCCAAAGGCCGAAAGGGGATTTTTCAGAAAACCGTTCGGCTATAAACCTTCTATCCTTGAACTATTTTACTCGGATTATCTTGATTGTAAAGATAAAAAATGTTATTATCGATAAAGAATTTTTATTAAAAGAAAAGGAGGGGAAAAGGTGAACACCTTCCAGCTCAGATGTTTTCTAACCCTTGCCCAGACTCTGAATTTTGCCCGGGCAGCACAGCAGCTCAGCGTTACCCAGCCTGCGGTTTCCCATCAGATCCGCGCCCTTGAAGAGGAGCTGAACGTAAAGCTGTTTAAAAGGACGACAAGGTCGGTGGAGCTGACCCGTTCCGGAAAGCTGTTTATAAATGACGCCAAGGAAATCCTGGCCGTTTACGGAAGGGCGAAAAACCGCTTTGAAAATCCCTCTCAGCAGGAAATACAGGTTTTTTCCGTGGGCAGCTACAGCTATTCTCAGCTGTTTTCCCTGCCGGGGATCCTGGATCGTATCAGAAGGCTGCATCCCCATATTCATCCCCGGCTGGAGGTGATGGCTTTTCAGCACCTTTACAGGGCGCTGGAGGAAGAGAACCTGGATGTGATCCTTGCCTTTCGGGAGCCGGAGGAAAGAAAGACGCCGGGCATTTACCGGGAGCTGCAAAGGGTGCCTATGGTTTGCGTATGCGCGCCGGAGCATCCCTTTGTGAAAAAGGGACAGGTGGAGGTGGAGGAGCTGCGGGGGGAAAGGCTGGTGGTCCACGACCCGGTCATCACGCCTGTTGCCGTGACCCAGCTGCAGGGAAGGCTTCTGGGCGGAAGGGCGCCCTCTGATTTTTATTTCAGCGCATCTCCCGAAGCTTCCATGGTTTTGGCCCAGGCGGGCTATGGGGTGGCGCTTCTGCCGGAGATCCTGGTAAGGGACAATCCTTTTTTGGGAAAGGTAGCCCTGCGGGATACGCCCCTTTTGTCCTTTGGGGTATATTATAAAAGCCTGCAGGGAAATGAGATTTTAAAAAGCTTTATCCGCCTGCTGAGGGAGGAGACCTCCGCCCGGCAAAGGGAAGGCTCCGGGGCAGAAAACAGTTGACAAAGGCCGGCTGTATGAGGTTAAATAAACTCTGATAGAATAGAGAGCGCTGCAAGGGCTTTCTGTAAAACAAAGAGAGTGTAACAGAAAACAAAACAGGAAGGAGTAAGAGTAAATGGCGCAGCTGAAAGACCGTCTGATGATCCCGCCGGGCTATGATCCCAAAATCAGCCTGATGGAAACGGAAATCGCTATCAAGGCTATCAAAGACTTTTTTATGGAGGCGCTGGAAAAGAACATGAACCTGACCAGGGTTTCGGCGCCTTTGTTTGTGGAACCCAAAACGGGTCTGAACGACAATCTCAACGGCGTGGAACGTACGGTGCGTTTTACGCTGAAGGACATGGATGAGGCGGAGGTGGAAATCGTCCAGTCCCTGGCGAAATGGAAGCGTATGGCTCTTGGGAAATACGGCTTTCAGCCGGGAAGCGGACTGTATACGGACATGGACGCCATTCGCCGGGACGAGGAGCTGGACAACCTCCATTCCGTTTATGTGGATCAGTGGGACTGGGAAAGGGCTATGGAAAAGTCCCAGAGAACCCCGGAATATCTGAAGGAAACCGTCCGCAGCCTGTATGAGACCTTTAAGGAACTGGCCGCCTTTATCAACCGCCGCTATCCGCAGATCAAAACCGAGCTTCCAAAGGAGATCTTCTTTTTGACCACTCAGGAGCTGGAGGATCTGTATCCCGATCTTTCTCCAAAGGAAAGGGAGGATGCCATCTGCCGTGAAAAAAAGGCTGTCTTTCTCATGCAGATCGGCGGTGTGCTCAGATCCGGAAAAAAGCATGACGGAAGGGCTCCCGATTATGACGACTGGGAGCTTAACGGAGACATCCTTTTCTGGAACGAGGTACTGGGTCACAGCTTTGAGCTTTCCTCTATGGGGATCAGGGTGGATGAAGAGGCCATGAAGCGTCAGCTGGAGCTGGCGGGCGCAGCCCAGCGGGCCGAGCTGCCCTTTCATCAGAGCGTCCTGAAGGGGGAGCTGCCTTACAGCATCGGCGGAGGCATCGGCCAGTCCAGGATCTGCATGTACTTTTTACACAAGGCCCATATCGGAGAGGTACAGGCCTCCGTCTGGCCTGAGGAAATGGTGCGGGTCTGTCAGGAAAACAGGATCTATCTTCTGTAGTCTGAGGATTGAAAAGAAAGAAAGGAAAAACAGCCGGGAAACCGGCTTTTTTCTTTTGCGGGCTTCTGTTTTTTATGTATATCTCTTTACAAATTTATCGCAGTAAAGTATAATAACCGGGTAATCCGATGAAACGTGAATGTTGAAAAAGAAAGGGAGAGTCCAAACATGAAAAAATTGTGCGTATTACTGGCAATGGCGATGGTGCTCAGCGTATTCGCGGCAGGCTGCGGCGGAGGCGGCGACGAGGGCCAGGATCAGACGGAGGGTGAAACCAAAACCCTGATCGTAGGCGTAGACGATGAGTTTCCTCCCATGGGTTTTGTGGGAGATGACGGGGAACTGACAGGCTTTGACATCGAGCTTGCCCATGCGGTAGGAGAAAAGCTTGGCTACGACATGCAGGTACAGGCCATCGACTGGTCCGCCAAGGAAATGGAGCTTCAGACGGGCAACATCGATCTGATCTGGAACGGCTATACCATTACCTCTGAAAGAAACGAGCAGGTAGAATTCACAAAGCCCTATCTGAACAATCAGCAGGTTCTGGTTGTGGCAAATGATTCCCCTTACCAGAGCAAGGCGGATCTGGAAGGTAAGATCGTAGGAGCGCAGGTGGACAGCGCCGGTCTGGCTGCTCTTCAGAAGGATGCGGAATTTGCCGCGACCCTGACGGAAATGCCTGAATACGATACCTATATGTACGCTCTGATGGACCTGGGAACCAGCCGTCTGGATGCGGTTGTGGTAGACAAGGTCCTCATCGAATACGTAATGCAGCAGGAGCCTGATACCTACAGACTGCTGCCGGAAACCCTGGGCAACGAATATTACGGAATCGGCTGCCGCCAGGGTGAAACCCAGCTGAGAGAGGACATCGACCGGGCCATCGATGAGCTGATGGAAGACGGAACCATCGATGAACTGGCGTCTCACTGGTTCAGCGAAAACATCGTGATCAGAGACGTGGAAAAGCTGACCACCGAAGAGCTTCTGGAAATGGAAGGCGCGCCTGCCCAGGAGGAAGGTTCAGAAGAAGCAGGAGACGCTTCCCAGCAGGAACCGGTGGCATAGTACCCCCACATCCTTATGAAACGCAAAAAACGGAAGGGCTGTCTCCCCGGGACAGCCTTTCCTCATGAACGGAGGCGGAAGGGAGGAAGCCCTTGGAACATTTGAATTATATCATGGAAATCACCCCGTATATCCTGGAAGGGGCCGTCTTTTCCATTCAGATCTATGTGGTGACGATGCTGTTTGCCATCCCCCTGGGAATGCTGTGCGCCCTGGGAAAGCTGGTACACTTTAAGCCCCTCAGATGGCTGCTGGAGGCCTATACCTGGGTCTTCCGGGGGACGCCTTTGCTCTTGCAGCTGTTTTTCGTTTATTACGGCCTGCCCTTTGTGCCGGTGATCGGCGTGGAGTTCAGCCGGGAAATGGCGGCTTTTGTTACGTTTATTCTGAATTACGGAGCCTATTTTACGGAAATATTCCGGGCGGGGATCCAGTCCATCGACAAGGGCCAGTATGAGGCGGCAAAGGCCCTGGGCATGAGCTATCCCAGAACCATGTGCTCCATTATCATCCCTCAGGCGATCAAGGTGATCGTTCCGCCCCTTGGAAACGAAGCGGTGACTCTGATCAAGGACACCGCCCTGTGCTCTGTCATCGCCATTCCGGAAATGCTCAAAAACGCCAAGGCGGTAGTGGCAAGGGATGCGGCGGTATCCGGCTATATCATTGCGGCGGTGGCGTATCTGGCCATGACCTTTGTCATCATCAACATCTTCAAATACATCGAAAAACGGCTCTCGTATTATGATAAGTGAGGAACGCCATGGAAGAAATCATCAGAATCCAACAGTTATATAAAAGCTTCGGAACCCTGGAGGTGCTCAAAGGGATCGATCTTTCCGTCAATAAGGGGGAGATCCTGACCATTATCGGCCCGTCGGGTTCGGGGAAAAGTACCCTGCTGCGCTGCATGAACCATTTGGAAAAGGCGGATCGGGGCAGCATTTCCATCGACGGTCAGTATATCGGGAAGGCGGAGGGCAAGGACGGGAAAACAGTCTATCGTTCCAATAAGGAAATTCTGACCATATGCAGAAGGCTTGGCATGGTGTTTCAGAATTTTAACCTCTTTCCCCATAAATCCGTGATCGAAAACCTGATCGAGGCGCCGGTGAAGGTAAAAAAGATGGAAAAGGAAGAGGCCCTTTTGATCGCCCGGGAGCTTTTGAAAAAGGTAGGGCTTTTGGATAAGGAAAAAGCCTATCCAAACCAGCTTTCCGGAGGGCAGAAGCAAAGGGTGGCCATTGCCAGAGCCCTTGCCATGCAGCCGGAGATCATGCTTTTTGACGAGCCTACCTCGGCCCTGGATCCGGAGCTGATCGGGGAGGTGCTGCAGGTTATCAAGCAGCTGGCGGAGGAGCATATGACCATGGTGATCGTGACCCATGAAATGAATTTCGCCAGGGATATTTCCGACCGGGTCATTTTTATGGAAAAGGGAGAAATCGTTACCCAGGGCAGTCCGGAGGAGATCCTGATCAATCCCCGGCTTCCCAGATTACAGACCTTCCTGAATAAGGTGGTTTAAAACAGGAGGAGAGAGTATGCAGGAAAATTCCATCAAGCCCTATGAACCGGAGGCGCAGAAAAAGCCCTCTTTACTGTATCAGAGAACCCAGGCCCTGATCGGCCCTCAGGCTATGGAGCGGATCAAGGGAAAAAAGGTCATCGTTTTCGGAGCGGGGGGCGTAGGGGGCTACGCCATCGAGGCGCTTGCCAGAAGCGGAGTGGGAACGGTGACCACCGTGGATTTCGATGTGATCGAAGAATCCAATCTGAACCGCCAGATCTTCGCTACCCGCCAGAGCATCGGAAGAGAAAAGGCGGACGTGGCGGCTGTGCGGCTGAAAAGCATCAATGAGACCATTCAGGCCAAATACGCTACCGAAAAGGTGACCCCGGAAAATATCCGGCTTTTTCTCATCGAGCGCTATGATTATGTGATCGACGCGGTGGATGATCTAAAAGCAAAGCTTGCCATTATTTCCTACGCCCTGGAAAAGGGTGTGCCGGTGATCAGCTGCATGGGAACGGGCAATAAGCTTCATCCGGAGCTTTTGCAGGTGGCGGATATCAGCCGGACCCAGGGCTGTCCCCTTGCCAGAGCGGTGAGAAAGGGCCTGAAGGAAATGGGGATCACGGAAGGGGTCAGGGTGGTATATTCCGAAGAAGCCCCTGTGACGGAGGGAATTTCGGAGGATGGCAAAACCGTTCCCGCCAGCGCGGTGTTCGTGCCTGCCACAGCCGGCCTGTTGATGGCGGCGGAGGTGTTCCGGGAACTGGCGGAGGAAAAAGAACCGCTTCAAAAGGAAGACGCAGACCGGTAGGCCTTGACCGCTTCGGCCCCGGGGACAGGATCCGCCGGAAAACGCCGGCGTCCCCGAAAAGCCGGGAAGCAGATAAAAGAAAAAGGATGCTTTCCTGCTCTTTGAAAAAGAAGGAGCCGGAAACATCCTTTTATTTTTTATGAAGCTTTATGCCCTTGACGCCCCGGGTGCCGGGGGATCAGTTGGTGAGGATCTCCACCAGCTCTTCCGCGCTGGCGCCGGAGTGCAGGGTGAAGCTGCCTGATTTCATACTGCCGTAGCGTTCCATCTGAGTGGCGGCGTAAAGGAAATCTTCGGGTTCGGCTATGATGCCCGATTGATGGAGGATATCCGCCACCTCTTCTGCCGTTGCGCCTTCCGGGATCTCTACCGTGATGGAGGTAGGAGCGGGAGGAGGCGTAACGGCCGCTTCTTCGCCGCTCTGGGCCGCAGCCCCGGAAGTGATGGCGGGGTCGGTAGTGGAAAGAGCCCCTTCCGAGGTGATGGCGCTTTCGGAGGTGATGGCGCTTTCGGTAGAGAGAGCCTGTCCCGGTTCTTCCTGCTGGAGGCCTTCCGAAGGCTCGTAGGATTCGGGATAGGCCATGATGACCTGGATCCTTGTCCAGATCAGAAAGCAGGCCGCCGCCAGAATGATCACCGCCAGAAAAATGTCGCTGGAATTGTATATAAAGTCTCTGATTTTTCCCATAATGATTCTCCTTACATCTCTGAGATTACCGGGGCGGGCAAAGAATGACAAACGCCCCCATTGCTGTCTTCTTCAATTTATCACAATCGGCCGCCTCTCTCAAGACAGTTTCATTACATTTTAGTTACAGTCCCATGAAATCCATATTTTCGCCATGGAATCTGTAGTAAAATCGATTGATTCCCGTTTCATGAAATAGTATGATGTTGAAAGAGGAATAGGAATATGATACAAATCCCTGTAGGCCAGGATCAAAAGCAACAAAGGCTTGATCGCTTTCTTAAAAAGTATTTGCCCAAGGCTTCATTGAGTCATATATATAAAATTATCAGGAAGGACGCCAGGCTCAACGGCAAACGGGTAAAGCCGGAGGTCATGCTGCAGGAGGGCGACGTGCTCGCCCTTTATCTTTCCCATGAGGAAATCGCGGATTTAAGTCAGGAGAAGGAACGGATCCAGGCAAAAAAGCAATTCGGGGTGATTTTTGAGGATGAGAATCTTCTTGCCGTAAATAAGCCAAAGGGGCTTTTGACTCACGGAGACGGCAGGGAAAAGAAAAACACGCTGGCCAACCAGGTGATCGATTATCTTGCAGGAAAGGGCGAATATGTCTTTTCCAGAGAAAATACCTTCACCCCCGCCCCTGCGAACCGGCTGGACCGCAATACCAGCGGCATCGTGCTGTTTGGAAAAAACAACGAGGCCCTTCAGGCTCTCAACGAGATGATCCGGGAAAAGGACTGTATCAGAAAATATTACCTGGCGGCGGCATGGGGGGTTTTGACCCGGCCCTTGCGTCTTACAGGGGGTATGGTCAAGGACGAAAGCCGCAACCGGATCGAGGTTGTGAAGGAGGGAGAGGGAAAGCTCATGCAGACGGTTTTGATCCCTCTTGCCGTGAAGGACGGCTACAGCCTGATCCAGGCGGAGCTGATCACAGGCAGGACCCACCAGATCCGGGCCCATATGGCTTCCCAAAGGCTGTATATTCTGGGAGATGGGAAATACGGCAGCCCTAAGGCCAATCAAAGGGCCAGGGAACGTTTTGGGCTGACCTCTCAGTTCTTGCACGCCTGCCGGCTTGAAATCGTCAAAGGAAAGGGCCCTCTTTCCGATTTGGCGGGTCTTACCCTGACGGCCCCTCTGCCGGCTGCTTTGAATCGTATAAAAGATGAATTGTTTGGAGAAGAATAACATGGGAAAAGTGAAAAAAAGCGATGTGATAGATTGGGTCAAAACCTTTGCCTATCCGATTATCGTGGCATTTTTGATCCTGCTTATCATCAGGCCTACCGTGGTGCGGGAATATTCGATGTATCCCACCATAAACGAAGACGATTACGTGATCGTATTCAAGCTGGCCTACCTGCTGGGAGAACCGGAATATGGGGATATCATCGTGTTCGAAAGCGACCTGAAGCTGGATGAAACCCACAATAAATACCTGATCAAACGGATCATCGCCACCGAAGGGGATACCATAGAGGTTTCCGACGGGGTGGTGTATCTCAACGGAGAAGCCCTTGAGGAGGATTATATCAACGGGGATACCACCACCGGCCTTGTAGAGGAAATGACCGTTCCAGAGGGGCAGGTTTTCGTCATGGGCGACAACCGGCCAAGCAGCGTGGACAGCCGGGATCCTTCCGTGGGGCTTGTGGATGAGGACAGGATCATGGGCAAGGTCATTTTGCGGCTGTATCCCTTTGACCAGATCGGTTCCGTCTATTAAGGAAAACCTGTGAAAATAAAGCCCGTAAGCAAAGGGCGGACATAGCCGGATTTGACCGGCAAAAGGAAGGCAAAGCAATAATGAACAGAATGGAATGGAGAGAAAAGAAAAAAACCAATGCGAAAAAAGAGCTCCTGGAGTGGGGGAAGGTGATCGTCATTTCCGTGATCGCGGCTCTGATCATCACCACCTTTGTGAAGCCGACCCTGGTAGAGGGAGAATCCATGTATCCCACCATAGGCGAACATGATTACCTGATTGTCAACTGCCTTTCGTATCTGGGAGAAAGCCCCCAGTATGGGGATATTATCGTATTTGAAACCCAGATGAAAACCGATGAGGGCAAGGATAAAAACCTGATCAAGAGGGTCATCGGGCTGCCCGGTGATGTGATTTCCGTCCGGGAGGGAAAGGTGATCCGAAACGGCCAGGTCCTGGAGGAGCCTTATATCAACGGGGATTATACACCGGGAGATGTTGAGGAGATCACGGTTTCGGAGCATCATGTGTTTGTGCTGGGCGACAACCGGCCCAACAGCCTGGACAGCCGCAGCGAGCAGGTTGGTCTTGTGGATTACGAGGATATTGTGGGAAACGTCCTGGTCAGGCTCTTTCCCCTTGACAGGATCGGCGGGGTAAAATAGCCGTAAAATGAACGCCGGGAGCGGTTTTAAAATCAGAAGCCTTTTTTCAAAAGGGCGCGGGCTGAAGGCTGGTCCGGTTTTCTTTTGAGAAGGATAAAGGGCGGAGTTTTAAGGAAACGGAGAAAAGCTGTGGGAAAATTACTGGGTCAGAACAAAAAGGCCAGACATGATTATTTTATCGAAGAAACCTATGAATGCGGCATCGCCTTGACGGGGACGGAAATCAAGTCTCTCAGGCAGGGAAGGCTGAATCTGAAGGACAGCTTTGCCCGGGTAGAAGAGGGACAGGTGACCCTTTACAATATGCACATCAGTCCCTACGAACAGGGAAACCGCTATAATGTAGATCCCAAACGGCCCCGGCGGCTGCTTTTACATAAAAGGGAAATCCGAAAGCTTTTGGGATATACGTCTCAGGAGGGGCTGACCCTGGTGCCGTTAAGGGTGTATCTTAACGACAGGGGGCTTGCCAAGGTGGAACTGGCAGTGGCGAGAGGAAAGAAGAATTATGATAAACGGGCCGACATGGCGCAGAAGGACGCTGACCGCAAAATCCAGCGGGCTGTCAGGCAGTATCAGAAGGAGTAAGCCTATAGAGACGTAGCCGCCGGCAGGGACGTAGCCGCCGGCTACGGTGAAAAACGGCAGTGAAAAAGACAGGCGGGAATAAAAAATTTTCGAAAATTTGACCGGAGTCAGAGGCTCCGGTTTATTTTTTTGCATGTTTTTGAATTTTTCGAAAAACGATCAGAAAAAGACCGGTTATTTGAAAGAAGCTTCTGATTCTGAAGAAAAAAAGCAAATAAAGTATTCTGAAAACTCTGATTATTTTGACTTATCGGAATCGTATTGCTATAATAAGGGCATAAAGATTCAGCATCAGTTTCAAGTGAAGGAGGGAAATGTTGTGGACAGAAATCAAGGGGCGGACAATGGAATTGTAAGGCAGATCCTGTCCCTTCTGCCCGGCGGAGACTGCTGCGGCGCAGGCGGCTGTGCAATGCCAGCCTGTCAGGACTGCGCCCGGGAAATGGCGGAAAGGAAAAGACCGGATTTATGCCCTGCCTGCAGCCAGGAAGCGGTGGATGAGATCGCAGCGCTTTTGCAGGTGCCTGCCGTACAGATCGAAAAGAAAATCGCTTTGATCTTGTGCGCGGGAGAAGCGGCGGCAGCCGGGGCGGAGGCTGTGGAAAGCTGCAAGGAGGCCCAGGCCCTTGCCGGAAGGGAAGGGGCGTGTCAAAACGGCTGCCTTGGACTTGGCTCCTGTATAGAGCTTTGCCGGTTTGGCGCCATGAAAAAGGAAGGAAACCGGATTCTGATCGACAGGGAAAAATGCAACGGCTGCGGCGCCTGCGCTTCTGAAGGGGCCTGTCCCAGAAGCCTGATCGTCATGGTTCCCCGGGAGGCCTCCAACTTTATACCCTGCTCCTCTGTTTTGGAAGAGGAAGATACCCGCGCTATCTGCGGCTATGGGTGCATTGGCTGCGGGGAGTGCGAGGAAGCCTGTCCGGAGGGGGCCGTACATATGGTGGATCAGCACGCGGTGATCGATTATGAAAAATGCGTAGGCTGTGTGGCGTGTACGGTCAAATGTAAAAAGAAAATCATCGTGGACACCCATCATGATTTGACAAAACTGAAGGAAACGGTAGCCTTTGTAGGCTGCAGCTCGGGAAAAGCCGGCGGGGTTTTTCGCAGAGAAAAGCTGGAAAGCTGTCTGAACGCGGTCATCAAGGGGGATCCTCTGGCCCTGGGCCTTTGCAGTACCGGCTGCTGCGGTCTTGGGGACTGTGAAAAGGTTTGCCGCTTTGGGGCGATTTCCGTAAAGGAGGGCTGCGCCTGGGTAGATCCGGAAAAATGCGTAGGCTGCGGAGACTGCGTTTATGCCTGCCCCAGGGGCATCATTCGCATGATCCCCTACCAGGGAACAAAGCTGGTGCCCTGCTCCTCCACAGATGATTATGAGGATAAAGCCCAGGTGTGCGATTCCGCCTGTATCGCCTGCGGGGATTGCGCCGCCAACTGTCCCGGAGGCGCCATCACCATACAGGAGCGTCATGCGGTGATCGATCCCCTTATCTGCGAGAACTGCCAGATCTGCCAGTATATGTGTCCCAGAAAGATTATCGTGGAACAGCCGGTGGAGGAGTATCACTATTTGCAAAAGGATGCCCTTGGCATTGAGGAAGGAGAGTGATCCAGGTGAGAAAATGGAAAACAATGGACGGCAATACGGCGGCGGCCCATGTTGCCTATGCTTTTTCCCAGGTCGCTGCCATTTATCCCATCACCCCTTCTTCTCCCATGGCGGAAAGCATGGATGAATGGGTTTCTGAGGAAAGAAAAAACATATTCGGAGAAAAGGTCATCGTAATGGAAATGCAGTCGGAAGGAGGCGCGGCGGGAGCTGTCCACGGTTCGGTGGCGGCGGGGGCCTATACCTCCACCTTTACGGCCTCCCAGGGCCTTCTTCTGATGATCCCCAACATGTATAAGCTGGCGGCGGAGCAGACGCCGGCGGTCTTTCACGTGGCGGCAAGGGCCATTTCCACTCATGCCCTTTCGATTTTCGGCGATCAGTCCGATGTAATGGGATGCCGCCAGACGGGTTTCGCCATGCTGGCCTCAAACAGCGTACAGCAGGTAATGGATCTGGCGGCGGTGGCGCATCTTTCCGCCATTGGAGGAAGGCTTCCCATGCTGCATTTTTTCGACGGCTTTCGTACCTCTCATGAAAACCAGAAGATCCAGATATGGGATTACGAACAGCTGAAAGCTCTGGTGGACTGGGACGCGGTAAGAGCGTTTCGCAAAAAATCCCTGCACCCCGCCCATCCTCACAGCATGGGCTCGGCGGAACAGCCGGAAACCTTTTTCCAGCACAGGGAGGCGTGTAATCCGGTCTACAACCAAACCCCGGAGCTGGTGGCCTCCTATATGGATAAAATCAATGAAATCCTGGGAACGGACTACCGTCTTTTCAACTATTACGGCGCACCGGATGCCCAGGAGATCATCATAGCCATGGGCTCCGTATGTGAAACGGCGGAAGAGGTGGTAGATTATCTGAACAAAAAAGGAAAGAAAACCGGTATCGTAGAAGTGCACCTGTACAGGCCGTTTTCTGCGAAGCATTTCCTTTCCGCCATCCCCAAAACCGTGAAAAAAATCGCCGTTTTAGACAGAACCAAGGAACCGGGAGGAACGGGAGAGCCGCTTTATCTGGATGTGGTCAGCGCCCTGCGGAATACGACCTTTGGAAACGCACTGGTGACAAGGGGACGCTATGGGCTGGGCTCAAAAGACATCCAGCCGGCGGATGTGATGGCGGTTTATGAAAATCTGTGGGAGGAAAATCCCAAGGAGGAATTCACCATCTCCATCATCGACGATGTGACCAATTTGTCCCTTACGCCCTCCCACTATCCCGATGTGGTGCCAAAGGGGACGGTTTCCTGTAAATTCTGGGGCCTGGGCGCTGACGGCACGGTGGGCGCCAATAAAAACAGCGTCAAGATCATCGGCGATCATACAGATAAACAGGTCCAGGCCTATTTTCAATATGATTCCAAAAAATCCGGAGGCGTGACCATTTCCCATCTGCGCTTTGGAGATCAGCCTATCCGCTCCGCCTATTATGTCAAGCAGGCGGATTTCGTGGCCTGCCATAACCCGGCCTACTTAAACCGTTACCGGATGGTGGAGGATGTGAAGCCCGGAGGCTACTTCCTTTTGAACTGTCCCTGGAGCGATGAGGAGCTGGAAGTCCATATTCCTTCTCAGGTAAAACGATACATCGCCAATTCCCGGATCCAGTTTTATACCTGCGACGCGGCGGGTATCGCCAGAGATCTGGGCCTTGGGGCCAGACGGACCAATTCCGTGCTGCAGGCGGCCTTTTTCCATCTGGCGGGCATCATTCCCAGGGAGCAGGCGGTCCAGTATATGAAGGAGGCCATCATCCAAACCTACGGCAATAAGGGAGAGAGGATCGTCAGCATGAATCTGGCGGCGGTGGACGCAGGAATGGAGCAGGTTCACCGGGTAGAGATCCCGGCAGGCTGGAAGGAGGCCGGAGATGAAGAAAAAAGACGGCCCCTTGTGGGAAGGGATCCCCTGCATACCGCCTATCTGAACCAGGTGCTGGTTCCCACCAATACTCTTACGGGAGACGAGGTACCGGTGTCCTCCTTTACGGAAACGGCAACGGGCATGATTCCGGCGGGAACGGCGGCTTACGAAAAAAGGGGCATCGCCACGGATATTCCCTGTTGGAGCCCGGAAAACTGCATGCAGTGTAACTGGTGCTCTTTTTCCTGCCCTCACGGGGTCATCCGTCCCTTTGTACTGGACGAGGAAGAGGCGGCGGCTTATCCCGGCAAAAAGATACGGATGAAAGGGGCGAAGGGAACATACTTTGCCATCGGCGTTTCCGCTCTGGACTGCACAGGCTGCGGAAGCTGCGCCCAGGTCTGTCCCTCCAGGAAAAAAGCCCTTGAGATGATCTCCGCAAAGGACGAGGCGGTAGAGGAAGCCCAGGCCTCCTTTGACCGGCTGTTTGCCGACATTCGGCCCAAAGAGGACCTGCCCTTTGGAGAGGATACGGTCAAGGGCTCCCAGTTCCGCCAGCCTCTTTTGGAATTTTCCGGCGCCTGTCCGGGCTGCGGGGAATCCCCCTATGCCAAGCTGGTCACCCAGCTCTTCGGAGACAGGATGTTTATCGCCAACGCCACCGGCTGCTCGTCTATCTGGGGCTGCAGCGCTCCCAGCACCCCCTATACCGTCAACCGGGAGGGAAGAGGGCCTGCCTGGGCCAATTCTCTCTTTGAGGATAATGCGGAATTCGGCCTTGGGATGGCCATTTCCGTCAAGGCCCGCAGAAACGAATTGAAATCTGCTGTGGAAAGATTGGTTCCCGTTTTGGGCCAAAGGGCTTCCCGCTGGCTCTCGGCCTGGGAGGATCCCAGGGAAGCAGAAGCGGCGGGAGAGGATCTGCTTCTTGCCTGCGAGCCGTTGGCAGAGGACAATCCGGAAGCCCGCTATGTGGTGGAAAACAGAGAAATGCTCATCAAGCCCTCTATTTGGATTTTCGGCGGAGACGGCTGGGCTTATGATATCGGCTACGGAGGATTGGATCATGTGATCGCCTCCGGCGAAAACGTAAACATTCTGGTCTTTGACACCGAGGTATATTCCAATACGGGCGGTCAGTCCTCCAAGGCTACGCCTATTGGAGCGGTGGCGAAATTCGCTTCCTCCGGCAAGGCTGTCAAGAAAAAGGATCTGGCCCAGATCGCCATGGCATACGGCTATGTATATGTGGCCCAGGTGGCCATGGGGGCCAATCCCCAGCAGACCCTCCAGGCTATCCGGGAAGCGGAGGCCTACGATGGGCCGTCTCTTGTTATCGCGTATTCGCCCTGTATCAATCACGGGGTGAAGGCGGGCATGAACCAGTCCATGATGGAGATGCGAAAGGCTGTCCGTTCCGGTTACTGGACGCTTTTGCGGTACAATCCCCAGCTGGAGCGGCAGGGCAAAAATCCCCTTTCCATCGATAACGCAAGACCTACGGAAAGCTATCGGGATTTCATTATGGGAGAGGTACGCTACAATTCCTTGCAGCTGAAATTCCCCGAAAGGGCGGAGAGCCTCTTTGAGGAAGGGGAAAAGGAGGCAAAGGAAAGATATATAGAACTGACCGCCCGCAAAAAAAGCCTTGATCAGCTGGAAGAGAAAGGGGGCCTGCAGTCATGAAGCGTTTTGAAATCCTAAAGAAAAGAAAGCTCAACAACAACATTACCTGGCTGGTGATTTCCGCTCCCCTGGTCGCCAGAAAGGCAAAGCCGGGCCAGTTTATCATTCTGCGCACCGATGAATTCGGGGAAAGGATCCCCCTGACCATGGCGGGCCATGATGAAAAAGCCGGAACCATCGATTTGATCTACGCAGCGGTGGGAAGGACCACCATGCTGATGGATCGGATGGAAGAGGGAGACTGTTTTGCGGACATTGTAGGCCCCCTGGGAAAGCCCACCCATATGGAAGGCCTGAAGAAGGTCTGCGTGGTAGGAGGCGGAACGGGAAACGCGCTTGCCTATCCCATCGCTACGGGGATGCACAGGCACGGTATAAAGGTGGATATGATCTGCGGCTTTAAAAATAAGGAGCTGGTGATTTTGGAAGAGGAATTCCGAAAGGGAACGGATCACCTGTATATGGTCACCGACGACGGCTCCTATGGGGAAAAGGCCTTTACCACCGATAAGCTTAAGCAGCTGATTTCGGAGGGGCACGTTTACGATGAAATCGTGGCGGTAGGGCCGCCCATTATGATGAAGCTTGTGTGTCAGCTGGCGAAGGAACACGGTATTGCCTGCGTGGCGTCCCTGACGGCCTACATGATCGACGGCACGGGCATGTGCGGAGGCTGCCGGGCCATCATCGGGGGAGAAAACAAATTCGTCTGCGTAGACGGCCCGGAATTTGACGGGACCTTGGTGGACTGGGATGAGCTGATTCGAAGAAACGCCTATTACGCGCAGCAGGAGGCCCATGACCGGGCTCATGTCTGCCGCCTGACAGGAGGTGTCCGTTATCATGATTAATTTTGCAAAGCAGAAAAACCCCATGCCGGAGCAGGAGGCGAATGTAAGGAATCATAATTTTCAGGAAGTGGCCCTGGGCTACAGCCCGGAGGCGGCGGTCCGGGAAGCCATGCGCTGCCTGAAATGCAGAAAGCATCCCTGTATGGACGGCTGTCCTGTCATGGTCAGAATCCCCGAATTCATCGAAAAGGTCGCGCAGGGGGAATTTGAAGAGGCCTATCAGATCATCCGAAAAACCAGTTCTCTGCCTGCCATATGCGGCCGGGTCTGCCCTCAGGAAACCCAGTGCGAGGGACGGTGCGTTCAGGCAACCAAGGGGGAACCGGTGGCCATCGGCCGCCTGGAGCGGTTTGTGGCGGACTGGCACGGCGCTAATTACGGAGACGAAGAGATCCTTCCGGCAAAAAGCAACGGACATAAGGTGGCCGTGGTAGGGGCAGGCCCCGCCGGTCTTGCCTGCGCGGGAGATATGGTAAACAAAGGCTATGAGGTAACGGTCTATGAGAGCCTTCACAAAACCGGCGGGGTATTGGTATATGGGATACCCCAGTTTCGCCTGCCCAAGGAAATCGTGGCGGCGGAAATCGCCCAGCTGGAAGCAAAAGGCGTACGGTTTGTTACAGACGCCCTGATCGGCAAGGCCATCACGGTGGATGAGCTGATGAGCCAGGAGGGCTTTGAATCGGTCTTTATCGGGACCGGCGCAGGCCTGCCTGCCTTTATGAACATACCGGGGGAAAACCTTTTGGAGGTATGCTCCGCCAACGAATATCTGACCAGAATCAATCTGATGAAGGCGTATCTGGAAGAATACGACACGCCGATCATGCGGGCGGAGCGCATCGCCGTGGTGGGCGGCGGCAACGTAGCCATGGACGCGGCCCGGTGCGCAAAGCGGATGGGGGCAAAGGAGGTTTCCATCATTTACCGCCGCTCTGCCGAGGAGATCCCTGCCAGAGCCGAAGAAATCCATCACGCAGTAGAGGAGGGCATCATCTTTCGCTATCTGACCAATCCGGTGGCGATCAAGGGTACGCCGGAGGGCCATGTGACCGGGATCGAATGTGTGGAAATGGAGCTTGGGGAACCGGACGCCTCCGGAAGGCGCAGGCCGGTGGAAAAAAGGATTCACGGTTTGTCATAGATGTGGATTATGTGATCATGGCCATCGGTACCAAGCTGAACCGCTTGATTCTGGAGACCACGGAGGATCTGGGAGCAAACGACCGGGGCGGCATTGGCGTGGATGAGAGAGCGGCGACGAACCGACCGGGGATCTTTGCCGGCGGGGATGCGGTCACCGGAGCGGCCACGGTTATCAAGGCCATGGGCGCGGGAAAGACGGCGGCGGCCGGGATCGACGCATATATCTGCGGAAAAGATTCCGAAAAAGAAGCAAGATAGGCTTTAAAAGGCGGGCTGAAAAAATCAGAAGGAAAAAAACTGCAAGCCCAGGCAGGCCGGATCGATAAAAGGAAAAACAAGCAGGCGCGGCAAAGACAAACAGACAGCGCAGAGAGGGAAAAATCCCTCAGCGCTGCCTGTTTTTTGTATGGGAAAATAGAGGCTACAATTTTTTTTCAAGATAGAGATGATTTTTATGGGCGATGACATTTCCTACTTTTTTAGGAGCCTTTGCTATTATTTCAAATCCATGCTTTTGATAAAGGGATACGGCGGGAATATTTTGGCTTCCGGTATCCAGCCGCAAGGCTTTGGAATGATTGTTTCTGGCAAAGGCAATCGCAAAGCGGATAAGGGACGAGGCGATCCCCCTGTTGGACATGCCGGGACGTACCATAAGCAGGTGGATGACCATGACCTGATCTTCAGAAAAACCGCTTTTCCAGACAATATCAGAATATTCTCCGGGCTGGGTCTTATCGAGTATCATGCTCCCGGCAATGCTTTCATTTTCTTCGTATACATACATGGTCCCGGCTTTTATCGCTTTTTCAGCGTCTGCTTTTGTCGGATAAACGCCTTTTTTAAATACGGTAAAGGCAGTGTGGTCTTGTTCATATTGAAAATGCTCATTATATGCCTCTTCAATCAAATCCGCATCTTCCATCGCCGCTTTTCTGATCATAAAATACCTCCGTCTAACATCTCCGTTTGTTTGGGGCTGCGCTGGATCCGTCCCTGTCAGGGGAAAGGGAAGCTGGTGGGGGGTTTTTTGGCCCGGCTTTCAGAAAAAATTCTGGCAGGGCTTTCATCCTTTCCGGGGGAACCGCTTCAGATAGGCTTTCAGAA
>CALWZU010000118.1 GCA_944386095.1 uncultured Clostridia bacterium | reverse complement strand
ACCGCATTGTTATGATCCTTTTCAAAGCCGATGCGGATTTTTACGCTCACCGGCTTTCCCGCTTCCTTCACGGCCCTTTCGATCAGCTCCGCCGCCAGATCCAGCCGTTTCAAAAGGGCGGAGCCTTCTCCGTTTTTCACCACCTTGGGAACGGGGCAGCCCATATTGATATCCAGCAGACAATTTTTTCCCGGGCTCAGGGCCCGGGCCGCGAAAGCGATGGCGTCGGGATCCGAGCCGAAGATCTGATAAGATAACGGTAGCTCCTCCTCTGTGGCCCGCAAAAGCTTTTTTGTATTTTTATCTCCATACTGAAGAGCCTTGGCGCTGATCATTTCCGAATAGGTCAAAGCGCAGCCCATCCGTCTGCAAAGCCGCCGGAAGGGGCTGTCTGTAATGCCCGCCATAGGCGCCAGCACAAAGGGATTTTCAAAGGTCAGTCCGCCGATTTTCATTAGCCTTAACACCTCGTATAATACGTTTATTGAAAAAACAAAGCTTCCGGAGAGAGCCCACGGGGAAGGTTTATAAAAAAAGAAGAACCTGCCTTCCGCCGGCTCTTCTCCTTTTTTCGCTGCCACGGACCCGGTCAACGGTTTTTTTTGTAAATCAACCGCAGTCCTTCCAAAGTCAGCTGCCGCTCCACATAATCGATACAGCCGCTGATGCCCTTGATCAGCCCCGCCATGCCGCCGGTGGCGATCACCGTTACCTTTTCCCCTTCCGGCGCCAGTTCTTTTTTCATCCGGTCCACAATATATTCCACAAGCCCCACATGCCCGTATACCAGGCCGGACTGCATGCTTTCGATGGTATTTTTGCAAATGACCTTGCCCGGTCCTTCCAGCTCGACCCGGGGCAGTTTGGCGGTTTTTTCAAACAGCGCGTCGCTGGAGATCTTCAGTCCCGGAGAAATGGTTCCCCCCAGGTATTCTCCCTTGGCGCTGATGGCGCAGAAGGTGGTGGCGGTGCCAATATCCACTACGATCACCGGTCCCCCGTATTTTTCATAGGCGGCTACGGCATTGACGATGCGGTCCGAGCCGATCTGCTTGGGGTTGTCGTATTTGATGACCATTCCCGTTTTAACGCCGGGGCCTACCACAATGGCCTTTTTATGAAAATACTTCCTGCTCAAATGCTGAAGGGTATACAAAACCGGCGGCACAACCGTGGAAATGATCACATCCGTTACCTTGCTCATATCGAGTCCCGCATAGGAAAACAGCTGATTGATCAGCATGCCGTACTCATCCGCCGACTTATTTTTGTCGGTCTTCATTCTCCAGTCCTTGATCAGACGCTCTCCTTCGAATACGCCCAGAACGATATTGGTATTTCCAACGTCAAACGCTAATAACATGTTACTCCTCCTGCTTCGGTTTGCTGTCTGCGTCTTTATTTCCTTCCCGTTCCTGCATTTCCCTTTCCGGGACCTGCTCATACCGGCTTTCCCAGTCCTTGTCCTTCATCTGGCTGTAGGGGAATTCCTGGGCGGCCAATTCTTCTTCTCTTCTGCGCCGCTCTTCCTCTTCTTTTCTGGCCTCTTCCTTCAATTTTTTCTTTTTGGCCATTTTGGCTTCATATTCCTCCTTGATCGTCTCAAGAGGCTCTCCCTCAAACAGACGGCGGAACTGATCCGCATCCAGCGTCTCCAGTTCTAAAAGCCCCTGGGCAATCACATGAAGCTTATCGATATTGGTTTCCAGAAGCTCCGAAGTCCTGGCAAAGGCATCTTCGATGATCGCTTTGATTTCATGGTCGATCTCGCTTGCGATTTCTTCGGAATAATTTCTTCTGGTAGAAAAGTCCTTACCAAGGAAGACCTCTTCCTCTGAGCTGTAATTCACAGGGCCCAGCTTATCGCTCATGCCGTATCTGGTGATCATGTTCCTGGCGATGGCCGTAGCCCGCTCGATATCATTGCTGGCTCCGGTGCTGATATCTTCCAGCACCAGCTTTTCAGCCACCCGGCCTCCCAGCAGATGAATGATCTGATCCAGCATTTCGCCCTTTGTCACATAGCTTTTATCTTCTTCCGGCAGGGTCATGGTAAAGCCGCCCATTCTGCCCCTGGGAATGATCGTCACCTGATGGACCTTGTCTGTGCCCGGCAAAAGGGTCGCCACTACCGCATGGCCCGCTTCGTGGTAGGCCGTCAGGCGGCGTTCCTTTTCGCTGATGATCCGGCTCTTTTTTTCAGGGCCGGCGATGACCTTCGTAATGGCGGTCTCCAGGGTGTCCATGTCGATGGCCTTGGCATTGTGCCGGGCGGTCAGGATCGCCGCTTCGTTGAGCATGTTTTCGATATCCGCCGGTGTGAAGCCGGGCGTCCGCTTGGCCAGTATGTGGATATTGACATCCTCGGCGATGGGTTTATTTTTGGAATGAACCTCTATGATTTCTTCTCTGCCCTTCAGATCCGGAATGTCGATGATGATCTGACGGTCAAATCTGCCAGGCCGCAGCAGGGCCGGGTCCAAAACATCAGGCCGGTTCGTGGCCGCGATAACGATGATTCCTTCGTTTTCACCGAATCCGTCCATTTCCACCAGAAGCTGGTTAAGGGTCTGTTCCCGTTCATCATGACCGCCCCCAAGTCCGGCGCCTCTTTTGCGCCCTACCGCATCGATCTCATCGATAAACACGATACAGGGGCTGTTCTTTTTTGCCTCCGCAAACATATCCCGTACCCGGGAAGCGCCCACGCCCACGAACATTTCCACAAAGTCGGAGCCGCTTATGCTGTAAAAGGGAACGCCCGCTTCCCCTGCCGTAGCCTTGGAAATATAGGTTTTTCCCGTGCCCGGCGGCCCTACCAGCAGGACGCCTTTGGGAATCCTGGCGCCCAGGTCGATATATTTTTTGGGATTGCGGAGAAAATCCACGATCTCCTTCAGTTCTTCTTTTTCTTCCTCAAGGCCTGCCACATCCTTGAAGGTAACCCTCTTCAGATCCTCCTCCTTGTGCAGCCTTGCCTTGTTTTTCCCGAAATTCATGACCTTGCCGCCCCCCTGGGACTGGTTCATGAACAGGAACCAAATACCTACCATCACCAATATAATAAACAGGGAAGGCAGCATCTGTATCAGCCAGGATGTGCGTTCCGGCTCGTCCGCCGTCAGCTCGTCCACAGTACCCTCCTGGATCTGGGGCATGATCTGGGTTTCAAAAATATAGCTGGCCTCAATGACAGAGGGGGCGTAGGAAACAATGGATTCTCCCGTATCCCTCAAAGTCGCCTGAAATACCTTGTCGTCCATATGAACGCTCGCCACATTTTGATCTTCTAATTCTGTTATAAAATCCGAAAAGGGAATTTCTCTTGTTTCTTCCACAGGCTTTCCGTAATAAAAATATACAGATGCCAGTATGACCAGAAATATTATGACATAGAGGCTCAAGCCCCTTGCAGCCTTTCTATTCACCTGCTGACCTCCTTATTTTTGCATTGTATTATATTTTACCATACGCAGGTTTTCTCTTCAAGTTTTTAATTTCCCGGTCTGTTCTATACGCAAAACCCGGATCCTCCGGGTCCCTTCGTGGATTTTGACCTTATCATCGATCCCAAGCCCCGGAATCCATAACACCCGGTTTCCCCGGCAAAACAAAGGGATCCTTCCTCTTTCTTCCGGCGGGATCTTTTTTTCCGACAGATAGGCCTTCAGCTTTTTCGTTCCCGAAAAGCCAAGGGGAGAAAAGATTTCTCCTCCTCTGCGGTTTCTGATTTCCAAAACGCCGGCCCCTTTATCCGCATCCAGATACTGACACAGCGCCTTTCTGTCTCTTTTAAACCAGCTTTTTTTGAGCGCCTCTACCTGACCGGGATGATCGATGATCCGGCTTTCCGCAACAACTCCCGCTTCCCTCAGCAAAAGCGTCTCTTCCTCCTCTAAAACATAAGTATAAGGCAAATTTTCAGCCATTTCCCGTTTTTTTTCACAAATTACCTTATCATAATATTTTTTTATATGATATTGATGAGGGAATTCCGCCTCACCTACTGGCTTTACATTCAGGCAAATCGATTCCGCCTGGGCAAGGTGGCTGCTTCCCGCGCCCTCCTCAAGGCCCAGCTCCGATAAGGCCGCCAGAAAAACCCGCTTTCTCACGCTGGGATGCAGCTTTCTCAAACAGGCCAGAGAAAACACGATCCTCTCTCCGCCCCTTTGGTCCTGTTCCCTTCGCCCTTCCTGAAGGGCCTGTTGTACAAAGCCCTGGATAAAATCTCTGTCCTCCCTTGCCACCTTTCCCAGATGATTCAAGCTCTGACAGAAATCCGTTTCCGTGATGTTTTCTATCATGGGGAGAAGCTCCAGCCTGATCCGGTTTCTGGTATAGATCGGCTGCAAGTTGGTATGGTCTGTTACGAAAGAAAGCGCCTTTTCCCGGCAATACGCTTCAATTTCCCTTCGCCGCAGATCCAAAAGGGGCCTTATAACCTGATCCTCTCTTTTATAGGCCATGCCCCCCAGGCCATCGATGCCGGTTCCCCGAATGATCCGCATCAGGATCGTTTCGGCCTGATCGTCTCCGTGATGGGCCACAGCGATTTTTCCGGCTCCGCCCATGGCGCGAAGCACCTCCCGGAAGGCTTCGTAGCGCACCTTCCTGCCGGCCTCCTCCCCGCTGATTTTTTCCCGGCGGGAAATGGCAAGAATATCCTTTCGATAGACATAGCATGGGATACCCAGGCTCTGACAAAAATCCCGGGTATAGGCCTCATCCCGCAGCGCTTCCTGGCCCCGGTACATATGATTGACATGGACCGCCGCAAGTCCGCGGATCCCCAGCCGTTCTTTCAAGCAAAACAAAACGTGGAGCAGACACACGGAATCCGGCCCGCCGGACACCCCTGCCACCACGTTATCGTTCCAATCGATCAGCTTCTGCTTTTGTATGGTTTGGAAAACCTTTTCACAGACCTCTTGCTTCATGCTTTCAACCTCGCTTTTCCGCATGTTATCATTATACGGACTGAGAGAGGTCTTTTCAAGGGAAAATCCCTTTTTCGCCTTTTCTCCCGCAGGCAGCCTGCCCCGGCAAAGATATCTCTATAATACCGCGATCACCAGAGCGCACATATCGTCCCGCTCCTGCTGGGCGCATCTGTCCATGGCCTTTTGCATGATCAGATCCGCCACTGTCTGGGGATCCCCGGAACGGATCTGGCTCAGATACTCCTTTACCCAGGATTCTTCCTCCCGGCCTTCCTCCTCCTCTTTTTCCTCCGGGCCCTGATTTTGAGCGCCCGCATCCAGTATGCCGTCGGAGATCATCAGGATCATATCCCCGGGCTTCAGTCTTTTTTCCACCGTTTCCGTTTTCACATGCTCCACGATCCCCAT
>CALWZU010000117.1 GCA_944386095.1 uncultured Clostridia bacterium | reverse complement strand
GATCGCTCACAGGCTTTCCACCGTCAAAAACTCCGACTGCATCATGGTTCTGGAACAGGGCCGGATCATCGAAAGAGGCACCCACGAACAGCTTCTGGAAGAAAAGGGCCGCTATTACCAGCTCTATCCAGGAAACGCCATCGGCGCATAAAAAGGCGCACAAAAAAAGAAAGCTGCCCGGAGCCGGCCTGGTCGAATCAGGCCGGCTCCGATTTGTTTTGTTTCCTTCCCCTCCTCTTATTGATACGGGCATTCCCTTTACACCGCAAAAAAGCTCCGTGGAGCCGGCAAACCGATTCCACAGAGCTTTCTTATTTTCCCTCATCCGGCACAAGTACGTTTTGACAACACTTTGACGCCTGTGCCATTTTCGGATTTTCTCGTTTCAAACGGGGCCCTTCAAGCTCCTTTTCTTCGGGGCTAAGCCCTCGAGCCTTTTTATGCGGCTGCCGCCACTTCTTCCGCTCCCGTTCCCGTCATAGTGGAATCCAGTTCGATCACAGTCGCGCCTGCGGGCGGATTCACATCTACGGTCTTCGTGGTCTGGGAAGAGGTAGCCTCAAAGGTCATGGTCAGCTTCAGGCCGTCCTGCATATCCATGCTCAGACTCAGCTGAGAGCTGGCGTTGGTGCCGCCGCCTGAGAGGCTCAGCTGGAAGCCTTCCATCTCAAAGGTCAGATCGATATGGGAATCCACGATCTTTTCCCCTCTTTCAGAGAAGGAAATGCTGCCCTGGATCACCATTTCTTCCTTCAGGGCGTTGACCATCTGATCGATCTCCGCCTGAGTCATGCCCAGCTCCTGCTGAGGAATATCCGCCAAAGCCGCCAGCACGATGTCTACGCCGCTGAATTCAGAGGTATAGGTGGTAGTGCCGCCGGAGGTTCTTACATCAAAGGCCTCATCGCCCATCATGGCCTTCAAGGCGTTATAGGCAGACTGGGCTTCCATATAAGCGTTTACGGTCATGGCAGAGGCTGTGCCTTCCAGTGCGCTCATCAAAAGCTCCTTCATAGAGGTATTGCCCGCAACCAGGCTTTCAGACAGCTGCATGATTTCAGCCAGATCAATCCCTGCGGATTCATACAGCTCGTACAGATTGAAATGCAGCCAGGCGTTTTCTTCGATGGTTTCATCCAGAGCGGAGAACAGGTCGCTTGCCAGATAAAGATCGCCGGTTTCCCCATTGAGCTTGATCTGCATTTCCACATTGCCAAATACATCCATTACCTGCTGTACTTCGGCTTTATCTTCTTCGGAAAGCTGGTTCAGAAGATCCTCCACATTCACCTGGAAGGTCATGACCATATCCGTATTGACCCCCTGAGACAAAGCGGTGATCTCGCCTACGATGGAAAGATCGCACTGCTTTCCGGTCTCCGTGGCAAGGATCGCGTTGACCAGGGTCTCATAAAGGGTCACGTCGATGTTCATGTCCATCTGGGTTTCGTAGGGCCTTGTCAGGTCGATGGAATCATCGGCGACGCTCAGCTTGTTCATGATGGAAAAATCCTGGTCAAAGTTTTCGAAAATCTTGTTATAATCAACGATCACAGCGGTTTTTTCCCCAGCGTCCCAGCCTACGGTATAATCCAGGGCTTCCGCCATGAATCTGGTGCCCACGTAGGTACGGCCATCCTTTACATAAGGTACAACGTCCATCTGGGTGGTTTTGGTGGTGCCGTCCTTATAAGTAATCAATACCTCAGGCTGGCCGATGGTGAACTGAAGGGTTTCCTCTTGTGTTACAGCCGTTACCTGTTTTGTTTGCTGATCCCAGCTGACCTGGGCTTCAAGGGACTCCAGCATCGCCCTGTAGGGAACCATGATCCTGCCGTTAACGTTTTCCGGAACAGCATCCTCAAATTCCACATAGCTTCCATCCAGCATGACCTTTGGCTGATCGTCCGCTGCGAAAACCATGGGAGCGCCGGAAACAACCATAGCGGCGGCAAGGGCCGCGGCCGTTACTTTCTTAAATGCCTTTTTCATATAATCTCCTTTGATTTTTTCAAACCATTCCGGGAAACGCCGCAGCTTTTCCCGGAACCGGCTTTCTTTTAAACTAACCGAAGTATCTTTTCAGCAGACCTTCAAAGGCTTTGCCGTGTCGGGCCTCGTCCTTTGCCATTTCATGGACGGTATCGTGGATGGCGTCCAGATTCTGCTGCTTTGCCATGGTGGCAAGCTGTTTTTTGCCTGCGCAGGCGCCGGCTTCGGCTTCTACTCTCATTTCCAGATTTTTCTTTGTGGAATCGGTTACCACTTCGCCCAGAAGCTCAGCGAATTTCGCTGCATGCTCCGCCTCTTCCCAGGCTGCTTTTTCCCAGTACAGGCCGATTTCCGGATAACCTTCTCTGTGAGCCACTCTGGCCATCGCCAGATACATGCCGACCTCTGTGCATTCTCCCATGTAGTTTTCTCTCAGGCCCTGGAGAATTTCGGGATCCACACCCTGAGCAACGCCTACAACATGCTGGTCTACCCATTCCAATCCGCCTGTTTTTACCTCGTCAAATTTGCTGCCGGGGGCTTTACACTGGGGGCAGCTTTCCGGCGGCGTATCCCCTTCATAAGTATAACCGCAAACTGTGCAAACCCATTTTTTCATTGTAACACTCCTCCTTTTTCAATTCGTTTTTCATTTTACGCAGCCTTCAAAGGACATCCCTTCCCAGGCTCGTACAGATTCATAATAGCATTAAATTCCCCTTTTGAAAATGTTTTTGTGGCTTTTTTAAAGGATTCCATTTTCCGGCATTTTGTCAAACGGAAATTCCATGCTTTCTCCTTTTTTATTTTGCCTTTCAGGCAAAAAAAAACAGCAGCGGCAGCTGAAGAAGGCCGCCGTTATCAAAGGAAAAAGCGTCTTTCGTTTGTTTTCGCTTTTTCTCGTCCATGGCCTTATCCCAGGATCCCCAGATGCTCCAAAAGGATTTTAAGGCCCAAAAGGATCAGCACCAGCCCTCCGGCAAATTCCGCCTTGGACTTATAGCGAACGCCGAAAACACTGCCGATTTTAACCCCCAGCGCAGAAAGGAAAAACGTGATGATCCCGATAAAGGCCACCGCCCATATAATATTGACCTGCAAAAAAGCGAAGGTGATACCCACCGCCAAAGCGTCGATGCTGGTAGCAAGGGCCAGGAGAAACATGCTCTTTGGACCCAAAGAAGCGTCCCCTTCCTCCTCCTCCTTGGAAAAGGCCTCCCGGATCATGTTGGCCCCGATCAGTCCCAAAAGAATAAAGGCGATCCAGTGGTCAAAGGCGGTGATGGCCTCCCGGAACTGATTCCCCAGAAGATACCCCAAAAAAGGCATCAGCCCCTGGAAGCCGCCGAACCAAAGGCCTACCAGCAAGGCCTGAAACAGCCTGATCCTTCCAAGCGCCAGGCCCTTGCAAACCGCCACCGCAAAGGCGTCCATGGAAAGGCCAACAGCAAGAACAAATAACGTGCCGATTCCCATTTTTACGCAAAACCCTCTTTAACAATCCGAAAGAAAAGGGCGAAAACCGCCCCTTCCCGCCAAAGCTGCCTTATACATTGAACCTGAACAGGATCACATCTCCATCCTTGACCACGTAATCCTTTCCTTCAGAACGCACCAGACCCTTTTCCCGGGCTGCCGCCATGCCGCCGCAGGCCACCAGGTCCTCATAGGCCACCGTTTCCGCCCGGATAAAGCCTCTTTCAAAATCAGAGTGGATCTTGCCTGCCGCCTGAGGGGCTTTGGTCCCCTTTTTGATCGTCCAGGCCCTTACCTCCGGGGGCCCTGCCGTCAGGAAGGAAATCAGATCCAGCAGGCTATAGGAAGCCTTGATGAGCTTGTCCAGACCGGACTCCCGAATTCCCAGCTCTTCCAGAAACGCCTGCTTTTCCTCATCCTCCAGCTCCGCCATTTCCGCCTCCAGCTTGGCGCAGATCACCACCGTTTCAGAGCCCTCTGTTTCCGCAAAGGCCTTGACCTCCTGCACCAGAGGATTGTCTCCGCCTTCCGCCGCGTCCTCCTCAGACACGTTGGCCGCATAGATCACCGGTTTATAGGAAAGAAGGGTCAGGGATCTGACAAAGGCGCTTTCTTCCTCGGTCAGGTCGGTCATGGTCCTGGCGGAAAGCCCCTGCTCCAGCACCTCTCTGACCCGCAAAAGAAGATCCAGCTCCTTTTGCAGCCCTTTGTCTACCTTCAGGTTTTTCTGGGTTTTCTGGATCCTGCGCTCCACCAGTTCCAGATCGGATATGATCAGCTCCAGGTTGATGGTTTCAATGTCCTTCAAAGGCCCGATCCTGCCGTCTACATGCACCACGTTCTCATCCTCAAAGCACCTGACCACGTGGACAATGGCCTCTACTTCCCGGATATGGGACAAAAACTGATTGCCAAGGCCTTCGCCTTTGGAAGCGCCCTTTACCAGGCCCGCGATATCATAAAATTCGATGGTGGTGTAGATGGTTTTCTTGGAATCGTACATGTCATGGAGTACCTTCAGCCGCTCATCGGGCACCTGCACCACGCCTACGTTGGGCTCGATGGTACAGAAAGGATAGTTTTCCGCCTGCGCCCCCGCCTTTGTGATCGCGTTAAACAAAGTGCTTTTTCCCACATTAGGAAGCCCCACCATTCCCAGTTTCATGTTAAATTTCATCTCCTTACGTTTATTTTTGCGCCTGTGGACATGCCCCGGCCCCAGCGCCTTTTTCAGAGCGCCATTCTCAACAGACTGAAAAAAACAGCTCCGTTTAGCAGCATTATCAGGGGCATTCCAAGCATAAACTTCAAATGTCTTGTCTTATGACGAAGCAGCAGCATGCCGATCAGCACACCCAGCCCGCCGCCCAAAAAAGCGGTCAGAAACAGATCCTTTTCCGCCACGCGCCATTTTCCCTTCACCGCGGCCCTTTTGTCCCGAAAGCAAAGAAAGGCTCCAAACAGATTGATCAGCCCTATATAGCACAAAACCGCCGTTTTCATGGTTGCTTCCTTTGAGCCTTTCCCCTCTGTTCACCGCCTGCCGCCCGCCGGAGCATTTCCACCTCCTGAGGCCGGAGCTTTTTATAGTGGCCCTCCTTCAGATGTCCCATGCCCAGACCGCCGATGGCGCTTCGATGCAAATCCAGCACCTTATGGCCCACCGCCTCGCACATCCTTCTGACCTGGCGGTTTCTTCCTTCATAAATACGGATCTCCACCACAGTGGAATGCTCGCCATGGCGAAGGATCTCCACCTGAGCGGGAGCCGTTCTGACGCCGTCGATCACAACGCCCTTTTCCAGCTTTTCCGCCTCCCGTTTGGTCATCATCCCCGCCACTCTTGCCTGATAGGTTTTATAGATTTTATTTTTGGGATGCATCAGCAAATTCGCAAAATCCCCGTCGTTTGTCAAAAGCAGCATACCGGATGTAGCATTATCCAGCCTGCCTATGGGAAAAATCCGTTCGCTGACATCCTGCAGAAGATCCATCACCGTGGGCCGGTTGCTCTCATCCTTTACAGTGGTGATAAAGCCCTTGGGCTTATTGAGCATCAGATAGATTTTCCTGGCAGCCGGCGAAATCACCCGGCCCTCCACTTCTACGACCCAGCCCTCTTCTACCTCAAAGCCTACCTCTTTGGTGAGGATGCCGTTGATTTTAACCTTTCCTTCCTTGATCAGCTGATCCGCCTTCCGTCTGGAAGCTGCGCCGGAGGCGGCGATATATCGATTGATTCTCACAAAGTTCCTCCTTCAATGCCACTTTATGATTGTATCATATTTTTTTAGTGATAAAAAGCACTTCCGGCGGCAGGATTTTTCCCTCCCCCTGGTTGACAGGACTGACATGCTGGCAGTGAAACCGCTTCGGATCAAGGCTGCGGGCCATTTCCAGAAGAGCCAGCCGCTCCAGGCTTCCCTGGGGATGCCCCGGATACATGACCAAAGAAAGGATGCCGCCCCTCTTCAAAGCCTCCAGGGCAGCCCTGGCCCCCTCCAGGGTGCTTTCCCTTCGGGTCGTCACCTGCTTGTCTCCCCCCGGCAGGTAGCCCAGATTGAAAAGGACGGCCTGAACCTCCTGGGCTTGTACATAATCCAGTAAATTCTGATGGGAATCCAGGATCCATTTTACCTTTGCGGTCTCTCCGGCAGTCTCAAGGGTTCTCCGGGCCTTTTCCAGGGCCTGCTTTTGGATATCAAAAGCATAAACAAGGCCGGTTTTTCCTACCCTGCCGCAAAGAAACAGCGTATCCTTTCCGTTTCCACAGGTGGCGTCCACCGCCCGGTCGCCTTCCTTGAGATAAGCGGATACCACATGGGCAGCAAAGGCGGTGGTTCTGACAATCAGATTATCCTGCATCTTTCCCTTCTTTCCTTTCTCCCTCTTCACAAACGATGCCTTCTGAAAAAAAACGGCGGGAAAGGATTCCCGCCTTCCGGTTTTGCCTCCGAAGCATTTCCGCCGGTCATAGGAGCCTTTCCGCTCCCTTTCATCGGTATTTACCTTATCACATCCCCCTTTCTTTGACAAGGGCGCCGGAGCTCAAAGCAGGGATTTTCCGTAAACCCCCTCCAGGCCGCAATCTCTGACCCGCTTTCGGATCGCCAAAGGATCTACGCTGTAAAGGCCCTTTTCCTCCATTCTTTTAAAATATGCCGCTCCCGCAAAGGTATAACGGTCCCTGATCCCCTCCTCTGAAGAAAGACGGCTGTTGGCGTAAGCGATCAGGTCCCCTGCCGCAAGCTCCCGGGGCAGCTGTAAAAGCGCCTTTCCCTGCAGTCTTCGAACGGCATTGAAGCCCGCCAAAGACCCGGTGGTGATCGCTTCGGTATGGCCTACGAACAATCCCGCTTTTTCCCCTGCGCAAAAAAGATTTTCCAGCCCCTCTACCTTCATTTTGTCATCCCGCCTGGCCACCGACAAATACCGGATCGAATTTCCTTTCCCTCCGCCATAGGGATCGATATACCTGGCGTTTTCAAAGCCCTCTATCCGCCGCAGCTGTTCAAGGGGCACAAAAGGCGTCATCAGCTTCACATGGCCCGTATCAAGGAGGATCAGATTTTCTGCAAAGGCGGGCAGGGCGTACTGCTGACAGACCTTTAAATCCAGCTTTTCCCTGTGAATCTGTTCTCCGGGCAGCCTTACGACAGCCACGCCTTTTTCCTTCAGCTCCTTTTGCAGTTGGAGGGAAAGAGACAGAGGATCCAGCTTGCAGGAGCCGCTGAAGGCGCCGAAGCCTCCGTCTTTCCTCATTCCCATCAGATCCTCAAGTCCCGCTTTATGGGTGATGCTGACCCTGGGGCCAAAGGCCGGGCAGCGTAAAACGCACATGCAGCAGCCATTTCCATAGGTCAGGCAGTTTCCCATAGGGCCGGTGGAGCCGGTAGCCTCTACAAACACCTCTCCTTCTATCCTTTTGCCCTCCGGCAGAACCACCGCTTTAACAGCCTCTCCTTCCCTTTCCACATCCACCACCCTGCTCATCATCTCCAGCCGGATCCCCGCTTCCTCCAGGAACCGCCTGACACAGGGCTCCATCTTGACCACGTCATAAAGGCTGGCATGGCGGTGTCCGGGGAAATCCACATTTTTATGCCTTGCCAGCCGGTCGGTAAGGGTAAAAAGCTCATCCGCTCCAAGCGCAATGTTTTCCTCCGCCGCCGTAAACCGGCCGTTATTTCGCATGATCCCCCCTACGTTTCCAAGGCCCAAAAGAAGATCTGTGCGCTCTATAAGCCGCACCCGGGCTCCCGCCTTTCTTGCCGCCACCGCCGCGCCGCAGCCGGCCCAGCCTCCGCCGATAATCACAACCTGATCCTTTTCTTTCATTTTTTTCCCGTCCTTTCTTCAGAAACGCCCTTTCAAAGGCGTTCCCTTATTGCTTCTATACCATCTATATCGCCGGCCTTCCCTCTTCATGCAGGGCAAAGCCGCAAAAATCTTTGCAATCCCCTTTCATTCATGTTACCCTGTTGAAAAAGAAAGCCGGTAAAAGCGGGAAACGATCCCCTTCCGGCCTGGTGGTCTTTTCACAAAAAATCCGGAAAGGAATGATCCGTTCATGCCACCTCAAAGCGTACTTTCAAGCGGCGGCAAGCCGCCTGCCGTCATCGCGAAAAAGCTGCTTGTGACTTTGGCGGGGCTGTTTATTATGGCCCAGGGGGTTTCCCTGTTTCTGATGCTGGGAATCGGCGTGGATCCCATCAGCGTATTTCTGGATGGTATGAGCCAGAAAGGCGGCATGAGCTTCGGCGCCGCCCAGACGATGCTCAACGTGATCATGGTCGCCCTGTCCCTTTTGTTTTTCCGCTGGAACATCGGACTTTCCACCATCGCAGCCTTGTTCCTTCTCGGTCCTTTCTACGATATCATCATGTTTTTCGAAAACAGCTTTATCACCCCGGCCCTTTCCCCGGGCCTTAAGATCCTATTCGCCATCGCCGCCCAGCTGTGCTTTTCTCTTGGCGTAGCCCTGTATCAATCCCCTGAAATGGGCGCCTCTCCCTGTGATACCCCCGGTGTCTCCATCAGCAAGCTCAAGGGATGGAATTACGGAAAGGTCCGGATCGTCTCAGATGGGATTTTTTTTATCTGCGGCTTTCTTCTGGGCGGCGCCGCCGGCATCGGCACCATTTGCTGCGTCCTTCTTACGGGGCCTGTTTCTCAGCTTTTCCGTCCCCATTGCGACAGACTGATCCGCCGGATCGAAAAGGGCCCCTATGCAAAATCCTGATCCGCTTCCAGGAACCGTCTGTAAAAACGATAAAAAACGTATATTCCTTCCGATTTTTGATTCAAAAATTCGTTTTACCGCCTTTACTTCATTTCATCTTGCGTATACAATAAAAGCATGAAAAAGGTGGTTTTCTTCCTGAAAATCGGTTTTTTTCCGGTCTTTCCCAGGAAAACACCCCTTGCTCAATCCATCATCAGACAGGAGGGATATCCATTGAAAACTGTTGCCATTTTGGGGACCTTTGACACAAAAGGCGCGGAATACGCTTATCTGAAGGAGCTTCTGGAAGATCTGGGCGTCAAAACCTTCACCATCCACGCCGGCGTCTTTGATCCCGTTTTTACGCCGGATGTCAGCAACCGGGAAGTCGCTGCCGCTGCAGGAGCGGATATCAAGGAAATCGCAGATAAAAAAGACCGGGCCTATGCCACGGAAGTCCTTGCAAAGGGAACGGAAATCCTGGTTCCCCGTCTCTATCAGGAAGGTAAATTCGACGGTATCATTTCTCTTGGAGGGTCAGGGGGCACCTCTCTTGCCACACCGGCCATGCGGGCCCTGCCCATCGGCGTACCCAAGGTAATGGTCTCCACCATGGCCTCCGGCAATACCGAACAATACGTCGGCACCAGCGATATCGTCATGATCCCCTCAGTGGTGGACGTAGCGGGGCTGAACACCATTTCTACAAAAATCTTCGGAAACGGGGCGGCGGCCATCGCCGGCATGGTTAATCATGAAAATAAAAAGGAAGGCTCCGGGAAACCGCTGGTGGCGGCTACCATGTTCGGAGTCACCACCCCCTGCGTCACCTTCGCCCAGCGGTATCTGGAGGACAGGGGCTATGAGGTGCTGGTTTTCCACGCCACAGGAACCGGCGGAAAATCCATGGAAGCCCTTATTGAAGGAGGCTTTATCCAGGGCGTTTTGGATCTGACGACGACCGAATGGTGCGACGAGCTTGTAGGCGGCGTACTAAGCGCAGGGCCTCACCGGCTGGAAGCGGCCGGTAAAAAGGGCATCCCCCAGGTGGTTTCCACAGGCGCGCTGGATATGGTCAATTTCGGCCCCTATGATACGGTTCCCGAAAGCTTCTCAAAAAGGAACCTGTACAAACACAACCCCACCGTTACCCTCATGCGTACCACCCTCCAGGAAAATGAAAAGCTGGGTGAGATCATCGCAGAAAAACTGAATATGGCAAAGGGTAAAACCGCCCTGTTCCTTCCATTAAAAGGCGTATCCATGATCGACGACCAGGGACAGCCCTTCTACGGACCGGAAGAGGATAAGATGCTCTTTGACACCTTAAAGAAAAATCTGGATCCCGGTAAGGTGGAACTGGTCCAGCTGGATCTGCACATCAACGACAAGGCCTTTGCCGAAGCCGCAGCGCAAAAGCTGATCGACCTGATGACAGAGTAAACCGTTAAAAAGACTTGTCCGGCAATATTTTCATTACCAAATCAGGCTTACAAGGCCTTCAAAAAGGAAATCAACAGGAGGTATCATTATGCTTACAGCAACAAGAAAAGAGATCATGGCTAAATTCAGAGAAGAAGTGGCCCAGGGCCATATCCTGGTAGGCGTAGGCGCCGGAACAGGCATCACGGCCAAAAGCAGCGAGGCCGGCGGAGCCGATATGCTGATCATCTATAACTCCGGCAGATACAGAATGGCGGGCAGAGGCTCTCTGGCGGGGCTGCTCTCCTACGGAGACGCCAACCAGATCGTAGTGGATATGGGCTCCGAGGTACTGCCTGTCGTCAAATCTACCCCGGTTCTGGCCGGCGTCTGCGGCACGGATCCCTTCCGGGTCATGGATGTATTCCTTAAGCAGCTGAAGGATCAGGGCTTTAACGGCGTACAGAACTTCCCCACCGTGGGCCTGATCGACGGCGTATTCCGTCAGAACCTGGAGGAAACCGGCATGGGCTATGATCTGGAAATCGATATGATCCGCAAGGCCCATGAGCTGGATATGCTCACCTGCCCCTATGTATTTGATCCCGATCAGGCAAAGGCCATGGCGGAAGCGGGAGCGGACATCCTGGTAGCCCACATGGGGCTGACCACAAAGGGTACCATCGGCGCCAAAACCGCTCTGACCCTGGATGACTGTGTGGTTAAAATCAAAGAAATCATCAAGGCCGGCAAGGCGGTCAATCCGGACATCATGGTCATCTGCCACGGCGGCCCCATCGCCGAGCCCGGCGACGCCGCATATGTGATCGGAAAAATTCCGGAAATCGACGGCTTCTTCGGCGCTTCCAGCATTGAACGGTTTGCCGCGGAAAGAGGCATCAAGGCCCAGGCGGCTGCTTTCAAGGCCATTACCAAATAACTTTTTCAAATCAAAACACACAAAAAAAGGAGCCTTAGGGGTGTCCCCACAGGGACAACATCTAAAACCGTTTCAGAGCAAAAGGACTGTCACAGATTGTTGCTGTGGCAGTCCTTTTTTATGCTTTTCTTCTGTTTCACAGCCTACCTGGAATTGCGCC
>CALWZU010000116.1 GCA_944386095.1 uncultured Clostridia bacterium | reverse complement strand
GGCCTACGCGGTTTCTCTGGCAGGGTCGTACGTGCTGATCGATCAGGACGCCTACACCCTGCGAAAGGCCAACAGCAGCGGAGATCTGATCGTCATCGAGGACTTTTTCCCTGAAAAGGGAGTTCGGCTGGGAGAAACATATCAGGCGGAAAATCAGGCGTTTTTCAATGAGGTGATCAGTTTGGCCGAAAGCATGCAGGACTATGATCTGCCCATAAAGCGGCTGGGCTTTTCGGAAGGGATCATCAGCGCTTATTTTTATGAGGGGCTGGTGTGTAAAACCACCGCCGAGATTTTCCGGGAGCATATGGCTGACCTGAAGGTTTTCCTTGAAGAGCTTCGGGAAAAGGACGGGGTGGAAAGAGGTACCATTCATATCGGAGAAACGACTTTAACTTACAGTCCTTTGGTGGAATAGGGCTCTTATCCGGCGGCAAGGCGAAAAGGAAGGAGGGGGATGCGCCCCGAAAAAAATGCGGCTTTGATGATTCGGAGAGCGGGCTTTGAAGGGAAGGGGAAAAAACCCAAAAAAACGCCGGCAAATCCGGAAATGGCATCCAAAAGAACCGTTTTGGTTCCGACAGGGCGAAGATTGTCCATAGAAAGCTGTTTTTTTCAAAAAAAAGAGAAAAAAACCGTAATTAGTTGTATTCAACAAAATCTTTTTATGATATACTATCCAATATATGTGGTAACAGGAGGTTACTTTTATGCTGCAATTTGAAACAACTCAAGATAATTTGGCCCAGATCAAGGTCGTAGGCGTGGGCGGCGGCGGCAACAACGCCGTAAACAGAATGATCGAAGCCGGGCTGAAGGGCGTGGAATTCATCGCCGTCAATACGGACAAGCAGGCTTTGACAGGTTCCAACGCGGCAACCAAAATCCAGATCGGCGAAAAGCTGACCAAAGGCCTTGGGGCGGGGGCCAATCCGGAGGTAAGCCAAAAGGCCGCAGAAGAAAGCGAAGAAGATATCAACGGCATCCTGGCGGGAGCCGACATGGTATTTATCGCTGCAGGCATGGGCGGCGGAACAGGAACGGGCGCAGCGCCCCTGATCGCGAAGATCGCCAAGGAAAAAGGCATCCTGACTGTCGGCGTTGTCACAAAGCCCTTTACCTTTGAAGGAAAAGCAAGAAGGGAAAATGCCGAAGAAGGCATCAAGCTTTTGAAAAAATTCGTAGACTCGCTGGTTGTGGTTCCCAACGACAAGCTGCTTCAGATTTCTGAAAGAACCACCTCTGTGATCGACGCCTTTAATAAAGCCGATGATGTGCTGCGGCTGGGCGTACAGGGCATTTCCGACCTGATCACCGAAGCCGGCCTGATCAACCTGGACTTTGCAGATGTGAAGGCCATCATGAGCGACAAGGGTATCGCTCATATGGGCGTTGGTACAGGAAAAGGGGAAAACAGAGTGGACGAAGCGGTTAAAAGCGCTATTGAAAGCCCGCTTTTGGAAACCTCTATCAACGGCGCCAAGGCGATACTGCTGAACGTCTGCGGCGGAAAAGACCTTACCATGCTGGAAATCAACCAGGCTGCGGAAATCATCGAGCAGGCGGCGGACAAGGACGCTTCCATTATCTTCGGTTTCTCCATGAAGGACGACATGCAGGATGAGCTGCGTATCACCGTAATCGCCACAGGCTTTGAAACCAAAAGCGACGATGGTCCTATGTCCATCTTTGATAAAATCGGAGCAAAAGAAAGCGCATCCAAAGGAGATGCTCATAAAACGGAAGATTCCGACTTCCCCATTCCCGATTTTCTGTCTCCCAGATCTTGAGGCGGCTTAAGGGTCCCAAAACGGAAGGCAGGAAAACCACACAATTTTCATGACTGACACGGTATCAGGGACAGACATTCAGTCTGTCCCTGATTTTTTGAAAAGCCGGAGGGGAAAAAGGCCATGAAGGAAATCACATCAAAAGACAATCCCGACCTGAAGCGGATCCGGCAGCTGGAGTCCCGAAAATACAGAGAAAAATACGGGCAGTTTCTCATCGAAGGGCCGGTGGCCCTGGAAGAAGCCCTTAAGGAAAATGCGGCTTTGTCTCTTGTTCTTTGCAGCCGGCGTTTTTATGAGGAAAGCCGGGGAGCCGTTTTGATAAAGGCTCTTGAAAAGGCCGGCGTTTCCGTTTGTCTGGCGGGGCAGGGCCTTTTTGAGGGGCTGTCTTTTGTGGAAAACCCCCAGGGTATCCTGGCGGCGGTGGAAAAACCCCGATGGAAAAGGGAAGACCTTTTTTCGCCGGGTCAGAATCTTTTGGTGCTGGATCGGATCGCCGATCCGGGGAACCTGGGCACCATGCTTCGTACCTGCGAGGCGGCGGGCTTTGGAGGGGCTGTCTGCTTAAAGGGAACGGCGGATCCCTACAATCCCAAAACCGCCAGGGCGGCGGCCGGCGCCTTGCTACGCCTGCCGCTTATCACCATGGAAGGGCCGGAAGAGCTTAAGGCCTTTTGTGAAGAAAAGGGCAAACGCCTTGTCTGCACAGGCCCCAGAGAAAGCCTGCCCTATTACCGGGCCCGTCTTGACCGGGATGTGGCTCTTGTGATCGGAAACGAAGCGGGGGGCGTATGCCGGGAGCTGATGGAGGGCGCCTGGAAGCGGGTGAGCATTCCCATGGAGGGAAGGGGCGAATCCCTGAATGCCGCAGTGGCGGCAGCCATCCTGATGTTTGAGGCTTTAAGGCAAAAACAGCAAAAACAGGGCTGAGGCTATAGCCCTGAAAGATAAAAAACCGATAAAGGAGAGTGTGAGCTGCATGCAAAATCAATTACGCAACATTTTGGAAAACGCCAGAGAGGACATTTCCAAAGCGGCTTCCAAAGAAGAAATCGAAAAGCTCAGGGTGGAGATACTGGGCAAAAAAGGCCGGCTGACCGCCCTGCTCAGATCTATGGGCAGCCTTCCTGCCGAGGAAAGACCTGTGGTGGGAAAGATCGCCAATGAGGTCAGGGAGAGCATCGAGGAAATGATCGCCCAGGCGGGGGAAAAGCTCAAGGCGGCGGAAATCCAGCTGCGGCAGAAGGCCGAGGCCATAGACGTGACCATCCCCGGAACACCCAGAAGCCTGGGGGCCCGGCATCCGATCAGTGTGACCATCGATGAAATTTCCAAAATTTTTATGTCCATGGGCTTCAGCGTAGTGGACGGCCCGGAAGTAGAAACCGTCTTTTATAACTTCGATGCCCTGAACGCTCCCAAAAACCATCCTTCAAGGGATCTGACCGATACCTTTTATATAAAAGACGCCAAAGACGTGCTGCTGCGAACCCAGACATCTCCGGTTCAGGTAAGGACCCTTTTGTCTCAGGAGCTGCCCATCAAGGTGATTTCTCCGGGCAGGTGCTTTCGCTGCGATACGCCGGATGCCACCCATTCTCCCATGTTTCATCAGGTAGAGGGCCTTGTGGTGGATAAGGGCATTACCATGGCGGATCTGAAGGGGACCCTGGATGCTTTCGTCAAGCAGCTTTTCGGCTCCAGCACCAAAACCAAGCTCAGACCGCATCATTTCCCCTTTACGGAACCCTCTGCGGAGGTGGATGTATCCTGCTTCAAATGCGGCGGCAAGGGATGCAGCGTCTGCAAGGGCAGCGGCTGGATCGAAATTTTGGGGGCGGGCCTTGTGCATCCCCATGTGCTTGAGGTGGGCGGCGTGGACACGGACGTTTACAGCGGCTTCGCCTTCGGAATGGGCGTGGAGCGGGTGGCCATGCTCAAATACGAAGTGGATGATATCCGTCTGTTCTATGAAAACGATATGCGCTTCATCGAGCAGTTCAGATAAGGAGGGATAGGAGAATGTTAGTACCGATCAGCTGGTTGAATGACTATGTGGATCTGAAGGATATCGATCTGAAGGAATTCTGCGACAAAATGGTCATGTCCGGCTCCAACATTGAAGAAACCTATCAGGTAGGAAAAGGCATCAAGGGGGTTGTGGTGGGAAAAATCCTCAGCATGGAAAAGCATCCTGATGCCGATCATCTGTCTGTGGTCAAGGTAGACGTGGGCAGCCGGACACTGCAGATCATCACCGGCGCGCCCAATGTGAAAAAGGACGCCCTGGTGGCGGTGATCCTTTCGGGAGAAACCCTGCCCGACGGCAAAAAAATCGAAAAAGGCATGCTGCGGGGCCTGGAATCCGACGGTATGCTCTGTTCCTTCCAGGAGCTCGGCTACGAGGACAAGGTGGTTCCCGTGGCGGACAAGGATGGCATCATCCTTTTGGGAGAGGACTATCCCCTGGGACAGGAACTCAGCCAGGCCCTTGACACCTGCCAGGACGTGGTGGATTTTGAAATCACACCCAACCGTCCCGACTGCCTGTGCATGACCGGCATGGCCCGGGAAGCGGCGGCGGTGTTTGAAAGGACCCTTTCCCTTCCCCGGCCTGTGATTCAAAGGGAAGAAGGGGACGTAAAGGATTATGTGAGCGTAGAGATCAAAAGGCCCGAGCTTTGTTCCCGTTATGTGGCAAGAGTGGTTCGGGACGTAAAAGTGGAAAGATCGCCCTGGTGGATGCAAAACAGGCTGATCTGCGCCGGCATGCGTCCCATCAACAATATCGTGGATATTACCAACTACGTTATGCTGGAGCTGGGTACGCCCATTCACGCCTTTGACCTTGGCATGGTCAAGGGGAGCCGGATCATCGTGGATGTAGCAAAGGAAGGAGAGGCCTTTACCACCTTGGACGGGGCTGAAAGGACCCTGGATGAAAAGAGCCTTCTGATCAACGACACCCAAAGGGGTATAGCCCTGGCGGGGATCATGGGAGGCCTGAATTCGGAAATCGAACAGGATACCGCTGCGATCCTGGTGGAGGCTGCCTGCTTTGATCCCGACGGAACAAGACGGACCTCCAAAAAACTGGGGCTTAGAACAGAAGCCTCCGCCCGGTTTGAAAAGGGGGTAGACCCCAACCTTTGCAGGCTTGCGGCGGATCGGGTCTGCCAGCTGATCGAAGAGCTGGGAGCCGGTATCGTGGTAGGGGGCGCGGTGGATGTATATCCCCGGGAATATCAGGCGCCTACGGTGGCGATCCGGCCCGGACGCATCAGCGACCTTCTTGGGGTTGCCCTTTCCGGGGAAGAAATCACCGGTATTCTTACAAGACTGGGAATGAAGGTGACCTCTCAGAAGCAGACGCTTTTGGTAACGCCTCCCACCGTGCGGATGGATCTGCCCCAGGAGGTGGACTATGTGGAAGAGGTGGCCAGGATCTACGGCTATGACCGCCTTCCCGCCACGCTGCCAAAGGGCAGTAACGCCGGCGTGAAAACCCAGCAAAGGGAAAGAGAGGATCTGATCCGGGATACCCTTTTGGCCCTGGGATTAAACGAGATCCAAACCTATTCCTTTGTCAGTCCCAAAGGGGTGGATAAAATCCTTTGTCCGCCCTCCTGTCCGGAAAGGGGATTTGTCCGGCTGATCAATCCTTTGGGAGAGGAAAACAGCGTAATGCGCACCACGCTGATTCCTAACATGCTGGAGGTTTTGGAACGTAATTATACAAGAAACATTCCCCAGGCGGAAGCCTTTGAGCTTGGGCGGGTGTTCCTAAACGATATAAAAACAGAGGAAGGGCTGCCGGCAGAGCCAAAAAAGGTCTGCATCGGCATGTATGGAGCAAAGGAAGATTTCTACGCGCTGAAAGGGGTGTGCGAGGGTCTTTTCAAGGAGCTGCGGATCCTGGATGTGGAGTTTGTCCAGGAAACGGAAAACAAAACCTTCCATCCGGGCAGATGCGCGGTGATGAAAAAGGGAGAACGGGTGCTGGGTACGCTGGGAGAGATCTCCATAGGGGCAGCGGAACAGTACAATCTTCCTCAGAGGGTTTACGTCTGCGAAATGGATGTAAACGCTTTGTCTGAGCTGGCGGATCTGGAGATCCGCTATAAGGCGATTCCCAAATATCCCGCCATCCAGAGAGATATCGCCGTGGTGGTAGCCGACCAGGTGCAGGCGGGACAGGTGGAAGGGCTGATCCGCAGTCACGGCGGCCCGCTTTTGGAAAGGGTCAGCCTGTTTGACGTTTATAAAGGCAAACAGGTGCAGGAGGGCTGCAAGAGCCTGGCCTTCTCCCTGGTTTACAGAAATCCTGAGAAAACCCTCACTGACGGGGAAATCAGCGAGGACCATCAGAGGATTCTGAAGGCTCTGGAAGAAGATCTGGGCGCAACGCTCAGAGATATGTAACAAAAAGGCAGCTGCCGCTGTCTCATATATAACGCAAGGGTCATTGAGATGTGAAAGGGACATACAATGTGGTTGGGACACAGCTATGTGACTGGCGGAAGATTGCGAAACGTGCCTGAGATCTTCTGTTTCCCGGGAAGGCTTCGGAAAGGAGCGGGGGAAACGGAGGATTTGAAATAGATATCAAGAAACAGGATATAGGCCAACCAGAGAAGGAGTGATCAAGATGCCTAGTAAGAACATCCAATGCCAATGTGGCGGAGAAAAGGGATTTGACCTGGAAAAGCTGGATCAGATCCTTGCCGGACATCCTAACGCTGAGGGAGACCTGATTGCCATTTTGCAGGAGACGCAGGGAGCCTACGGTTATCTTCCCAAGGAAGTGATCCAGGCCATGGCAAAAAAGACCGGTCTGAAGGAAGCGAAGATTTACGGCGTCGCCACCTTTTATTCACAGTTCCGTATGGAACCGGTGGGAAAACATCTTATCATGCTGTGCAAGGGTACGGCATGTCACGTCAATGGCGCAGATTCCATCGAGGAAGCCATTGAAGAAGAATTGTCCATCAAGGACGGCGAAACCACGGAAGACGGCCTGTTTACGTTAAATAACGTTGCCTGCCTGGGCTGCTGCAGTCTCGCTCCGGTTATGATGATCAAAACCGCAGAGGGAGAGGAAACCTTTGGAAACCTCACAAAAAGCAAGACCAGAGAGATTTTGAAAAAAATCAGAGAAGATGAATTAAACGCGGGGAGGTAACGGGAATGAAAGTAGTTGTAGGACAGGGAAGCTGCGGGATCGCCACCGGTGCGAAAAAAACCTCCGAGGCTTTTTCCCGCCTGATCGAAGAAAAGAAATTAGAGAATGTAACGGTAGAGAAAACAGGTTGTATCGGCACCTGCTATCTGGAACCCATCGTAGATGTCTACGGGGACGACGGCTCCCTTGAGGCCCGGTATGTCAAGCTTCAGCCGGAGCTGGCGGAGGAAGTGGTCAACGGACATCTGATCGGCGGGGAGCCGGTGGAGAAGTATATGATCAGCAAGGAGGACGAAGCCTTCCTGAGCCGCCAGAACCGCATCGTTCTGAGAAAATGCGGCCTGATCGATCCGGAACAGATTGAAGAAGCCATCCAGACCGGCGGCTATGAGGCCATCCGCAAGGCGGTGACCCAGATGACGCCGGAAGAAGTAATAAAAGAGGTGGAAATCTCGGGCCTGCGAGGCAGAGGCGGAGCGGGCTTTCCTACCTGGTTTAAGTGGAACGCGGCCAGAAACAACAAGGCGGATAAAAAATACCTGGTATGCAACGCCGATGAAGGAGACCCGGGCGCGTTCATGGACAGAAGCGTACTGGAAGGAGATCCCCACGCGGTTATCGAGGGCATGCTGATCGCCGGATACGCCATGGGAGCGGATCTGGGCATCGTGTATGTCAGAGCGGAATACCCTCTTGCCATCGTCAGACTGGATAAGGCGATCCGTCAGGCAAGAGAAAAGGGATTTTTGGGAGAGCATATTTTCGGAAGCGACTTCAGCTTTGATATTCGCATCAAGGCGGGAGCCGGCGCTTTCGTGTGCGGTGAAGAAACGGCGCTGATCGCTTCTTTGGAAGGGCAAAGAGGTATGCCCAGGCTCAAGCCCCCCTTCCCCGCGGAAAAGGGTTATCTGAAAAAGCCCACCAATATCAATAACGTGGAAACCTATGCCAACGTGGCGTGGATCATTTCAAACGGCGGCGCGGCCTTCGCGGCTATGGGCACCGAAAAGAGCGCCGGGACCAAGGTATTCGCCCTGGCCGGTAAGATCAAAAAGGGCGGCCTTGTAGAGGTTCCCATGGGTCTGCCTCTGAAGGAGGTTATCTATTCCATCGGCGGAGGCATCAAAAACGACAAGGCCTTTAAGGCGGTCCAGATGGGCGGCCCCTCCGGCGGCTGTATCCCGGCGGAACTGGTGGATACCCCCGTTGATTATGAATCCATCACAAAGACCGGCGCCATCGTAGGCTCCGGCGGAATGATCGTTATGGACGAAACCACCTGTATGGTGGACATGGCCAGATATTTTCTGAATTTTACCAGGGACGAGTCCTGCGGAAAATGTAATTTCTGCCGGATCGGTACAAAGAGGATGCTGGAGATCCTGGAAAGGATCACCGAAGGCAAGGGCAGAGACGGAGATATTGAGCTTCTGGAAGAGCTGGCCTATAAAATCAAAGACGGCTCCATGTGCGGACTGGGACAGACCGCTCCCAATCCGGTACTGACCACATTAAAGTATTTCAGAAATGAATACGAGGATCACATTTATCATCACAAATGCACGGCTAAGTCCTGCAAGGCTCTGATCCAGTATGATATTACGGATGCCTGCAAGGGCTGCACCCTGTGCTCCAAGGCCTGTCCTGTAGGCGCCATCACCGGCGTTGTCAAGGGTAAGCATGTGATCGATCATGACAAATGTATCAAGTGCGGAAAATGCGAAGAGGTCTGCAGATTCGGCGCTGTGGAAAAACAGTAAATGGAGGCGCGTAACATGGAAAACTATAAACTGATCATCGATGGAAAAGAAGTGACCGGGGTGCCGGGTCAGACGATCCTTCAGGTGGCGGAGGAAAACGGCATCAAAATTCCCACTCTTTGTTATGACGAACGGACGGAGATCTACGGCTCCTGCGGCCTTTGCGTGGTAGAGGTGGAAGGCAATCCCAAGCTGTGCAAGGCCTGCGCTACTAAAATCGCCGATGGGATGTCCGTTAAAACCAGGACGGAGCGGGTGCTGGCTTTGAGAAAAATGAACCTGGAGCTGCTTTTGTCCAATCACAGAGGAGACTGCCGTCCTCCCTGTATGCTCAACTGCCCCGCAGAAACAGACTGTCAGGGCTATGTGGGTCTGATCGCTAACGGAGAATATGAACAGGCGGTGAAGCTGATCAAGGAAAAGCTGCCCCTGCCTGCGTCTATCGGCAGAGTCTGCCCTCATCCCTGCGAAGATAATTGCCGCCGGCAGCTGGTGGACCAGCCGGTTTCCATCGCCTGGCTGAAGCGGTTTGCGGCGGATACGGATCTGTTCGGAGAGGATCCCTTCATGCCGGAAATCAAGGAGGATACAGGTAAAAAGGTAGCCGTGATCGGCGGCGGCCCCTACGGCCTGTCCGTGGCCTATTTCCTGCGGACCATGGGTCATCAGGTGACGATCTTCGAAGCCATGCCAAAGCTGGGGGGAATGCTTCGCTATGGAATCCCGGAATACCGTCTGCCCAAGAAGGTGCTGGATGAAGAAATCGATTTGATCGCCAGGATGGGCGTTGTCCTTAAGCCCAACACCAAAATCGGTGAGGATATTACCTTTGATGAGATTTATAAGAGCTTCGATGCGGTAGCGGTAGGCATCGGCGCCTGGAAATCCACACCGGTAGGCTGCAAGGGGGACGACGCCAAGGGCGTGATCGGCGGTATCGATCTTCTGAGACAGGTGGTAAAAGGAGAACCCACGGAAATGGGCAAGGTAGTCGCCGTAGTAGGCGGCGGAAACACCGCCATGGACGCTTGCCGGACCGCCATTCGTCTGGGAGCGGAAAAGGTATATAATCTTTACAGAAGAACCAAAGATGAAATGCCCGCCGAACAGGTGGAAATCGAAGAAGCGGAAGAAGAAGGCGTTATCTTTAAGACCCTGGTCAGCCCCTTGGAAATCATTTCTGACCAGACCGGTCACGTGAAGCAGATCGTGCTGCAGGTCATGGAGCTTGGCGAGCCAGGCCCTGACGGAAGAAGAAAACCGGTGGCGGTGGAAGGAAAGACCGAAACTCTGGATGTGGACACCGTTATTGCGGCCATCGGCCAGGCGGTATCCTCTGAAGCCTTTGAGGGGATCGACAAAACCAGAAAAAGCGGAATCAAATATGACCCCGATACCTTCCGTACCAGCATGAAGGGCGTCTTTGCCGGAGGGGACTGCGGAAACGACAAGATCTCTATCGCCATCGCCGCTATCGGAGATGCGGGAAAGACCGCCAGGATCATCGACCGGTATCTGTATGGAGAGGATATCGCTTATCATGAGGAATTTACCGTAAAAAGAACGGATCTGACCTTTGCCTCCTTTGAAGACAGAGAAAGAAAGACAAGACCGGATATGAGCCATCTTTCTCCGGAGGAAAGAAAGCATAATTTCGAAGAAATCGTGAAAGGCTATACGCCTGAGCAGGCCAGGGAAGATGCCAGCCGCTGCCTGGAATGCGGCTGCCAGGATTATTTTGAGTGTAAGCTTATCGATTACGCTCACCAAAGCGGCATCCAGGAGATCCGTTTCCCCTATGAGTCCGAATGCCCTGAATGGGAAGACGATCACGCCTTTGTGGTCAGGGACGACCATAAGTGCATCCTGTGCGGCCTGTGCGTCAGAGTCTGCGAGGAAGTGGTCGGAGCGGGCGCTCTGGGCTTTGTTCACAGAGGTTTTCAGACCGTGGTGCTGCCGGCCCTGGAAAAGCCTCTGCGGGATTCAGGCTGTATCTCCTGCGGCAGATGTATCGATGTTTGTCCTACGGGGGCTCTCCAGGAAAGGGCTCACGGCCATAAGGCAGTGCCTCTTGATACGGATAAGACCGAAACCACCTGCGCTTTCTGCGGCGCCGGATGTCATCTGGAGGCGGAAACCAAGGGCAATACGATCGTTCGGGTCAAGGGAGATCCCAAGCAGGCGGAAAACGCAGGCATTATCTGCGGAATGGGTAAATTCGGTTTTGACATGTCCCTGGGCGAAGACCGGATGAAGGAAGCGCTTGTAAGAAAGGCGGGCAGACTGGAAGCCGCGTCCTATGAAGAAACCATCAAGGCGGCGGCGGAAGCCATCCGCAAGGCTGGCTATGACAAGACCGCTTTTGCCCTGTCTCCTCGGATGACAAATGAAGAGGCGGCGGCGGTCAAGGGACTGGCGGACGCCATGGGCGCCTGCTGCTTCAGCTATGATTCTATGGAAAGCGGCCTTGCCCTCGTGGCGGGTAAAGACGCCTCTACCGCCAATGGAGCGGATCTGGACAAGGCGGATACGCTGGTAGCCTACGGCCCCGTTCTCAGCCTGGCCTTCAGAGCCAAGCTGCGCCTTGCCAAGAAGAGAGGGGCGAAGGTGATCGCCGTTATGCCTGAGGATATGATGGATCAGGATACGGGCTTTGCCACAAAGGTTTACCAGGTGGCAAACGATACCCTTTTCCTGCAGGGAGCCGTTAAGGCGGCGGCGGAAAAAGGCGGAGCCGATCTTGCAGGATACCCGGCTCTGATGGAAAGCCTGAAGGATGTTGCCGTAACAGAAGAAGCCAGAGAGCTTGCTTTGGCATATCAGAAGGGCGAGGCCGTGGTAAGCCTGCTGCCCCAGGGAACCCTTACAAAGGAAGGGGCTGTTTTGATCGCCGATCTGGCTGCGCTGACGGGACAGCTTTCCGGAGAAGGAAAAGGCATTATCCAGATCCGCAAAAAGAACAATACCCAGGGCCTTGTGGAGCTTGGCGTCACTGAGGGCGCGCAGGCCGCCGCGGGCAAGAAGGCTGTGCTGGTATTCGGCGAGGATCCCGCAGATCTGCAGGCGGATCAGGATGCCTATGTTCTGGTCAGCGATGTCTACAGGACGGCAGCCTGTGAAAAGGCCGACGGGGTAATCCCCGCCACCTGGTTTGTTTCCGCTGAAGGCAGCTTTGCCGACAGCATGGGCAATCACAATCCCGTAAAAGCCCTGGTAAAGGAAGACGGCTACAGCCCCGCCCGGATTGCCCGGGATCTGGCTGAGGCTCTGGGTCTTGGAACCATCCAGCCGGCCCAGGCAATGCCCTCCTGCGAAGGGGCGGAGGCTGTGAAGCTGCAGCCTGCCGGAAAATCAGCTTTTGTGGAAATGAGACCTGTAGCGGATGATCTGATGAGAAAAATGAAGGAAAGACTGGCAAACGCTTAAGG
>CALWZU010000115.1 GCA_944386095.1 uncultured Clostridia bacterium | reverse complement strand
CGAGGAACTGGCAGACTTGCAGGCCAGCTTTCCCACCGTATGGGGCCAGTACATCGAAAAGCTGTCCGAGTACATGGCCTCTACCGGCAAGCGGTATCAGAGCCATGCCGCCACCATCCGGCGCTGGAAACCCTATATCGACCAACTGCCGGAATATGCGTACCTTTGCGACGAACTGTTAAGCAGGAGCAAATAACCCATCCTCAAAAGTGTCAGGAGCTAAAATCTGCTTCTGGCACTTTTTTGTGAATTTGATTAAAAAGTCCTTGACAACTCATTTCGGGTGAAGAGAGCTTCTTTTTCAAAAGAGAAAGAGGCTCTTTTTGTCTTTTGGCGATGAATGCCGTATATAGCCGCATATAATATAAGGAAGAAAAAAATAAAGCGTCCCTCTGAAAAAGGCCCGGGACTTTTAATGAAGGGGAGGAAACAGAGGATCAAAAGATTTTCAGGCAAAACAATTGACATTCCCCGTAAGATTTGTTACACTATCTAGGCACGTAAGAGACGTGTGATATAAAAGAAAATCGATTTGCGATAGCAGCCGGTTATGGAGAGTTGACCGAGTGGCTAAGGAGCTCGCCTGGAAAGCGAGTAAGGCGTAACAGCCCCGTGGGTTCGAGTCCCATGCTCTCCGCCAGAAGCCCAGATTTGTATCTGGGTTTTCTTATGCCCGTTTTTTGTTTGCAGCGAGGGCAAGAGTGGAAAAAACGCAAGTCCCCCTTTTTCCCGGAAGAAAAAGGAGGACTTGTCAAAGCTTTCGGGTCGGATCCTTCTAATCGAAAAGGTCAAAAACATCGCTGATATCGATTTTTCCGTCAGAAAGACCGTCCGCTGCTTTTCATGCGTTCCCGGTGGGGAAGAAGGGGCGCAGAGCCATGGCCATATTGTAGATGGGCATGGTTTGAAGAAAAACCTTTCCCGGCCCGGTAAGAACCGTATTAAAAAGGCCTTCTCCTCCCAGGAATTTGTTTTTCAGGCCGGGCACCTGTTTGATCTCCATCTGGACCGTGTTTTCAAAACCGGCTACATTGCCGGTATCTACCACCAGCTGCTGGCCGGGCTTCAGTTCGTACTCGATCAGCTCTCCGTCGATTTCCACAAAAACAAGACCTTCACCGAAAATTTTCTGCATGATGAAGCCTTCGCCTCCGAAAATGCCGGTGCTCAGCTTTTTGTTGAAAACCACCTCGATGTCGATGCCGGCTTCTCCGGCCAGAAAGGATCTTTTCTGCAGGATCATTTCCTGGCCCGGTTTGATCTGCATGGGAAGGATTTTACCGGGGAAGCTGGATCCGAAGGCGATCGTGCCGGGGCCTCCTTCTGCGGTAAAGGTATTCCGGAAAAGGTTTTCTCCGGAAAGGGCCCGGGAGAAAAGCTTGCCAATGCCGCCGCCCTGGGTTTCCATTTTCATGTTAGGGGTCTGCCAGGCCATGGAGCCGCCTTCGGCGATGATCTGTTCCCCTTCTGCCAGCTGGCAGATCACTACGGGAAATTGCCCGCCGGCCAGTTCGTATTGCATTACATCACCTCTTTTGAATTTAAAGCTTTTTCAGGATAAAACTCTGATTTCATTTTAGCCAAGAGGAAAGAGAAAAGCAAGACGGATATGGGTTTTCCCGGGAAATGGGGGCTAAAAAGTAGTTGACAAGGATTTTGCCTTTGCATATAATCAAGGTACAGCAAAAAAAGGAAAGACGAAGAAGAGAAAAGTAGGTTCAGGAAGCTTTTACAGAGAACCCCGGCGGCTGAGAAGGGGCAGAGCGGAATTTACCGAAAATGGCCTCGGAGTCGCGCACCGAATAGTTAGGATGCGACGGGTTCGCCCGTTATAGCGGCAGGGTATAAAAGCTGGTAAATGCTTCGTACCCGTAGAGGCGCAGCGCTGTGAGGCCTGTGCGAATTAAGGTGGTAACACGAAGGAATCGCTTTCGTCCTTAACAGGAAGGACGAAGGCGTTTTTTATACAAGGACTTTTTCGGACAAGGGGGAGAAGCATTGATAGAAATCAAAGAGCTGACCAAGGAATTTATCGAAAAAAGAGCCGAAAATAATCTGGTAGCCCTGGATCATGTGAGCTTTACCATAGAAAAAGGAGACATATACGGCATTATCGGTATGAGCGGCGCAGGCAAAAGCACCATGCTCAAGATGATCGGCCTTCTGGAAAAGCCCACTTCCGGCACCATCACCGTTAACGGCCGGGATATCAACAAGCTGGAAGGAATTGAAAAAATCAATTATTACCGCAGTATCGGCACCGTTTTTCAAGGGTATAACCTGCTGATGCAAAGGACGGTTTTTGAAAATGTAGCCTTTCCCATGAAGCTGACCAAATACGATAAAAAGGCAGTGGAAAAACGGGTGTTTGAGCTTCTGGAAATCGTAGGGCTAAAGGAAAAAGCGTATCAGTATCCATCTAAATTGTCCGGGGGCCAGCGCCAAAGGGTGGCAATTGCAAGAGCGCTGGCCAACAACCCGGAAATGATCCTGTGCGATGAGCCTACCTCCGCCCTGGACAGCCTGACCACAAATTCCATCCTGAAGCTTCTCAAGCGTATCAACCGGGAACTGGGAGTGACGATCATCATCATCACTCATGAAATCGAGGTGGTCAGAAAGATCTGCAACAAGGTGGCGGTTTTGGACCACGGCAAGGTGGTGGACAACGGCCTGGTTTCAGAAATTCTGAAATACAAGCGTCATGAGATCACAAAAAGCCTTCTGGGCGACGAGGATGAAGAGGAAGAAGGAGAGGAGGAACTATAGCCTATGTTTTTTGAGGAATACGGAGCTCTCCTGCTGCAGGCCACCGGAGAAACCCTTTACATGACGGTAATGACCATGATTTTTGGCTATCTTCTGGGGCTGCCTCTGGGAGTTTTCCTATATGTGACGGACAAGGAATCCATTTCGGAAAATCACGTGGTCAATGCCATTGTGGGCTGGATCGCCAATATGCTGCGTTCCATTCCCTTTATTATTTTGATCGTGGTTCTGATACCCCTGACCTCTCTGGTCATCGGGACCTCCATCGGGCCTACGGCGGCGATTTTTGCGCTGGTCATCGGCGCTGCGCCTTTTATCGCCAGAATGGTGGAATCCTCTCTCAATGAGATAGACAGAGGCCTGATCGACTGCGCCAAAGCCATGGGAGCCACAAATCTTCAGATCATTACAAGAGTGCTTTTGCCGGAAACCCTGCCTTCGCTGATCCGGGGCATGTCCATCGTGATGATCACCATTATCGGCTATACGGCCATGTCCGGCACCATCGGCGGCGGAGGCCTGGGAGACGTGGCGATCCGTTACGGGCTGCACCGCTACGAACCGGAGGTCATGTGGGCCACCGTTATCATTTTGATCATTATGGTACAGGTGATTCAAGTCGTCTTTGATTTTTGGGCGAAGAGGATCGATAAAAATGTATAGAAAGAAGAAAGGGAGAAAAAAATGAAAAAAACAAAAACATTAGCGGCGCTGCTTCTGGCGCTGGCGCTGACCCTGAGCCTTACGGCCTGCGGCGGCGGAGGAGAAGAAGGAACCCAGGAGGAGGGAACCTCCGGCGAAACCCAGACCCTGGTGGTAGGCGCCACGCCTTCACCTCACGCAGAAATGCTGGAATTCGTAAAGCCCATGCTGGCAGAGCAGGGAATTGAGCTGGAAATCATGGAATTTACCGATTATGTACTGCCCAATACCGCTTTAACCTCCGGCGACCTGGATGCGAACTTCTTCCAGCATCAGGAGTATCTTGACAACTATAACGAAAACAACGGAACGGAGCTGGTCAGCGCCGGAAAAATCCATTTTGAGCCTCTGGGCATTTATCCCGGAAAGACCACCTCTTTAGATGATAAAAAAGAAGGTATGCAGATCGCCGTTCCCAATGATGTGACCAATGAAGCCAGAGCCTTGCAGCTTCTGGAATCCCTGGGCTTCCTGACCCTGGATCCCGATGCGGGAATGGAAGCGACGCCAAATGATATCGTGGATAATCCCTATAATGTTTCCATCGTGGAAATGGATGCGGCGGCGGTTGCCAGAGTCATCGGCGATGTGGATTTCGCGGTGGTAAACGGCAATTTCGCGCTGGACGCGGGTATTATCGATACGGTTCTTACAACAGAGGACGCTCAGTCCGATGCGGCTCAGAGATACCCCAACGTAGTGGCGGTAATGCCTGAGGATCTGGAAGACGCCAGAATCCAGGCCCTTGTAGAAGCTCTTACCAGCGAGGATATGAGAGGCTTTATCGAAGAAAGCTACGGAGTCGTTGTTATTCCCGTATTTTAAAGCTGTGTTTTAAAACTTGCGAAACATAATGAAAATCACAGAAAAGACGCCTTGGCAGAGGCGTCTTTTTTACGGCCTTTTTAAGGAAAAGACAGACTTTTTGAAAAGCCCTTGAAATCAGAAGGATTTTATGGTAGCATTACATTCTAACAGCGTCTCGTGTTAACTCTCGATGGACATGGGTTCTGTGCAATAGACATCTGTGAACGTGTCAGGTTCGGAAGAAAGCAGCAATAAGCAGAATCGTCTATGTGCCACAGGTCAGCCTGTGTTTCGTCGGGAGTTACCCCGGGACGCTGTTTTTTGAAAGCCTTCACAAAGATATGCCTGGCGGCTGCCGTGAAAAAAGCCGCCGGGTAAAATCATTGTTTTTCATGGCATTTTTGCCACTTGAATTACGTCCTGAAAGTAAATTATAATGAAGACAGAATCGATTGGGGGGGAGAAAAAAACCAGTTCATGAAAAGAGAGATATTGTTGGAATCGTTGTACAGAGATCATGCGGAGTGGATTTACAAGAAGCTGGTAAAAATGGGCTGCACCCCTGAAGAGGCAGAGGATGCAATGCAGAACGCTTACATCATCGCCTATGAAAAGTTCGATCAATTAAGGAGCGAGGATGCGTATGTTTCCTGGTTTTTACAAATCGCCATCAGAACGGCTTACCGGATCATGAAGAAGAACAGGCGGGCGAGGCTGATTTCCATGGAAATCCGGGAAGAGGAAGAAGAAACGGAATTTCGCCCCGATGATTGGCAAAAGCTGATGGTGACAGACGATGTGGATACCAGGCTGATTTTACAGGAGGCTTTTCTAAGCTTGCCGGAAAAGTACCGCATTCCATTGTGTCTGCATCTGCAGTACAATTACAAGTACGAGGAAATCGCGAAAATTCTGGGGATTCAGGAAGGAACGGTAAAATCCAGAATATCCAGAGCAAAGACGCTTCTGAGGAAAATGCTTGCCGAGGAATCCGAAGAAGCAAAATGAACCCGGTAGGGTTACAGAGGAAAAAGGGATGGAAAACAAAAAACATATTGATAAGGTCATGGGACACATGCTGGATGAGCTGGCAGACAGTCACCAACCGGATTATGACCGGATCCTGCAAAATGCGCAGCAGGAGATCCGGCGGCGCCAGGCGCAGAAAAAGCGCCGAAGGCGAAGGGGAATTGCCGTGGCTTCGCTTTTTGTGGTGCTGCTTGCTTTTTCCTGCGCCGTGATCACCTTTGACCAGGGCTATGCCGGGCACTTCAGACAGTTTTTTACACGAGACAGCGGGCAGGAAGGGGAAGAGATCGTAGACAATGAAATCGATGGAGAAAAGCAGACAGAATTTGTTTACCAAACCATCGATCAGGAGGAATTATATACAATTCCTTTATTTCATAACGCTTTTCCGCAGTATATTCCATCGGCCTATGTTGTAGGGGAAATTCAAGTTGTTTCGGTTTTCGATGAGATTTGGAAAATAATAATTTTCTTTAATAACACTAAAACACGAGAGAATATAACTTATGAAATCTCAAAAACAGAACACAAAACAACAAGAGCAGATTTAATTGATTATGAAGAGGGTGAGATTAAAACGAAATCGGTGAATGGAATGATATATACTTATTCGGATGTGGAAAAGGGAAAAAGCAATATCGTGCAGTGGGATGGAAATGAAAAGCTTTATGTTATTTATGGAAATGAAACGCCAGAGGAGCTTTTAAAGATGGCCACTTCTGTGGATATGGAAGAAAAAGCGGAAAAAAAATAAAAAAGCCGGGAACAAATGAGAAGTAAAAAGGCTCTATATATTACGAAAGGACAAAACAGCACCAGGAAAGGAGGGGTAAGTTGGGTAAGATCAAAAGAGGCTTGGGGATCGTTTTACTGATCGTGATGCTG
>CALWZU010000114.1 GCA_944386095.1 uncultured Clostridia bacterium | reverse complement strand
CAGCCCCACCCAGCGCATGGGGTCACGGGCTTTCAATTCCTCGGTGACGCCTGCCGCCTCCACCTGGGCCTTGCGCTTGGCAAGGATTTTCTCTACAAACTCGTTGAGCATGGTGTTTGTCAGCGTGGCGAAATTCTCGTACTTGTCAATCAGGGCGATAAACTTCTCGGCAGATTTCCGGCTCTGCAAAAGGATCGGGTTTCCTTATTTATTTCAGGCAATTCCACACCTGGCGCTTCATGTCGCTGACATCGATCACCTGGTTGTGAAGAACCGGCTTTCTTTGCAGATCCCGCAAGCCCTGGGGAATTTCCACGCCGGTTTCGTCCCGAAGGCTTTCCACATAACGGAAATCGTCCAGCTCCTGATCCAGCTCGATGGCCTGGGCTACCGCACTGGCGAATTTATAAGGGCTGGCGGTAGAAGCGATGACGGTTTTCGTTTTATCTCCCGTTTCCTGTACATACTTTTGATATACACTGTAGCCTACGCCGGTATGGGTATCCATCAGATAACCGTATTTATCATACACCTGACCGATTACCTTCAGGGTTTCTCCCTGATCTGCGAAGCCTCCGTAAAAGACCTTCATGTTGTCCCTCATTTCCGGGGAAATCTCATAGGCCTTTTCCCTTTCCAGCGCCTTCATAAAGCCCCGCACCGCCTTTCCGTCCTCTCCGGAAAGATGATATAAAAGCCGTTCCAGGTTGCTGGAGATCAAAATGTCCATAGAAGGGGAATTTGTCAAATGAAAATCCCGATGGATGTCGTATTTGCCGGTGCGGATAAAATCCGTAAGAACCTTGTTTTCGTTGGAAGCGCAGATGAAGGTTTTGATGGGAAGCCCCATTTCTCTGGCGTAATAGGCCGCCAGGATATTTCCGAAATTCCCCGTGGGCACCGTTACGTTGATCTGTTCTCCCGGCTGGATTTCACCCACCTCCAGAAGCTTCACATATGCGTAAACATAATAGGCTACCTGGGGGATCAGTCTGCCGATATTGATGGAATTGGCAGAGGACAGCTTATAGCCCTTTTCTTCCAGATCCTGGGCAAATTCCCTGTCGGCGAAAATATTCTTAACGCCGGTCTGCGCGTCGTCAAAATTCCCCCGAATGGCGAAAACGTGGGTGTTTTTGCCGGTTTGGGTAATCATTTGCCGCTTTTGTACCTCGCTGACCCCGTCCTGGGGAAAGAATACGATGATCTGGGTTTGGGGCACGTCCGCAAAGCCCTCCAAGGCGGCCTTTCCCGTATCTCCGGAGGTAGCCGTAAGGATGGCGATCTGTTTGTCCTCCTTTTCCTTTTTCATGGCCGTGGTCAGAAGATAAGGCAAAATCGACAGGGCCATATCTTTAAAAGCCGCTGTTTTTCCGTGATACAGTTCTAAAAAATACACCGGCTGGCCGCCGCCGATCTTTGCCATAGGAACGATTTCTTCAGCGGAGAATTTATCGTCATAGGCATGGATTACGCAGTCATGGATTTCTTCCCCGGTATAATCCTGGAAAAAAGCGCCGATCACCTTTTCTGCGATCTCCTGATAGGTTTTTCCGCAAAGAGCCTCCAGGGGCTGCTCCAAAACCGGGATCCGATCCGGCACAAACAGGCCCTTATCCTCCGCAATGCCTTTGATTACCGCTTTCGCCGCATTTATTTTTTCACCGCCGCCTCTGGTGCTGGAATACATGATCATTTCTTTTCCTCCCTGTATTTCGGGGCTTTTATCTGTAAATGTGCCCGCGAATTTATTCCTACTTGAGTATTCTAACAAATTTTCCTTTAAGCGTAAAGAAAACCTAAAAGCCGGCGGCAAAAAAGTTTTCCCGGCCCTGCACACAACAATCCCTTTTCTCATATCCTATATCAAACCCCTCCACTAAAAATAAATGAAAAAGCAGGTGATACAATGTCTTGCGGGTTATTTAACGGTTTAACAGACTGCCTTTGCGGCGAAAGCACATCCATTCCTAACATCTGGATCCTGATCATCGTAGTATTCCTCTTATGCAGCTGCGGCGATCATTCCTGCGGCTGCGGCAATTCCAACCGCTGCGGCTGCTAAAGGCCAAAGGGTCTCAGCCGGATCCTTCTCCATAAGGGAGCGCAGTCTCTGCGCTCCTTTTCTCCTTGCAAGAAAAATGAAATATCAGTATAATGAAGGCAGCTTGAAAGCGGCAAAACCATCATCCGGAGCATAATCATATGAATACATTTTTAATGGGAGAATACGATATAGCCGTTATAGGCGCCGGTCATGCAGGCTGCGAAGCGGCCCTGGCCGCCGCCCGCACCGGCCGGAAGACCCTGCTTTTATCCATGAACCTGGAATCCGTAGCGATGATGCCCTGCAATCCGTCCATCGGCGGAACCGGCAAGGGCCATCTTGTTCGGGAAATCGACGCCCTTGGGGGAGAAATGGGTCTGAACATCGACAAAACCTTTATCCAAAGCACTATGCTGAACACCTCCAAAGGGCCGGCGGTTCACTCCCTGCGGGCGCAGGCTGACAAAAACCGCTATCACCTGGAGATGAAAAAAACCCTGGAAGGCCAGGAAGGTCTGGATCTGAAGCAGGGAGAAGCGGTAGATCTTCTCATAGAAAACGGCGCCGCCCGGGGCGTCATTTTGAAAACCGGCGCCCTGTACCGGGCAAAGGCTGTGATCCTGGCTACCGGCACCTACCTTCGGGGAAAGATCTTTATCGGGGAAAGCGTTACGGAAGGAGGGCCAAACGGCCTTGTCGCCGCCACGGAGCTTTCTTCTTCCCTAGAAAAACACGGCCTGCAGCTGCGCCGCTTTAAAACCGGTACTCCTGCCCGTATGGACGGCAGCAGCCTTCATTATGAAAAAATGATCCCCCAGGAAGGGGATCCGGAGCCCTTGCCTTTTTCCTTTCTCAATGATCCCATTTCCAGGGAGCAGGTTCTTTGCTGGCTGACCTACACCAACGAAAACACCCATCAGGTCATCCGTCAGAATCTGCATCGTTCCGCTCTTTACGGCGGTCAGATCGTGGGTATCGGCCCCCGGTACTGTCCTTCTATCGAAGACAAGATCGTCCGTTTCGCGGACAAGCAGCGTCACCAGCTGTTTGTAGAGCCCGAGGGCCTGGACACAAACGAGATGTATATTCAGGGCATGTCCACCAGCCTGCCCGAAGACGTTCAGCGGGATTTTTACAAGACCATCCAGGGGCTTGAGGAGGCCCGGATCGTCAGACCCGCCTATGCCATCGAATATGACTGCATTGATCCCACTCAGCTTCAGCTGTCTTTGGAGCACCGGCAGATTCAGGATCTTTTCTGCGCCGGTCAGTTCAACGGCAGCTCCGGCTATGAGGAAGCAGCCGCCCAGGGTTTGATCGCAGGGCTGAACGCCTCTCTCAAACAAAGAGGCCTTCCCCCTCTGATTTTAGATCGCTCTGAAGCCTATATCGGCGTACTCATCGACGATCTTGTCACCAAGGGAACCTCCGAGCCTTACCGGATCATGACCTCCCGGGCGGAATACCGGCTGCTTTTGCGCCAGGACAACGCCGACCTTCGCCTGACGGAAAAGGGATGGCAGGCGGGACTGGTTACGAAAAAGCGCTATGAACGCTATCTGCAAAAAAAAGAAATGGTACAAAAGGAGCTTGCCCGCCTGAAAGAAACCTTTGTAAGCCCTCAGCAGGCAAACCCTTTCCTGGAAGAGCATGGCAGCAGTCCTTTAAAACAAAAGGCTTCCTTATATGAGCTTTTGAAACGGCCTCAGATCACCTATCTGTCCCTTTTGGCCCTGGATCCTGACAGGCCCCTTGATCCCGGAACCGGAAAACCCCTTTCCCGGGGTCACATTGCCCAGCAGGTAGAGGTGCAGATCAAATACGCGGGATACATCCACAAGCAGCTGCAGCAGGTAGAACGCTTCCGGAAAATGGAAGCCCGCGCCCTGGATCCCCAGCTGGACTACGAGCATATGGACGGCCTGCGGCTGGAAGCCCGCCAAAAGCTGATGAAGCAAAAACCCCTTTCCTTAGGACAGGCTTCCAGGATCTCCGGCGTTTCTCCGGCCGACATCAACGTTCTTTTGATTCATTTGGAAAAAAGGAGGAAAGACACCAGCCATGACAAATAATCTCCCGCCCCGGGATCTGCTGGCGGAAGGCCTGGCCCAGCTTGGCATTTCTCCTTCGGACAGGATAACGGATACCCTTTTTTCCTATATGGAATTGACCCTGGAAAAAAATCTTTCCCTCAATCTCACCGCCATCACAGATCCTGCGGAATGTATCCTTAAGCACCATCTGGATTCCCTTGCCATCTGCCCAGGCCCGGTTATGCAAAACGCTGCCGTGATTCTGGATCTGGGCACGGGAGGCGGCTTTCCCGGCATACCCCTTGCCGTGGTATTTCCGGAAAAGCGCTTTGTTCTTGTGGATTCCCTGAATAAACGGATCCTGTTTTTACAGGAGGCCTGCCGCCGCCTGGGGCTTGAGAAC
>CALWZU010000113.1 GCA_944386095.1 uncultured Clostridia bacterium | reverse complement strand
GGGAAAGGGCTTTCGGATCCTGGAACGGAACTATCGGAGCAAAACGGGGGAAATCGATCTGATCGCGGAAAAGGGCGGGCAGCTGCATTTTGTAGAGGTGCGCTTTCGGGCAGATCCGAAGGACTGCAGCCCCCAGGAAACGGTAACGCCGGCAAAGCTGCGGCGCATCCGCATGACGGCTGCCTGTTATCTGCAGCAAAAGGGCTTATATCAAAAGGGCGCACAGATCGACGTGATCGCCATAAGCCCGGGAAAGATCCACTGGATCCCCGATGTGTAGGAAGGCTTTAGCCTTGCGGGCAGAAGGATCTTGATTTTGATGAAATTGAAAAGGGGCGTTTTCCATCTTGAAAAAGCAAGGTGGGAACGCCCCTTTTGCGGGGAAGGATATATCCGGGGGATTTTACAGAGCTTTCGGAGCTTTTTTGTTTTCAGAGGATTACAGCCGGGCCTGCTCCCGGGAAAGGCGGGCGATGTATTTCACCAGAGGAAGCCTTTGATGGATCATGTTGACAAAACGCCCTACCAGGAGGGCGGAGATCAGGGTGCCAAGGCCCAGGCCGCTGAGCCTGTGAAAAATGGTCAAAGAAAGGATCAGCGCCATCAGGACCAGGCTGGAATCAAACAGAACCTTGACGCTGCCGAAGCGCTTTTTGCTGACCTGGGAAATGGCGCTGACCAGGCCTTCTCCCGGAACCATCAGGACACTTGGGGCAACCTCGATGCAAAGGCCGAAGGCCAGGACAAGGCATCCCGCCAGAAGGGCGGCAAGCTGGGTGAAAAGGCACTGGGGAGAAAGCCAGAAAAACAAGCTCATGCCTAGGTCGATACAAAGGCTGAACACCAGGTTTACGCCGATCTGTAAAAGCTGAAGGGGCTGAAAGCGGCTGCGTAAAAGAAGGATCTGCCCCAGGATAAAAAACATATTGATGATAAAGGTAAACTGGCCGAAGCTGAGAGGAAAACGCAGGCTGAGCACATAGGGCAGACTGGAAATGGGAGAAGTCCCAAGGGCCGCCTTGGTGATCAGGGCGATTCCCATGGAATTGATAAAAAGGCCTGCCGTGAACCAGAAATACCGATAGACATATGCTTTCATTGATTTGCCTCTCCTTCTTGCAGCTTTTGTATGATTTGCCTCAAAAGCCCCTGTGCTGTCCCGCCTGCCTGGAGGCTTTCAGACGGCTTGCCGGATGTATTCCGAATAAGAAAAAAGCAGCCGTTTTCAAAATGAAAATAGCCGCTTGCGGTTGATAAGTTCAGCTGTTTAGGCTGGTGAAAACGCCGGGATAAAAGAGAAACGCTACTTTGCTTTGCGATAAAAGGCGATACAGGAAAGGGCCAGGACCATTGGAATAACAGCATAACCCCCATTTACCCTGCCTGCGCTGCATAGAACGTATCCAGCTCCGGCAAAAGTCAAAAAAACAAATAATATACACAATGCAAGCATGGTTTTTTTCATTGGCTACCTACCGGGAAAAATCCGCTTTGGCATTTTGCTGATTAAAAATAATTATATCATAAGAAGGAAAAAATTTTTGAATTTTTCGGTCAAATTGATAAAGTTTACAGAATTGTCACAAAGTTTTGTTATAATCGACAAGATTAAAACGAACGGAGGACCCTGGATATGAATACGGAATCAGTACAGCAAATGACCAATGCGATTCTCGAAGAGGTGGAAAAGATCATTGTGGGAAAGCGGACGCAGATGGAATATATCATGATGGCGATCCTTTCGGAGGGGCATGTACTTCTTGACGACCTCCCCGGAAGCGGAAAGACCACCCTGGTCAAATCCATGTCCCTTGCCCTGGGCTGTGAATGCAAACGGATTCAGTTTACCCCCGATCTTTTGCCATCGGACATTATCGGCATGAATATTTTTAATCAGCAGACCAGAGAATTTCAGTTTCTGGAAGGGCCGGTGCAGACCAACATCCTTTTGGCGGATGAGATCAACCGGGCGATTCCCAGAACCCAGTCGGCTCTTTTAGAGGCTATGGAGGAAAGGCAGACCACTGTGGACGGTGTTTCCCGGCCCTTGCCGGAGCCCTTTCTGGTTATGGCAACGCAAAATCCCGTGGAAAGCGAAAGCACCTTCCAGCTGCCTGCGGCGCAGATGGACCGGTTTTTCGTCAAGCTGTCCCTGGGATATCCCACTCAGGAAGAGGAGGTAGCCATTCTGGGCAATCTGGGAGATAAAATTCCCTTTGACACCATCAAAGCCGTCGCGTCGCCAGAGGACATCAAAAGCCTGCAGGAGGAGGTGCAAAAGGCCTTTGTTTCAGATGCAGTAAAAGGCTATATCGTAGAGCTTGTGCAAAAAACCAGAGATAATAAGCTGCTGAAAAGCGGTGCAAGCCCCAGGGCCTCCCGTTCTCTGTTTAAAGGGGGAAAGGCCTATGCCGCCATGCAGGGAAGGCGCTTTGTAACCCCTGATGATATCGCTCATATAGCGGTTCCTGTTTTGGCTCACAGAATCCAGCTGAGCAACGAGGCCAGATTCTCCGGCAGGCAGGCGGAGGAACTGATCCGGGAAATTTTGCAGGAAACGCCGGTGCCTCCTAAAAAGGAGGAGCTGTTCCATGAGAACTAGGCAGAATTTTTCGGGCTCTCTTGTGAATCCGGCGGGCATCGCCGTCCTTTTTGTGCTGGTGCTGATCGCCAACTATTTTCAGAGCTATGTGGTATCCTCGTTTTTGCTGTTTATCTGTTTTTTGTTTGCCGTGTCCTTTCTTTGGGGGCGGTTTGCCCTTAATCGGGTAAAGGTACAGATCCGGGCGGAAAACCAGAGCGTCTTTCCGGGCCAGCGTTTTCCGGTATCTTTTTCGGTGACAAATGATAAAATGCTGCCGCTGATCTGGATCGAGACTCTTTTGCAGATGCCGGAAAACAGCTGTGTAAAGCCCGATGAAACCTTCGATACGAATCTGTATGAGGATAAAAAGGATCAGGCCCCTTATCTTCTGAGCCGGAGAAAATTCACATGGATCATGTGGCATCAGCAGCTTCAGTGGCAGACCCATTTTGAGGCGGTCCGGCGGGGCGTATTTTTTCTGCAAAACATATCCCTTTCTTCGGGAGACGGCTTTGGACTGACTATCAGAGAAAAGCTCTGCCGGCTTACAAGTCCTCCGGCCTTTGTGGTTTATCCCAGGCTGATAGAGGTGGACGCCGCCCCTTTTCTGAGGAATATGCACAATGCGGCAAGCGGAAGCCGGGGCTATTATGAGGATGTGACCCTTCTGAAAAGCAACCGGGATTACCAGACCGGAGACAGCTTTAAAAAAATCAACTGGCGTCTTTTGGCCAGGCAGGATCAGATGCAGGTCAATATCTACGAAACCATCCTTCCCAGAGCCTCTTTCTTTATACTGGATGCCGGCTCTTTTCAAAAACGACAGATAGATCCGGTAACGGAAAAGGAGGTTATTTCCTCCCATGAAACGGAGTTTGAGGATATGCTCAGCCTGATGGGCTCTTTGTTTTTGGCTTTGAAGGATCAGGAAATGGGCTGCGGCCTGGCGCTGCCGGATGTGGGAGAAAAAAAGGGAGAGCTTATTCCGCCTGCTCTGGGAGATTTGCAGGTGAACCTGCTTTTGTCGGCTCTGGCGGGGATACAGTATGCAGGAGAGCCTACTTTTATGAACGAGACGGAGATTTTAAGCGGCAGAGAGAACTGGGGGCAGATGTATCTTTGCGTGAGAAGCCTGGAAAGCTGCACCTGCAAAAGGCTTCTTGACAATCTGGACGGGGCGTGTCTGACGGTGATTACGACCCGAAAAGAGGATGAGGCGGTAGATGCTGTTCACAGAAAGCTTTGGACGCAAAGGCTGAAGGGAGGCGAAGGCGCATGAGACTGAAAACCGAAGACGTGGCCGGACTGTCTGTTTTGCTGACGGAAATCGTCATGATGTGCTCTTTGTTTATGATCTTTGTTTTTCTCCGAAGCGAACGGGTGGTAGAGCTGCATTTTCTTCCCTGGTTCTGCTCAGTGGCGGCGCTGTACCTTGTGAATGTGCTTCTTCAGAGAAGGGAGATCGCCGCGAATCTGATCATCGGCGTCAACATTCTGACAACCGCCGGTCTGTGCGTTGGGGGATGTTTGTGTTTTACCGATGCGGACACGGTGATGACCTACTTTTTCTCGGCGCTTTTTTTCGGCATTTCCGGCGTCAGGGCCGCTTATGTGGTCAAAAATGGGGTGCATCCCAATCAGATGCTGATATATACAGAGCTGACGATCTTTTTTCTGACCTTTTTCCTGCTGGAACAAAACATGCTGCCTCAGCTTGTTTTGTATAACCGGATCACCTTCGGGGCTTTATGCTGCGATTTGTTTTCCCTGATCCTGATCCGCCTGCTCTCTGAAAATCAGACCAGGGTCAGCGGCAGTAAATATCAGGGAATTTTTGTGATCGGTGCGGTGCTGCTTCTGGCGGGGACCCTGGCCATCGGCCTTGTGATGATTCTTTCTCAAAACGTCCGGGAAGCCTTTTCGGCGATGATCGGCGGCCTGCTGGCGTTTTTCCAGATGATCGCCCAGGGCTTTATGGCGGTCTTTGCGTTTTTATTCTCCCTTCTGCCTCAGCAGGAGGCGGTTTCCCCCGTTGAAATGCAGACAGCTCAGGGCGCCGCCTCGATCAACGATGAAATGATCGCCGCCAATGCAGGCGGGATCATGGGCCTTTTGCTGGTGGGCCTTGGAATTTTTGCCCTGATCGTCCTTTTGGTGACGATTGTGCGGATGAGGGGGAAAAAGACCTCGGCGGTCAAGACGCGGCAGGCTGCGAAGGAAGGGGTCGTGGTGAAAAGCCGTTTTTGGGAGACCCTGAAAAAATGGTGGCGGGCTTTCAAAGGGGGCCTTGCGTTTCGCTATGAATGCCTGCGCCACCGAAACAGCCCCCAGTGGCTTTTGATAAAGCTGGAGCAGTACGCCAAAGTGAAAAAGATACCCAGGCAGCCGGGAGAAAGCCCCGGGGCTTTTGTGAGAAGGCTGGGCCTTTGGATAGAGGAAAATCAGGCCGTCAAATCCGGGAATATCAAAGCGGAAAGAGAGGAATCCCAAGAGGCCTTCCGGCAGCTGGCGGATCATCTGGAAGCCCTTTTTTACAGCCCCTCTCACGGGGACTTCTCCAGAGAATGGGTCTCCAGTATCAAAAAAAGGATTTCCGGATAGAAACCCGGGGAAAACAGGCGCGGCTTTTTTCGGGAGAAAGGCGCTGGGGGAGCCCGACCGCAAAAGGATGAGGGGTTTAAAGGAAATATGAAAAGGGAAGGCCCCTGAAAGGACAAATGAAAAGAAATCGCTTGAAAAGCCTGCTGCAGGGGGCTTTTCATTTTTTTTACATTCCTCGTCTTATAAACTTTACACTAATTTGATTATAATATCTTAACGATCAAATCAATTAGTAGGAGGAGAGAATGATGAAGAAAAAAGGGAAGCGTAAAATCCTTATGGCGCTGGGATTTGCCCTTGCTTTTCAGCTTTGCGGGGCAGCGCCGGTTTCGGCAGCCGAAAGCGCTCTGGTGACAGGCTATGAAAACGGCGATACCTCTTTGAACATGACCCGGATCGCCGGCTACAGCTGCGGGCAGTTCAATGTGGACGGAGGGGTAATGGAAATCGTCGCCTATAACACGGAAAACCAGCGGGCTTATGCCATCAATGGACAAAGCGGCAAGCTGGCGGTGATTTCACTGCAGGACCTTGCGGTTCAGGGAAGTCCTCAAAAGCTTGTAGGAGAGGAAATCGATATCAAAGCCCTGGTGGAAGCCCAGGATGCAGATTTTTCCTATGGAGATATGACTTCTGTTGCCGTTTCCCCGGATCAGAGTATGCTGGCGGCAGCTTTACAGGCCCGGGACTATAATGATCCGGGCCGGGTGGCGCTGTTTGACTGCCAGGCGGACGGCTCCCTGACTTTCAAGGGACTGGCCGTGACAGGAGTGCAGCCGGATATGGTCACCTTCGCATCAGATGCTCTGATCCTGACGGCGGATGAGGGAGAACCCAGAGAAGGCTACGGAGAAGGCACAGTGGATCCGAAGGGGTCTGTTACCATGGTTGATGGAGAGTCTCTGGAAAGCCAGATAATCGGCTTTGACGCTTTTGACAGCCAGGTGCAGGCTTTGGCGGAGCAGGGTGTGGTGCTGAAAAAGGATACCGCCCCTTCGGTGGATCTGGAACCGGAATATATTGCCGTTGCAGACGGTAAGGCCTATATCACCCTTCAGGAGGCCAATTCCGTAGCGGTGCTGGATCTGGAGCAGGCCGCTTTTGAAGGGGTGTATTCCATCGGCTTTGAGGATTACAGCCAAACCCCCATCGACATCGATAAAAAGGACGATGCCTATCAGCCGAAAACCTACGAATCCCTGATGGGGATCCGGATGCCCGATGCCATCGCCGCTTTTGAAAGGGATGGCAGGACCTATCTGGTTACCGCCAATGAGGGCGACGGAAGAGAATGGGGCGATGAGGATCTGGGATCCTTCTACCTCAATGAGGCGGAAGCGGATTATGAGGAGGAAGGCGCTGCATCACCCACAGGCGGCATTACGGCGGAAAACAGCGGTCTTGTCGGAAAGGTGACCTACTTTGATGCACAAGATTATGAAGGACTTGACCCCAAAAAGGATTATCTCTTCGGCGGGCGCAGCTTCACCATCTTTGAAGCAACCGGAAAAGGCCTGGAAGAGGTATTCACAAGCGGAGACGATTTTGAAGCCCTGACGGCGCAGTATGTGCCTGATTACTATAATGCTTCCAATGACAACGCAGTGATGGATGACCGTTCCGGCAAAAAAGGACCGGAGCCGGAAAGCGTGACAGTGGGAACCGTAAACGGACAAGTTTATGCCTTTGTGGCTCTCGAGAGAACCGGCGGCATCATGGTCTATGATGTGACCCGGCCCGATGAGGCGGCTTTTGTGAATTATATCAACACCCGGGACTTCACCCAGACCGTGGAGGGCTCTGAGGTCTATGAAGAGGGCGAACTGGATAAATGGGTAACGGGAGGCGACGTAGCGCCTGAGGGTCTGTGCTTCATCGCCGGCGCTGACAGTCCCACCGGCCAGGCTCTGCTTCTTGCAGCCTGCGAGGTATCCGGAACGGTAGCGGTTTATCAGGTTGGAGGAGAAGCGCTGCAGATGCTTCCCTTCGGGGATGTTTCCGCTGAAGCCTGGTATTTTGAAGGAGTCAGCTATGTATATGAAAAGGATATGATGAGGGGGACCTCCGCTGCAAGCTTTGAGCCGGATGCGCCTTTGACAAGAGCCATGACCGCTCAGGTGCTTTATAACATGGAAGGGACTCCCGCTGTGGAAAGCGCCGGGGATTTCACAGACGTTTCGGAAGGCCAGTGGTTTGCGGATGCGGTGAACTGGGCCGCAGGCGCGGGCGTTGTCAGCGGATACGGAAACGGCCTGTTCGGATCGGCGGACAGCGTGACCAGAGAACAGCTGGCGGTGATGCTGTATCAGTACGCAGGCCTGAAGGGCTGTGATACCCAGCAGGGCGGCATGGCGATCCGGGAATTTGCGGATTATGATGAAATTTCTGAATATGCCCTTGAAGCCATGGATTGGGCTGTAAGCAGCGGGCTGTTTACAGGAACGGAGGAGGGCAGGCTCCTTCCTGAAAGCGCCGCCACACGGGCCCAGGTGGCTGCGATCCTGATGGCCTTTGACCAGATGGAAAAATAGGGAAAAAAAGCCTTTCCCAGGGGAATACTCCTGGGAAAAGGAACTCGCCCAGTGAAATATAAAAGAGGGCCGGATGGACATGCCCCCTGTCAAGTAAAGAGGGGGGCATATCCATCCGGCCCTTTCTTCATGTATCTTCGGAAAAGACCGGAAGGGGGGAGGAATTGTCAATTTTGTCTGTATGTGGTATGCTGGACTGAAACGATAAGGAAAGCACCAGGAGGAAGCAGAAATGACAGAAGAAATCATGCCCGGGCTATACCGCATCCCCGTGCCATTGGAGGGCAACCCTCTGAAGGAGCTGAACGCCTATCTGATCAGGGGAAAAAGAAGCATTCTCATAGATACCGGATTTCGCAGGCCCAGCTGCCGGCTGGCCCTCAGCCAGGGGCTGAAGGAGCTGGGGATCCGTATGGGAGAGGTGGATGTGCTTTTGACCCATCTTCATTCGGATCATTCGGGGCTTGCCCCGGAGGCGGCGGAAAAGGGCGTCATATATATCAGCCAGACGGATCGTCCGGCCCTGGAGGATATGGCTTACAGGGAGCTTTACTGGAATCGGATGGACAGCCGTTTTCGGCAGGAGGGTTTTCCCCGGGAGCTTATGGCTAAAATGAGAAATACCAATCCGGCCTATTCCATGGCCCCTCCGGAGGGAGGCCGCTATGAGAGCCTGAAGGAGGGAGATGTCCTTGAGGCGGGAGATTATCGCCTGGAATGTCTTTTGATGCCGGGCCATACGCCGGGGCAAATGTGCTTTTGGATCCGGGAAGCGGGCGTCATGTTCACCGGGGATCATGTGCTGTTTGACATCACGCCTAACATCACCTCCTGGATCAATATGCCCGACGCCCTGGGAGCGTATCTGGAAAGCCTTGAACGGATCCGTACCTATCCGGCGTCCCTTTCTCTTCCGGGTCACAGAAAAGGGGGAGATCTGCATAAAAGAGTGGAGGAGCTGCTTTCTCATCACCGGAAAAGACTGGAGGAGGCCTTTGAGAATGTGAAAAGCCAGCCCGGCAGCGGCGCTTACCAGCTGGCGGGCCGGATGAAATGGAAAATCCGGGCAAACAGCTGGGAGGAATTTCCCGTGGCGCAAAAATGGTTCGCAGTGGGGGAATGTATGTCCCATCTGGATCATCTCATAGCGCAGGGGAAGATCGAAAGGCGGATCCTCCGGGGAAGGGCGGCGTATTTTCCGAAGGGATAGGCAAAGGCCCTTGCCGGATAGATACCGGGAAAATCCGCGAAACGCCGGGTCTTCCGGGTTCAATGAAGGGAGAAGTTTTTTCATGGCTTTGGGATGCTCCCTAAAGAGCAGCACAACAGCCAGACGTTCCCGTCTGGCTGAAATTTGTGTGATTGTCTACGACATATTTAGTTGGGGATAGGGCCAATCCCTAATGCTCCGATTAAAAAGAATAGTCCCCAAAAGATAAGCAAAAGAAGCAGTAAAGCAATCGCTATCAAAAAAGTTTGTCCACATGATTTCCCTTTTACTTTTCTCCATATCCCGTTACATAACAGAGCAATGAATCCCCCAATGCAAAACAATGGGAAAACAACTCCAGATCGGAAGAGCGTCGTGTAGGGAAAGAGTG
>CALWZU010000112.1 GCA_944386095.1 uncultured Clostridia bacterium | reverse complement strand
TGCCCTCCTGCGAAGGGGCGGAGGCTGTGAAGCTGCAGCCTGCCGGAAAATCAGCTTTTGTGGAAATGAGACCTGTAGCGGATGATCTGATGAGAAAAATGAAGGAAAGACTGGCAAACGCTTAAGGCTAAAAGACCTTCCCCTCTGTCCCGGCATCCTGAAAAGGGGCCGGGACCGGGGCTTTGCCTTTTCTTTGCTTCCTAAAATCATCATTTTCCCAAAATACAAAAGGCTCCAGCTGCTGTCACAAGATGGCGGCTGGAATTTTTTTGTCATAGGATTGAGAAAGTGGAAAGATTGTGGCAAAATAACGCAAAAGAATCCGTGTATCATAAAAAATCCGACTCATGTCAAAAGCACCGGCGGAAAAAGCAAAGCCTGGGACATGAGCCTGTGAGCGGGGATTCAAAAGGAGTTTTGCAAAAAAGGTTTTGCGGGCAAGGCAAAATCAAAAAGAAATGAGGGATGAGAATGAAGAAAAAATGGTTATCTGTACTTTTGGCTTTGACCATGTGCCTGACCCTTTTGCCGGCGGGGGTTTTCGCCGCGGAAGGAGACAGCGTGGAAGCGGTGGTCACAAAAACCGATGTCCAGGCGGACAGCGTAATAAACTCAGAAGGTTACGCCGCTTTGGCGATAGTGGATGAAACCGGACAGACGGCTCCCCAATATGCTTTGATGGACGCATCGGGGAAGATGGTATTTGATTATGGGCAGTTTCCTTGTGCCTTTTCCCTTACGGACGGATTGTTCGTCAACGGCATCGTGACCCAGCAGCAGGACGGTTATGCCAGCGGCGTGTACAGCCTGTTTGATTTAAACGGCAATCAGGTGATCGACGAGACCTATGATTACCTGGTGTTTTACGACGGCTATGGAACCACTGTCAACAGAACCTTCCAGGAGGACGGCACCTTTGTGGATACCAGAACGGTCATCGATGCTGAGGGCAATGTAGTGCTGACCCTGCCCGATGGCTTTAATCTGATTTACGCCTATGGCGGAGGGGATTTTACCTTTGAGCAGATGCTCTGGGACAGCTACTATTTCGGCGAAGTAGGCTACTACGGAGACGGTTTGATGTGGCTGGTTTCGGGAGCCGACCTGGAGGAGAACATCTTTGAGGCCCAGGGTCTTACCGAAGACAGCCCGGAATATACGGAAAACGCCAACATCATGTCAACGGTGGGCGGACCTTACTGCGGATACATGGATCTTCAGGGAAATGTAGTCATTGCTCCGCAGTATTATGCGGTTTATCCCTTTGTTGACGGGATTGCCGCCGTGCAGGAATATGAAGAGCCCTCTACTGCCGTTGAAGATCTGCCCTACGGGACAGATCAGGGAGGAGACTGGAAGTTTATCGATACCAAGGGAAACGAAGCCTTTGCCGGAAGATATACTGACGCAGGCTATATCTTAAACGGTTATACCTATGTGGCGAACCAGGAGGGCAAGTATGGCTATATCAATACCCAGGGCGAGATAGTGGTGCCCATGGAATATGACGCTGCTTTCGGCGCAGGAGACGGTCTGTTTTCTGTAGGCAATCAAATCGATGGCGTTATGAAGTACGGCATTGTGGATGAAAACAATGAAATCGTGGTTCCTTTGGAATACGATGACATCACCCATCCGGAAAAAGGCGTTGCCTACGGCGTCAAGGACGGCCAGGTATATGTGATCAGCTTCCAGCAGGATGTTCCCTCCGACTGGGCGGCCCAGGAAGTAGAAAGCGCTATCCAGGCCGGTCTGGTTCCCCAGCATTTGCAGGACAATTACAAGGGCGGCGTTACAAGAGGCGAAGTGGCGGAAATGTTCATTCTGCTTCTGGAAACCGTTACGGATAAAGACATCGATACGATCCTTTCGGAAAATGAAGTGACTCTTGACAAGAACGCCTTTACCGATACCACCGATGAATCCGTTCTGGCCGCCAATGCCCTTGGCATCATCAGCGGTGTGGGAGACAATCGTTATGATCCTGAGGGAACCCTGACCAGAGCGCATGTGGCGGCGATCCTTAACCGGATCGCAGGCGTACTGGGGGTTGAAACGGAAGGCTATACCCATAGCTTCACGGATGTTTCCGGTCACTGGTCCGACGGTGAACTGGGCTGGCCCGTCCATGCCGGTATCATCAGCGGCGTAGGAGATAACCGCTTTGATCCTAACGGCACCCTGACCACCGAACAGGCCATCGCCATGGTATGGCGGGCCCTGGAGGCTCTTTCCGAATAACAGGAAACAGATGCTGCAGGAAAGCCCCTGAAAAAAGAAAATTTCCCCTGAAGAAAAATGAGAACCCCGGGGGAATACATAAGATTATCCACAAACCTCCAAACCGGCTTTCCTTACGCCGGTTTGGAGGTTTGCTTTTCATACATATGCCGACAAGGCGAAGCCTTTGCACAAGCCCTCCCTTTCAAAAATTTTAGGGTCCTAACATCTCCGGCGCCTTCAAAAGCCCGCTATTGCCAAAGGGGGGCGGTTGCGGGTATAATAAAATGATAAAAGATGCAAGGGGCCAAAGGCGGCCGGGACTGTTTGAGGAAAAGGAGGCGAAGCATGTGAACGGAAAAAGCAGAGTGGAAGTGAAGATATATGGACAGACCTATACGATAACCGGAGACGCTTCCAGAGACTATATCAAGCGGATTGCCAAATACGTCAACGACAAAATGGAACGGGTGGCCGCATCCTCCGGCTCCATCAGCATGTCTTCGGCGGCAGTGCTGGCGGCCATCAATATTACCGAGGAGCTTTACCAGCTGACAGAGGAAGCCAATAAAATTCAGCAAAGCGCTGATAAGGCCCGCAGCGAAGTCAAAAACAAGGCGGATGAAATATCCGGCTATCAAAAGCTGTGGGAGGAAACAAAAACCAGCTTTCAGGCCTGCAAGCAGGAACTGCAAAAGGCAAAGGATACCTGCAGCAGATTAAACGAGGCCCTTGAAAAAAAATCCGAGGAAAATGACGGGTTGATCCAGCAGCTTTCCCAGGCTCAGAAAGAAGCAGAAAAAAAACAGGAAAAGATCCGGGCGCTGGAAGAACAGATAGAAAAACTGGGGCAGGAGGCGGAGGAGGCGCGCCGCCAGGCCCTTCAGGCCAGCCAGGAGGCCGAGGTCAAAAAAAGAGCCCTGGAGGCCAAGGAAAAGGAATTTGAAAACGAATTTATCGAAGTCCAGATGAAAAATATCAAACTGGAAAATGAAATCGAAAAATACAGAAAGGAAAAGCGGGACCGCTAGAGATCGGGCAGCAGCGGGGAGGCGAAAAACAGCATGAACGAACGAACGCTGAAGATATTGGAATTCGACCGGATCTGCCGGATGCTTTCGGAGCAGGCCGTTTCTCCTATGGCAAAGGAGATGGCTCTTGCCCTTGTGCCCGGAAAACAGATGGAAGAAATACAAGGGCTGCTTTCGGAAACCTCGGAAGCCGTTTCTGTCATCATCCGGAAGGGCTCTTTACCTTTGGGAGGGCTCAATCCTATAGAAGCAGCGGTACTTTTGGCGAAAAAGGGGGGGACTCTTTCCCCCGGCCAGCTTTTAGAGATAAAGCAGAATCTGTATACCGCAAGGAAGGTGGCGGAATTTCTCAAAAACGATCCGCCCCGGGCAGAGGAGGCGGCCCGGACAGGCCGTAATGCGCCGGAGGCAGAAACCCAGGGAAAGAGAAGGCCGGTAAGAGAGAAAAGCGCTCTGGGAGATCTGGCCTGGAGCCTCACCGTCTTACAAAGAGAAGAAAGGGAGATCGACCAGTGTATCATTTCGGAGGATATGCTGGCCGATGACGCCAGCGCCGAACTCAGAAGCATCCGCCGCGCCATAAAAAAACAGGAGGAAGCCCTGCGCTCCAAGATGAACAGCATGATCCAGTCAAGGGACAATCAGGACATGCTCCAGGACAGCATCATTACCATGCGGCAGGGACGTTTTGTCATTCCTGTCAAGCAGGAGCACAAGGCGAAATTTCCCGGCATCATCCACGATCAGTCCTCCACCGGGGCGACGTTATTCATTGAGCCTCAGGCCATTGTGAATATGAACAATGAGCTCAGAGAGCTGCATTTAAAAGAAGAAGCGGAAATCCAGCGGATCCTGGCCCTGCTGTCAGGGATGATCGCCCTGGAGGCGGAAGGGATCCTGGCGAATCAAAAGATCCTTGTGCAGATCGATTTTATGTTTGCCAAGGCCCGGCTGGCCCTTCAAATGAAAGCAATCGAGCCGGAGCTGAACGATGAGGGCTGGCTCAGGATCCGAAAGGGCCGTCATCCCCTGATCGACAGAAAAACCGTAGTACCTATGGATATCCAGCTGGGAAAAGATTATGATACCCTGGTCATCACCGGTCCCAATACCGGAGGGAAAACCGTTACTTTAAAAACCGCAGGCCTGATGGTGCTGATGACCCAGGCGGGGCTGCATATCCCGGCGGAGCCCGGAACCAGAATGCCGGTGTTTAAGGAGGTATTTGCGGACATCGGAGACGAGCAGAGCATCGAGCAAAGCCTGAGCACCTTTTCTTCTCATATGAAAAACATTGTGGAAATCGTCCGCTGCGCCGGCCTTGACTGTTTGGTGCTTCTGGATGAGCTGGGGGCGGGGACCGATCCCACCGAAGGAGCGGCCCTGGCTATGGCGGTGCTGGACGATTTGCTGGGAAAGGGAGCGAAAACCATCGCCACGACCCATTATACGGAGCTGAAGCAATATGCCCTGACCACCCCTCATGTGGAAAACGGCTGTATGGAATTCAATGTGCAGACCTTAAGCCCTACCTACCGGCTGATCATCGGTATGGCGGGAAAATCCAACGCCTTTGAGATTTCCCGGAAGCTGGGCCTGCCTGAGCCTATCATAAAAAAGGCCTCCGGGCTGATCGAAGGAGGCGACATCGAATTTGAGGATCTGATCGCCCGGATCGATGAGGATAAAATGAAAGCCCGGGAGGAGCGGGAAGAGGCAGACCGGCTGCGCCAGGAGGCGCAGCGCCTCAGAGAGCAGCTCCAGCGGCAGAAGGAAAAATTCGAAGCCCAGAAGGAAAAGCTCGCAGAGCAGGCCAGAGAGGAAGCCCGGGACCTGGTGGCCCAGGCGAAGGCTT
>CALWZU010000111.1 GCA_944386095.1 uncultured Clostridia bacterium | reverse complement strand
ACATGAGCGACCTGATCTGTAATCTCGCCCGGACAGAGGACTGTGTGATCATGGGCCGGTGCGCGGATTCGATCCTCTCGAATAACCATATCCCGCACATCAGCCTCTTTATCAGCGCGCCCTTCTCCCAGCGTGTCCAGAGGATCATGGCGGCGAAAAACATGGACCTGCGCCATGCGTCCCGGTTCCTGAAACGGATGGACCGGCAGCATAAGAAATACTATGAATTTTACACTTACGGACGCTGGGGCAGGCCGGAAAACTACGACCTGTGCATCAACAGCGCCAATTACGGCATACGGGAGACGGTCGACCTGATCGAGAGGTTGATCGACCAGAAAAAGAAGGGATGAGATGAGGCTGGGTGTGTATTGCAGAGAGTATCCGAAGGGATACCGGGTACTCTCTGTGATACAGAAACGTCAGCCGTAAAAAGCACAGCCTTGCAGAGGCTGCACCTCTCTTTACCGCTTCAGCTCAATGCTTACATTTCCTTCAGGATCGATCACCAGATGCATGGGACGTATGTATTTATCGAAAAACTGTCTCTTCTCAGCATCTGTCATGGTGATCCTGGTCGCGTGCAGCGCTTCCGAAAACATGTCCCCTTGTCTATATTATGCCTGAGATTGATCTTACTTTTTCATATCCCGATATTTATTCCGGATAACGCCATCCAAATTTCTAACTGTCATATTGGGATACTGACTGCTGTATCGTCAGAGTTTCTGCCTATGACCGCAAAAATAATTCTCAAGGTAACCGTAATTAATATAGGCACAATTACAGGCCACGAAGAAACATCGACAAACATCATAATCAGCAATATGATCAAATATTTGATAAGCTGCGGCATTATTTTAAAAACAACTACAAACCATAATCCTATTGCAACAAGAACAGATATTATAACAAGAGCTATAAGCAGTAAAATAACTATAGGGGAATCAAGCCATTTGGGGATCGGTACCGATCCGGTAATTCCGCTTAAAAGGGTCATCCAAATCCGATATGCTGTCTTTGGAATGACTGGTACTTTTTCAAATAAAAAAAGAAAAAGATAATTTGCAATAAATCCAATAAAAAATCCATCGATATAATCGACTACAATGACAACAACTCTCAACAAACGTGAGTTTATCGCACATGCTTTTTTGAACTTACTGATATAGATAAAAAAGTCAGTGAGATACTCGCCTAAGCATAACGAAAAAACAAGGTACATTGTTAGATGATAACGGGAATCTTTGAAAATTTCCAGGAAGGTTTTGTTTGAAATTAATCTTTCATAAAATATTCCTGGATCAGATAAAAACATCCTGACCTCTGTAAAAAAATCAACCTCTGAAACAAACTCAGTGAGTATATCCAAATCTATATGATACTCAAAAAAAACGTATATTCCAAATATGATTACGATAGCTGACGCAAAGAAAAATCTGACTGCTGTCCTGTCATTATTTTTCGCTGCTATGATATACTCCTCACTCATTCTATCCCCGTCTCATATGCTTATTTTCTTCGATAAACTGTTCAATCACTGTTTGACAACACGTTTCCAAAATTTTATGAAAGATTTCATTACTTCCAACTGCCGGAGTAGTTGGCTTTTATATTATACAACATTTTTCTCACTCTTTCTATTAGTAAAGAGCGAGAGTATGTAAGCAGGATCAAACGAAATAAAAGGCATTTTTCAGGCTATCCTAATGCCGTCGAATAAAGGCGCGAACAGTACTGCGTCTGTTCGCGCCCCATAAGCAGGCGATAGTATTCATTTGGTTTTACCTCCTGTTCCGGGAGGCCAATTAAAAGGGATAGCAGCTCACAGGCGATCCTTTCCGGCAGCCTTTATCTCCATACCTCTGTTTTCGATTTTCTCACAGCGCACCGTCAGGCGGGTCTGTCCGTCCAGGGTGCAGGTGAAAAGAGAGAGGTCCCATTCCTCAGACACCATATCCTCAATGGCGGTCGGTTTCAAAACCTGGATTTCGGCTACGTCGTAGGCGAAAATGTTCCCGTCCACATCGGTAAAAGTCACGCGGTCGCCCGGTGCAAGGCGGCTCAGCGTCCCGAAATGCCTGCGGTAATTATGTCCTGCGACTACAAATCCGCTTTTGTAAGCAGTCCCCGCATACCGGCAGGGGGGCGGTTTTCAGCTTGGGGTAACTCCAATCGCTCATGACGGGAAGGGAGAGGCCCAGGACGGGAATTTCCAGCGTCCCAATGTACGCATCGCCGTCAATCTCCACAATGGGCATCTCCATATCGGGATCGAGGATATAGTCGGGGATCACCTGTTCATCCGGGTCGGAGGACAGCCCCGGCTTTTCCGTTGTGACCGGCATCTGTTTGCATTATTACAGGCTTTTTCCAAATCTGCTCCAGTACCGAAAGTGACGGTCACGGCTCCGGCCTGTTCCGGATTGCCTGGTTCTCCGGGGATTTCTTCCGCAATCTCCTCCGCCCGATAACGGTCTATACCGTTGATCCAGGGGAGGGAGAAGCTGGCGGACTGCCCCTCTTGCATGACAAACCAGTACCGGGCTGCACCGGCTTCCGTGTACTCCCGGTGCAGGTCTATACCCTGCCCATTCTCATCCTCAATGGATGCGATTCCTTCACTCTCAAAATCAAGCCGGCTTTCGTCCAGACCGGCATTATCGCCGTCGGCAGTCAGGACAAAATACGTTTCTTCCCGGCCATCATCTGCCAACGCAAAAATCTCTGTTTTGATGACTTCTCCCAGGACCGCCTCCGAGGGAGTGGAGGTCACTTCCAAAACGCTGTTTTCCATCGTGATGGCAGGCAAGATCAGCAGATAGGTGGTCACAAAAACCACCACGGCCGCCATGCCGGTCACGGCCCGCAGCCACCAGCGGTACTGACGCTGCATCTTGATAAACTCAAGCGCATAGGTCAGAAGATTTCTCTGGTCCATAGGCGGCTCCTCCTTTCTCTTTAATGCAATGACCCGAAGTTTTCAAAGGGCCATACCCGAAATACAAGTTTTCCCACGATCTGTTCCTCCGCCACACAGCCCAACGCGCTGTTCCGGCTGTCAGAGGAGGTGGAACGGTGATCGCCCATAACGAAAATCCGCCCATCCGGTACCTGGTAGGGAAGCTCAATATTGCATTCCCCCAAAGCCTTTTCTGTCAGGTATGGTTCCTCCAGCGGCTCGCCGTTGACGGATACGTTCCCGTCCCCGTCAATGTCCACCCATTCTCCCGGCAAAGCAATCACGCGCTTTACCAAAATCTTGTTATTGAACCAGAAGGCGATGATGTCGCTGCGTTCAAAACTTCCCTGTTTGACCGATACCACAATATCGCCGTCAACCATGGTGGGCGTCATAGACGTGCCATAAATCCTTAAAACAGGCAGGAACAGAGTGGCCACCAGAACCGCCACCGCTGCAACTGTAATAAGGGTATAGATGGTGCTGCGGAGAACCCGGTTATACCGCCTGCGGTAATTTTCCCGTTTCAATTCCTGTTCCAGCTGCGCCACAGTGGGATTGAGCGGTGCAGCCATGTTTTTGCGGTTTTTTCTCATTTCTTAGTCTTTGCCTCCAGCCAATAGGCTTCCGCCTTTTCTTTGGCTTCCGTCTCCAACGCCTGGCATTTGCGGCGGGTCTCAGCCTCCATCTCCCGGGCGGCCCTGGCAGCCTCTTTCAGCTGCTGGTCAACCTTCCGCTGCGTTTCGGCTTCCAGCTGCGCACAGGCAGCTTCACGCTTGGCGCAGACTGCCTCGATCTGCTCGCTGCGCTGGCGGATATTCTCCAAATATTGCTGCGCTGCAGCCTGGCCGGCTTCAAAAACGCCGTTGAGCTGTAAGGACGCTTCAGCAATAGAACCGGCTTGCTCGATCTGGAGCTGCCGGTTCGTCAACGCTGTCTTCACTTGTTCCAGTTCTGTTTGCAGCGCATCCCGTTCACGCCCCTGGGTAATCAAGAGTTCCAGCAGATCTTTCCGGCTCAGTTTCCGCAGTTCCTGATCGGTCAAAGCAGTGCCCTCCCTTCTTCATACAACACGCGGTGCCGGTGTCGAAAGCAGACTTTTGAAACCGAATATTGTAAAATAACAATGGACCGCTTTAGGATTTTCATCACACTGTATATAGTGGAGAACGGCAACGGTCCGTCTATATGTGGAATCTACTATGTAGCCGCGCTGTTGGTTTTGAAAGTTACCCCTAAAACCAACAAAAATCCTCACAAACTTTTTTCGATCGAACCTCCCCATTTTAGAAATGTGCTATGGACCACCCCCAACTGCCGGGCGGCAGCCCGCGCAGTAATCTCACGCCGCCGGAATTTTTCCCACAGGGGATAAAAGGCGGAGGGGATTGGCATTTTCTCCCGGCCAAGCCTTACGCCCCGCGCCTTCGCCGCCGCGATGCCCTCCGCCTGCCGCTGGCGGATATTTTCACGCTCCACCTGGGCCACATAGCAGAGGATCTGCAGCACCAGGTCTGCGATGAAGGTCCCCGTCAGGTCCTCCGACTTCTGCCGGGTGTCCAGCAGGGGCATATCCAGCACCACAATGTCGACCTGCTTCTCCTTGGTGATGAGCCGCCACTGATCCTGGATCTCCCCATAGTTGCGGCCCAGTCGGTCAATAGATTTGACGACCACAAGGTCGCCGGGCCGGAGCTTCCGCAGAAGCCGCTTATAGAGGGGCCGTTCAAAGTCCTTGCCGCTGGGCTTGTCCGTAAAAATGTTTTTCTGCGGAACGCCGAACTCCTGCATGGCGATGAGCTGGCGTTCCTCGCACTGGTCTTTCGTGGATACGCGGACGTATCCATACGTTTCATTCATATTCCTGCCTCCTATCCATTTTTCATATTTATTGTATAGGATGGCCATTCTGCGCCGCAAAATTCCAAATACGCACTTTTTGAAGCTATATATAATAATGTAGGCATATGCGTGGCAGGCAATGCCACAGATTGAAGCAGCTCAGCATTTTGGTCTTATCGCACAAAAATAGAGCACCCACGCATTTCATTCATTGAAAAAACATAAGTGCTCTATGTATTGGAAAGTGTATTTATTTGGATTTATTTTGATTGAACTCGCAACGTCCGCCTTTTTGATCAGCAGGATTTTTTGCAGAAATTTTGCTCTGATTAGCAAATTGTGAACTGCTAATCGCCGTTAGGTTCAGTGTTCGGATTTTTCCTGAAAATGAAAGAAGCCGAAAACCTTGATCTTTCAAGGAATTCTCGGCTTCCCGGTTACGTTCCTGGGCGGATTCGAACCGCCGGCCTTCCGCTTAGGAGTTCAGTTGAATCCATGCTTTCACTATCAAAATAAGTAAAAGAAATGCAAGGAAATCAAAGGTTTTCTATTGATCAGGTGTCAACCGTATGTAAGCAAAATCAAACGAAATAAAAGGCATTTTTCAGGCTCTCCTTTGCAGGTGATTAGCAGGAGAGGTGAAATTAGGCGGAAGGTCAGCTATTCGCTTACCCTTCCTTCTTCTCCC
>CALWZU010000110.1 GCA_944386095.1 uncultured Clostridia bacterium | reverse complement strand
ACAACGATAGAAAAATGGGTCTTTGCGAATTGTATTGGAACTATTTATAATGAAGCTCTCAATTTCCTTTCCATTTTCGGCAAAGAAGCTTATACGAAAACGAAAGCCCGCATATCCTATGGAAAGTGTATCTTTCTTCATTTTGGTGCTTTGTATATTTTCTACAACATAACGTATTTCATCTGCGTTGCTAAAATCAAAACCTTCGCCTGTATTGCCGTCAAAAACAGATATGGATTTTATATCGGACGGATCAACTTTGCTTAAAAAGGTAGTTGGAATAAAATACCATATAGCCAAAGCAACCATTAAGACAAATACTATCGGAATGATTAAACGGATTTGTTTATTTTTCATAGCAATCGATTGGCCGCAAATCGGCAAAAACGCAGTTTCATAAAAGATGCCGTGAAGTCTATATAAAAGGCATCGATCGAAGTGACTGCTACGAAGGATATAGGGCCTTCAATAAGAACGGCTCCTTTTCCTTCAAGCTTTCTTGCAAAAATATCATCGGCGATCCTTTTTCTATATTTCTTCAAGGGCCATACCTAAGATTTCGTTTTTCTCATCTATGAGTATATACGTTTTTTTCAAAGTACACCACTGATTTTCGGAGGAGTGGTTAAAATTTATTCGGGAAGTTGGCGGAATTCGATTCGGGAGATTGGCGAAAAAACGTTTGGGATGCTGGCGGAAACGTGTATTAGAAATATATCGGCAAATAGATCGTTTGCATTTATGTGCTATGGCCTTTCTATTGCCAGGAAATCAGCCAAAGCATGGATTTTCTTTTTTGCTTGTTGTATAATTATGTCATATTTTTATATCTATCCAAAGGCGAGGGGAATAAAATAGAAAAAATATCCGCTGCGAAAACAAGCGGACCGGGGAAATGCAGAATCAGTGAAGCGGGCGCCTGGACGAAATCCGGCGTGGCTGCGGAAAAACAAAGAGGCGCATTATGGACGAAAAGAGATTGAAAGCCTTTGAAGATATGCTCGAGGCCATCCTTAAGCAGTATGATGATACAACGGAAAAGATGGTCAAGCTCAAAGCCGAGGGCAAGGAGAGAACCGCCACCTACCGCCAGCTTTTCGCAAACAAGCTGCAACTTCAGGCGATACTGTCCTATTACCGGACGTATGGGCTTTTAGAGAATGAAGAATAACAAATGCCGATGAAACGCAGATCAATAAAGGATAAACATTCACAATGGATATGATAAAGGGCCTTGAAAACTTTGCGATTGCAAAAGCGCAGGAATCTAAGCGCTATAAAGTTGAAAATAACGTGAGCCCCAAAAAGGTATAACCACCAGAGGGAAGAGCGGCTGGCAAAACAATCCATCGTAAAAGCCGAAGGCAGATATGTTTTGAAAATCATACTGTATCAAAAGAGGCTTCGCTTTACGAATATACAATTTCAATTGTCCGATTCGTACAGCTTATTCAGCGCTGCAAGCTCACTCTCTCTGCCGATAAACATGATCAGTGTCCTCCCATCTGTCGATAGATTTGCTGAATATAGTATGCCACAAAACGATAATTAGTCAAGTAAGATTCGGCAAATCATATCTGACTGTTCCTTTGGCGATAGCCTCCCCGTCCGTTTTACAGATGAGTGTGATTTACAGCGGCCTGCAATAGGCTGTTTTTTCATTTTTTTGGCATAAAAATACACAAACCCAAAAAAGAGGACGGAAAATCGTTATAATGTCGGTTGAGGTGTATAAGAAGCTGTTTGATGGTAATATCCCCTGGCCGTATTTTGAGGGAGATTACCCTTGGACGCAGGTCGGCTGTGCTTAAGACGGAAGCGGCGGCAAACCGGCTGAGAGCTTTAGATAAATGAAAGGTTAAAAAGGAGGAAGGGATATGAAACGAATTAGCGGGAAGGGGTATTTCCTTTGTGTGATCTGGCTGCTCAGTATCTTTTGTGTGCTTCTAAGCGGCTGTAATGCGGCGGAGGAAATATCTGTCACGGACATCCGGCAACTGGATGGACAAAAAATCGGCGTGATGACCGGCTCCAGCTTTGACGTCCACACCGACAATCTGATTGAGGATGCGGATAAACAGTATTATGAACGGCTTCCGGATCTGGCTTTGGCAGTGGAGCAGGGAAAGATCGCCGGCTTTTTGATCGACGAACCTATCGCCCGTATACTGTGTCTGGAAAACCAGTCGGTGACCTATCTCCCCGAAATGCTGCTGGAAGAAAGCTATGCCGCGGCTTTTTCGAAAACCGAGCGGGGGGCAACTCTGCGGGATGAATATAACGAATTTTTGGCGCAAATCAAGGCTGACGGCACACTGGAGGAAATCGACGGAATTTGGCTGGGCGCTGATGAAAGTAAAAAGGTAGTGGAAGACTGGACCTCCTTTCCCGCAGAGAACGGCGTTGTCCAGATGGCGGTAAAAACGGACGTGGCGCCATTCAGCTATATCAAGGACGGCAAGATCGTCGGCTACGATATTGACATCATGGCCCGTTTCTGCAAGGCTTATGGCTATGGGCTGGAGGTGACCGGCACAGAGATTTCCTCCATTTTCGCTGGCCTTGCAACGGGAACCTACGATGTATCGGCCGCCGGACTGACTGTGACAGAGGAACGGGCGGAAAGCGTGAATTTTTCCGATCCGGATTACACCGGCGGCGTGGTGGCGGTTGTAGCGAATCACGGGCAAAACCAGGTTCGCTTCCAGACGCTGCAGGATTTTGCCGGTACAATAGTGGGGGCAGTGACGGGTACCATTCATAACGAGCTTGTGGACGATGTTGTCAGCGGCTGTGAATATCAGTATTACGATGATTTTTCCGCTTTGCTTCTGGCGCTGCAGTCGGATACCCTGGATGCCGTAGTGGCCGACATGCCCATCGCCCAGCTGGCGGTGGCCAGGCAGCCGGACCTGGTGATATTCCCCGAAACGGTAGCGCCTGACAGCTACGGCCTGGGACTGGCAAAAGACAGTCCGCTGACAGAGAAGGTCAACGGGCTGATTGAAAAGTACACGGAGGACGGCACCCTGGATGCCCTTAGGGAAAAATGGCTGGGCGCCGATGAAAGCGTAAAGACCATCGATGTGGGAGAATACGACGCGCCCAACGGCACCCTGCGGTATGCCCATGGCTCTACGCTGGAGCCTATGAGCTATGTGGGCGGAAACGGAGAATCCCTTGGCTACGAGGTAGAGCTGGTTTCACTTATCGCCAAGGAGCTGGGGATGAAACTGGAAATTACCCAAAGCACCTTTAATTCACTGATCCAGATGCTCAGCAGCGGACGGGCGGATATTGTGTCCGGTTCCATCAGCATTACCGATGAACGCAAGGAAAGCATTGATTTCCCCTCCACCCATTATGTCGGCGGCACGGTGCTGGTGGTCAAGGGCGAAGATATGGGCATATCCCCAGAAACGGAGGAAACAGGCTTTTGGGCTGGGCTTAAGGACAGCTTCCATAAGAATTTTATCCAGGAAAACCGGTGGCAGATGATCCTCTCCGGTCTGTCGGTTACATTTATCATATCGATCTTTTCGGCTTTGTTCGGTACGGCGCTGGGTTTCGGCTTGTGCCTGCTGCGCCGCAGCCATAACAGAGTCGCTTCCGGGGCCACGGCGGCCTTTATCCGGCTGATCCAGGGGATCCCGGTCCTGGTGCTGCTGATGGTGCTGTTTTACGTCGTATTCGCCGGCTCGGGGCTGGATGGGGTCGTGGTGTCCATCATCGGCTTTTCCATCAACTTTGCCGTCTACGTTTCTGAAATGATCCGTACCGGCATCAATGCCGTGGATACCGGCCAGTGGGAAGCGGCGTCCGCTATGGGCTTTGGCCGGGTCAAGACGTTTACAAAGATTATCGCCCCTCAGGCGGCGCGGCATATTCTGCCGGTATACAAGGGCGAATTTATTTCCATGGTAAAAATGACCTCTGTGGTGGGGTATATCGCGGTGCAGGATCTGACCAAGGTAACCGACCTTATCCGCAGCCGTACCTTTGAGGCCTTTTTCCCGCTGATATTGACTGCGGTTTTGTATTTCCTTTTGGCATGGGGCCTGACCCTTCTGCTGGGACTGGTGGAAAGGAAGATCGATCCTCTTCGCCGCCGCCGGGAGCCAAAGGGGATCGATCGCAAAATTACCCTGGCGGAAAACCCGGAAGAGTCGAAGGCTGGGAAAAACGGGGAACCGGTGATTACGATCTCCCATTTAAAGAAGGTTTTTCCCAATGTAACGCCCTTGAGGGATGTCAATGCCGTCATAAACAAGGGGGATGTCATTTCCATCATTGGGCCTTCCGGTACGGGAAAAAGCACACTCCTGCGCTGCATTAACCGGCTGGAAACGCCGACGGAAGGGCGGATCGAGGTGTTTGGTCAGCCGGTGACCGGCGTGAAGCCGGCGCAGCTTAGCGCCGTGCGCCGCCGCATGGGGATGGTATTTCAGAGCTTTAACCTGTTTGCGCATCTGACAGTGATTGAAAACATTATGCTGGGGCCGGTAGAACTGCTTGGCTCCACCCGGCAGCAGGCATATGAGCGGGGAATGCGTCTGCTGGCCAGCGTGGGATTGGCGGAAAAGGCGCTCAACTATCCCGATGAGCTTTCCGGCGGGCAAAAACAACGCGTCGCCATTGCCCGTACTCTTGGAATGCAGCCGGAAATCGTGCTTTTTGACGAGCCTACCAGCGCGCTGGATCCTACTATGGTAGGAGAAGTGCTGGCGGTTATCCGCACCCTGGCCGGGCAAGGGCTGACCATGCTGATTGTTACGCATGAGATGAAGTTTGCCCGGGATGTGTCCACGCGGGTATTTTACATGGATGAAGGCATTGTTTACGAGGAAGGGACGCCGGAGCAGGTGTTCGAACATCCCAGGACCGACCGCTGCCGGGCGTTTGTTCACCGCCTGAAAACCCTCCATATCGATATTGCTTCCAAGGAGTTTGATTTTATTGGTGCGGCGACCGACATCGACCGCTTTGCCCGCAAGCAGCTGCTGAGCGCGCGGCAGTCGCTTAAGTACCAGCAGATTTTTGAAGAGCTGTGCGTGACGAGCATTCTGCCAACCTTGCCGGAGGATGGGTGCTGTCTGAGCTTTGACGCTCTTTGCAGTGAAGACGGAAGCGAATGCGAAGCGGTTATCCGCTGGAGAGGGGAAACGTTCGATCCCCTGACCCAGGGAGATGAGCTGAGCGCAGCTCTGGCTGTGAGCCGGACCAAGAGCAGCGGGCATACCTATGCCGATGGGATCAACACAGTGACCATTGTATTTTAAGAAGGAAACACAGAAAGCGAGCCTGTGCAGAAAAAGAAGAGGGTGTTCCAAAAGTCATGAAAATGATATGCTCCCTCCCAAGTGACAAGTTTTTACTATTTCACTTGTCTACCTAGAAGGGAGCATATCAAATGATTTGAGGGGACGCCCTCTTTCTGATTGATTTGTCGGGCAGCTTCTTTTACTTTGCGATATTTTTGTGGAAGTTCATGAGGATCTGCGCCGCTTCTCCACGGGTAGCAGCGCCCTTAGGGTCGAGGATGCCGTTTCCCTTACCGTTAAGCAGGCCGGTATTCACAGCCCAGCTCATGGCCTCCAGGGCCCAGCCGGAGATTTCCTCATAGTCGGAGAATTCCCGGATATTCATGCCGCCCTGGGCCCAGGCTTCCTCGATGTTGATATCGGCAGATGGGTGATTAAGACTTTCTGAGATGCTATTTTCAAGGCCCCACTGATAATCGTACAGCGGCTCCGTCTGCCCGCCGTAGGGGACCATGATGTAGTTAGGCTCCGCATATTCCACCGCCGGGTTTTGTTCCAGCTCCCGGATCAGCTCCCGGGTGTTTTGTCCCTTTACAAGCATAAGGGTTTTTTCGTTTTCCGGCTCATCCGCTTCATTTGAAAATGTGGATATATCGTTTCCGCCGACCTCCAAAAGGGTTTCCGTTTCATACCCGGCGGATCTTTTCCGGCTGTTTTCGGTGAGCGCAGCTTCTCCGCCCCTCACGCAGACAATGGCCTCGCCCTCGATATAGTCCACACCCGGCCTTCCGTAATCTTCCAGGGGCTCCTGCGCCGCCCAGGTGAACACGGGGATGCCCGTGAGCAGCACCGTGACGGCCAATACAGCGGCCAAAAATTTTCTTTTCCTATTCCTTTTCCCTTTTATCATTGCAGCTTCCCCTTTCTATCTTCTTCGCCTGGTGATAACCGTTTTTACCGGTAAAAGGCGAAAGGTTTTATGTATCTATTTCAACAAGCTTTCTCCGGGTTGTCACTACAGGGCGGGACGCTGTGGGGAAAAAGAAGAGGCCGGCCGAGTGAGGCTTGCCGGCGGAGGTTTTTGCACAAAAAAATCGATTTTATCGGGGCTTCGGAGGATTCCTCAAAAAACCCTTGACTTTTTATAAATATAACGGTACAGTTATGTAGATCAAATAAAGAAGCAAAACCGCTTCCAAAGCAAGAAGGCGTAGCTCAGTTGGTTAGAGTACTTGCTTGACATGCAAGGGGTCGGTGGTTCGAGTCCACTCGTCTTCACCATAAAATAGAATTTTATACAAAACCAGTCTTCGTTTGCAAGGCTGGTTTTGTATGCGTCACTGAATATTGCGCCCGTATATTTTTATATGAGCTTAACAAACACCGGGGAGTTGAAAAGGAGGAAGTGAAAAGCCATGGCGTCCGGAAAAACCCTGAAAGCCCATGAGATCGACATGCTAAAGGGCAGCCTGCTAAAAAACATGCTGCTTTTTGCCCTTCCCATTGCCGCCAGCAGCATTTTGCAGCAGCTGTTCAATTCCGTAGACGTGGCGGTGGTGGGGAATTTTGCGGCCAATGAAGCCCAGGCTCAGGCGGCGGTAGGCTGCAACGGCCCGGTCATCAACCTGATCATCAATCTGTTTATCGGCGTTTCCGTAGGGGCCAATGTGGTCATCAGCAACTACATCGGCCAAAATAAAATGGAAAAGGTCAGCAAAGCCGTTCATACGGCCATGGGGCTGGCCCTTGTAAGCGGCGTGATCCTTTTGGCCCTGGGGCTTGTGATCGCCCGGCCGGTGCTGGAGCTGATCAATACGCCAGAGGATGTTTTGCCCTATGCGGTGCAGTATTTGCAGATTTATTCCCTGGGCATGCCCTTTATCATGGTCTACAATTTCGGGGCGGCGATCCTGCGCTGCATCGGGGATACCAGACGGCCTCTTTACTGCCTGATCATATCCGGCTTTATCAACGCCGGACTGAATATGGTTTTGGTTATTGTCTTTCATCTTGACGTGGCGGGGGTGGCTATCGCTACGGTGATCTCCAATGTGATCAGCGCGGGGCTTGTATGGCATTTCCTGACCCATGAGACAAGCCAGGTCAGGCTGTATGTTAAAAGGCTTTCCATTGGAGGGCAGGATCTGGAGAGGATCCTTGCCATCGGGATCCCCGCAGGGGTGCAGGGAATGGTTTTTTCCATCGCCAATGTGTGCATCCAGTCTGTCCTTAATGACTTTGGAACCGATGCGGTGGCAGGCTCTGCGGTTATTCTCAATTACGAAAACATTACTTATTTTATGATCGCGGCCTTTGGGCAGACGGTGGTCACCTTTACCAGCCAAAACTACGGGGCGGGCCAGTATGACCGGTGCAAAAGGATATTTCGCATCGGCCTGATCACAAGTGTGTGCTGTACCCTTGTCCTGAGCTGGAGCTTTGTCCTTGGAAGAGACTTTTTCATTTCCCTGTTTAATCAGGATCCCAATGTGGCGCATTATGCGGAGATCCGGATGCTGTATCTGATGGTTTTGTATTTCATCATCAATTCCTATGAAATCGGGGGCGGCGCTCTCAGGGGAATGGAGCATTCCATGGTTCCGGCGGTTTTGACGATTTTCGGCACCTGCCTTTTGCGCCTTGTCTGGGCCTATACCCTGTGCAGGATATATCCAAGCTTTGAGCTTTTGATGGCGGTTTATCCGGTTTCCTGGATCATCACCGGAACGGCGATCCTTTCCGCTTATTTTATCATTCGACAGAAAGCCTTCGGGCCTTCCCCGGCAGTCAGCCCCGGCGGGGGGGACTGAGCCGGAAAAAGGCCTGAAAACCTGGTTAAGAAGGGAGAATCCTATGGCGATCCGTCTTTCCGATCATTTCACATATGGAAAACTGCTGCGCTTTACCCTGCCTTCCATCGTCATGATGATCATTTCATCTCTTTACAGCGTGGTGGACGGTCTGTTTGTGTCCAATTTTGTAGGCGATCTGGCTCTTTCGGCCGTCAACATCGTTTTTCCCGTTGTGATGATCGTAGGCTCCGTGGGCTTTATGCTGGGGGCGGGAGGCAGCGCCATCGTGGCAAAGACCCTGGGAGAGGGAAAGGAAGACCTGGCGAACCGGTATTTTTCCATGATCATTAGCGGCGTTTTGATCGCAGGGGCGCTGGTGAGCGTGATCTGCGTGATATTTATCGAATCCATCGTCCGTTTTGCCGGAGCCAGCGACCTGCTGCTTTCCGACTGTATTGCCTATGGCAGGATCATGCTGGGCGGGGTGACGGCCTTTATGCTCCAGGTTTCCTTTCTGAATTTCTTTGTGGTGGCGGAAAAACCTCACTTTGGGTTGTTTATGTCCCTTGGAGCGGGAGGGACCAACATATTTTTGGATTATCTGTTTATCGTGGTGTTGAAAATGGGCATCGCGGGAGCGGGACTGGCTACCGTGCTGGGCTACTGTGTGGGCGGGATCATTCCTCTGCTTTATTTCCTGTTTGTGAAAAAGGAGGGGCTTAGGCTGGTGCGGCCTGGTTTTTATCCCAGGCAGCTGCTTCACGCCGTGACAAACGGATCTTCGGAAATGATGAGCAACGTGTCCGCCTCTGTGGTGGGGATCCTTTATAACCTTCAGCTGATGCGTATCATCGGTGAGACCGGAGTGGCGGCCTATTCGGTGATGATGTATGTGGATTTTGTGTTTGTAGCGGCCTTTCTCGGCTATTCCATGGGCAGCGCGCCGGTGGTCAGCTACCATTACGGGGCGGAAAACGTACAGGAGCTGAAAAATGTTTTTAAAAGGAGCATGAGGATCATCCTGACGGCGGCTTTGGCGATGGTGGGTCTGTCGGAGCTTCTCAGCTATCCTCTTGCCTATGCCTTTGTGGGCTATGACAGGCAGCTGATGGAGATGACCGTGCATGGGTTTCGCATTTTCGCCCTGTGCTATCTGTTTTGCGGTATGAATATTTATGCTTCTGCTTTTTTCACCGCTCTTTGCAACGGCGTGATTTCCGCCTGCATTTCCTTTATCCGTTCCCTTTTGTTCCGGGGCGGGATGGTGCTTCTGATGCCGGCTCTTTTTGGCCTGGATGGCATATGGATGGCCGTGGTGGTAGCGGAAGGGGCCGGCGTAGTGGTTTCCTGGAGCTTCCTTCTTTTGAACCGAAAAAAATATCGGTATTTGTAGGGTTTTCCCCGCAGCAAAGCCTTTCCTTTCGCATAGGCTGTTGGTAAAAAGAAGGGAGAGGTGATGCCTTATGGCTACGATCAGCCTTTGCATGATCGTAAAAGATGAGGAGCAGGTTTTGGGAAGGTGCCTAGACAGCGTCAGGGAGGCGGTGGATGAGATCGTCATCGTGGATACGGGAAGCCGGGACAGGACCAAGGAAATCGCAAAAGGATATACGGACCGGATTTATGATTTTCAGTGGATCGATGACTTTTCCGCCGCCAGAAATTTCTCCTTTTCCAAAGGAAACGGGGATTTTTTATTTTGGCTGGATGCGGATGATGTATTGGAGGAAAAGGACAGACAGAACCTGATCCGGCTCAAGGACAGGATCCCTTCGGATGTGAGCGCGGTGATGATGCCCTATCACACGGCCTTTGATGAGGAAGGCCGGCCGGTGTTTTCCTTTGAAAGAGAGAGGCTCATCCGGAGAGAGGCCTTTATTTCCTGGCAGGGCAGGGTCCATGAGGTGATTGCCTACCGGGGAAAAAGGATGCATGGGGATGTCTGCGTGACCCATCGCTCTGTCAAAAGGACGTATCCCCGGCGAAATCTCAGAATTTACGAAAAACAGGAGGAGGCGGGAGAGCCCTTTTCCCCCCGGGATCAGTTTTACTATGGCAGGGAACTGTATTATCACAAGCTCTATGACCGGGCTATTCAGCGTCTGGAGGAATTTCTTTCCCAGGGGAAGGGATGGAAGGAAAACTGCATAGAGGCCTGCCGGGTCTTATCCTATTGCTACCGGGAAAAGGGAAATGCTTCAAAGGCCATGGGCGCTCTGACGGCTTCCTTTTATTATGACGAGCCCAGAGCGGAGGTCTGCTGTGAAATAGGGGAACTGTTTATGAGTCTTTCCCGCTATGAGACGGCGGTTTTCTGGTATGAGCTTGCTTTGAAGCTGCCGGAGAAAAATCATGAGGGCGCTTTCGTGTCGGAGGACGCCAGGGGATACCTGCCCTGCATCCAGCTTTGCGTATGCCATGACAGGCTGGGGAACCGGGAAAAGGCCATTGAATATAATCTGGCGGCAGGCCGGTACCGCCCCCGGTCAGAGGCTTACCGGAAAAATCTTTCATATTTTGGAATGGAATCTGAGCACCTCCAAAAGGAGAAATGAATATATTATGGCAGGCAGGGCAGGAAATTGCCGTTGCCTGAAAGATCATTTCTTAAGGAGTGAATGCAGATGAATATAAATATGAACTCCGGCTATAACAGAAGGAATATCTGTCCTCAGTGCGGCAGGCCGGTGAATTACTGTACCTGCTGCTGTGACGGCCCCTCCGACTGTCCTCCCGGCCCTCCTGGCCCTCCCGGTCCTCCTGGTCCCACAGGCCCCATGGGATGTCCGGGCTTTCCCGGTCCTCCCGGTCCTGAAGGCCCCATGGGTCCCCAGGGCCCTCAAGGTCCTCAAGGACCCCAGGGCCCGGCTGGCGGTCCTCCCGGCCCAACTGGCCCCACAGGCCCCACCGGTCCGCAGGGCCCCCAGGGACCTCAGGGTATTCAGGGACCGGCGGGAGCCCCGGGGGCAAATGGTATGATGGGCCCCACCGGCCCTACGGGAGCGGCGGGACTCAACGGCGCCATGGGCCCCACAGGCCCTACAGGCCCGCAGGGCCCGGCCGGTATGAACGGTCAGATGGGCCCCACAGGGGCAACCGGCGCCGCGGGAGCCACCGGCCCCACAGGTGCCACAGGTCCCACAGGAGCCACCGGCCCCACAGGGGCAACCGGAGCTACGGGCGCTACCGGCCCTGCCGGTCCCTCTGGGATCAACGGACAGATGGGTCCCACCGGCCCCACCGGCGCAACCGGTGAACCGGGACCGGGTCTGGAAAACGCCCAGGCATTTATGCCGGGAGCGATGTACCGGCAGGGAGAGCTGGTATTTTATAACGGCTCTTTGTATTCGGTGGGCGTTAACGATCCTACCGGTGTTCCCGGTGCGTCCGGAGACTATACCCTGCTGACGGCCACCGGCGCCACGGGCGCTACAGGTCCCACAGGCGCCACCGGCCCCACGGGAGCCACAGGCGCTGCGGGGTCAGCCGGTGTAACCGGAGCGACCGGTGCCACAGGCGCTACCGGCCCCACCGGCGCTACCGGAGAAACCGGGCCGACTGGCCCGACGGGCGCCGAAGGTC
>CALWZU010000109.1 GCA_944386095.1 uncultured Clostridia bacterium | reverse complement strand
CCGGATCTGTTCCCAAAACATCATTAAAGCTGATTTCATTTCCTTCCCGGTCTGTTCCGATAGGCTCGTTCAAAGAGACCTCGATCCGGTTCTTTTTTGTGGTGCGAAGATGCATCAGCAATTCATTTTCTATGCACCTTGCCGCATAGGTAGCAAGCCTTACGCCCTTGCTGCGGTTATAGGTGTTGACGGATTTGATCAGGCCGATGGTGCCGATGGAAATCAGATCGTCCGGATCCTTTCCCGTATTGGCATATTTTTTCACAATATGGGCAACCAGCCGCAGATTGTGTTCGATCAAGCGGTTTCTGGCCTCATTGTCTCCCTTTTCATATGCGATCAGGCAGGCCTCTTCTTCCTCTTCCGTAAGCGGCTTTGGAAAAGAATTTCCCATGGATACATAAGAAGAAAGAAATACCAGGGGATTGGCCAGCAAAAATGAAGTGATCAGCAAAGACAGACTCATATCGATTCCTTTCCGCGTCCCGGTTCCTCCAAACCCGGCCCCTCAGCTGCCCGGCAGAACAAGGAGGATGGACTCCGGCGCTTTGTTTGATGTTTCAATATATGTCCCGCCCCGGTTTGTGTGCCTGTCATGCTTGGTCTTAAATTCTCCCGCTTCCTGATTTCCCCCTCCAGCCTCCAGGTCCGCCCTTCCCGGCCCCCTGAAGCGCCGAACAACCATTTTTACCTATCCTTTTTCATCTATAAACCCGGAGAAATTTTGCGCCCACACCGTCTGATTCCCTCTGAATTATTGAAATTTCAACGATAAGAGGTATTTTTATCTGACAGTTCTTACAAGTCATACGACAGCGGTTTTCAAAAAAAACGCGCTATAATAAAACCATCAAAGAGATCGAAGGAAACTTCCCCCGAAAGGAGAAAAACACCATGAAAAACGAGTTCCTGAAAATGAGAAAAGATATCAGCGCCCAGCAGGGCAGCATCAAAGAAAGATCCCTTCACAGGTAAGACCGGGTCCTTGCCCTCCCCCAGGCCCGGCTTCAAAAAACAACCCCCTAAGATCAAAACACAAAGGAGATGAAAACCATGAGAAGCAATCCGTTCCTGATTTTCAGAGAAGACATCAGAGCCCAAAAGGGTACTATCAAAGAAAGATCTTTGCACAGATAAAGCAGATAAAGCCCTCCGGCCCATCCCCCCGGGCCCTGAGGTTACCACAGCTCCCGCCGGAAAAACCGGCGGGCGTTTTTTCCCGCCGGCTTTCCGGCGACCCACCTTTTTCACAGAGGATTGGGATTACATGAGTTTTGCGACAACTCACACAAGTCATACGACAGCCAGATTTTTAAATTCCGTGCTATAATATACTTGTGAGAGGGAAAACCGAAACTTCCCCTCTCCGCAAATATAAGGCCATGGAAAGGAGACCGATCTTATGACAAAGGTAATCAACAAAGTCGTTCATGCTGTTATGGATTTCTGCGACACGATGGAAAACGCTCGAGAGGGAAGCTGGAAATAGTAAGGTTTATATCCGAAAAAGGAGTTGAGAAACATGGCAGAGGAAAAAAACAAAACCCGAAAGCACGAAGGGCCCCTTGATAAAGTAGCAGGCGTCCTGGAGGATCTGGCCGAAACCATTGAGGATGCAAGACCAAAGGCTGACAGCATCCCCCATCCGGAAGACCCCCTGGACAAGGTAGCCGGCGCCCTGGAGGATCTGGCCGAAACCATCGAGGACGCAAGGCCAAAGGCCGGCAGCATCCCTCATCACAAAGGCCCCCTGGACAAGGTGGCAGAGGTTTTGGAAGAATTTTCTGAAACCATTGAAGATGCAAGAGAGGAAAGCCGCAAATAAGGCCTCCCTTCCGGTCAATGCATCAAAGGCTGTTTCAAATCAAGAAAAGCGCAAAACCCCCATTTGTGAAAAATACAAAGGGGGTTTTTTCTGCAAAAGATTGCGTCCTGCCAAAAATCCGGATACAATAGGATTCAACCGATTCGGTTCGATTTTCAATGGATTTGATCTGTTTTCAGCCAGGGGAGGCATACCACTATGAATTTATCCTATCTCATTATCGGCGCGGGGGCGACAGGCGGCTGTATCGGCGGCTTTTTGAGCGCCTGCGGAAAAGACGTCACCTTCATCGCCAGAGGCCGGCAGCTGGATGCGATGAAAACAAAGGGACTGACCATCTCCAGACCTGAAAAAGAGCCCCTTTACCTTCCCTCTCCAAGGGTGATGACGCAGGAGCAATGGCCCCGGGAAAAGACAGCCGATGTGGTTTTTGTCTGCGTCAAGGGCTATTCCCTGGAAGGCATCCTTCCTCTTCTGAGACGGTGCTGTCACAAAAGCACACTGGTGATCCCGATTTTAAATCTTTACGGAACCGGCGAAAAGCTGGCGGCCCTTCTTCCCGGCGTCAACGTGCTGGACGGGTGTATCTATATCGCCTCGGAGATCGCCGGGCCCGGAAGGCTTTTAATGAAAGGGGAGATTTTCCGGGTGGTATTCGGACCCCGGGATGGCCATATCCAAACACCCCTTTTGCAAAAAATCCGCTCCGATCTTGCAGAAAGCGGTATCACGCCGGTTCTTTCCTCTCAAATCAAAAAAGACACCTACCGGAAATTCTCCTATGTATCCGCCCAAAACGCTGTGGGGCTGTATTATCATGCCAATGCCGGTGAAATCATCCGCACCCCTGAATATACCCGCTCCTTCCTGAACTGCGTGGAGGAGCTGCGCCGTCTGGGCCTTGCCTTTGGCGTCAGGCTGGAGGATGATATCGCCCAAATCAACCTTTCGATCCTTTCGGGCCTGGAGCCTTCCATGACCACTTCCATGCAAAAGGACCTGGCCCAAGGCGGACCTTCGGAAATCGACGGACTCATTTACGAGGTCGTTCGTCTGGGAAAAGCCCAAAACCTCTCCCTTCCTCTTTACGAAACCATCGGGAAAGCTCTGAAGGAACGCTACAAGGCTTAAACCGCCTCGTTTAAAGCGCCTTTTCAAAAAAACGCCCCGGGCATTCTGCTTTTCCCGGGGTATTGTGTTTTATGTTTCATCTAAGAGGGGCCCCAGAGCGCCACAGCATCCTGCCCTCATCAAAAATAATTTCCATCCCGTGTCTGTCTCTGAGCCATGCCAAATAAGACCGCACCGTACTGCCTACAAGCACGTACTGCTGAAAATCCATTTCAAGGCCAAAGCGCACAAACAGCTTTTGCAAAAGGGTCTCAAAGACGACAGGCTCCCGGCAAAGCTCCGCAATGATTTCGGCTACCCGCCATACCTGTTCCTGATTCAGCCGGGCAAGAGAAGCGATCTCCTCTGTCGCCGGCGCATGGGCGGGCACAAACATGTCGGCTTCCATCTTCGCCACCTGATCCAGCGTATCCAGATAAGCCTGTACATCGTACAAAAAGCTGATGGGATATTTTTCCAGATTTTCCCTGCTGGCCAGGCAATCCGCCAGGTACACTACCTGGTCTCTGGTACGAAAGCCCACCATCTCAAAGAAGTGGCCCGGCAGGGGGATCTGCTCCATTCCCTCCGGCAGCGTCTGGTCGGTGAGAAGCTCAGCCCGGCTTTCCTTTGCCATCAAAAACTTGTGCCGCAAATCCTTTGGAGGAAAGCCGCCATATAAAAAAGAAGGCTCCAGCACCGGGGCATTGGTAAAATCCATCTCGATCCGGGGTGCAAAAATACGACAGCCGGTCTGCTTTTGCAGATACTGATTACCGCCGATGTGATCCGCGTTGGAGTGCGTATTGTAAATGGCGGTCAATTCCCAGCCTTTTTCTTCCAAAAGCTGTCTGACCTTTCTTCCCGCATCCTTATCGTTTCCGCTGTCGATCAGGCAAACCTTGGTCTCTGCCCATCGAAAAAGCCCGATCTTTGCCGGGCTTTGCACATAATAGCTGTCCTTTCCTACCCCAACCAGTTCATACATGTCCGTTCCTCCCTTATTGAATAAAGCCTTTCACCTATTTCTGTCCGCACAAAGCGGGATATGTTTCCAGGGCCAGCTGAAAAATACTCTGGTCAAACAGCACCAGCCATACGTCCATTTCCTGATCCTTTAAGAAAGCCTCGATGGCGCCTACCGCCACATCCAGCGCCTGCTCCGGGGGATAACCATAGATCCCCGATGAAATAAGAGGAAAGGCCAGGCTCTTCAGTCCCTTTTCCTTCGCAAGGGATAAGGCGTTCTCATAACAAGCTTTCAGCAGCGCAGCCTCGCCCTGACCGCCGCCCTGCCATACCGGCCCCGGCGTATGGATCACGTAAGAGGCCGGAAGGTTAAAGCCCGGCGTCATCACAGCTTCTCCGGTTTCGCAGCCTCCAAGCTCCCTGCAGGCCCGGCTCAGCTTTTCATGACCCGCCCTTTGAAAAATAGCGCCGCAAACGCCGCCTCCCGCCAAAAGCTGCCGGTTTGCCGCATTAACGATAGCCTCTGTTTTCATGCCTGTGATATCATCCCGGATGATCCGTAAGCTCACAATCCCTTTCCTCCCTTTCATAACCGCCTTTTTACGGTTATCTTTTCACGACCGTTTTTCTTTCTTTGCTCCAGAGCCTTTCGGTTTTGCGTTTACGGTCTTTTCCCAAAGCGCCGGAAGCGTTCATAGCGCAGCTCTAAAAGGGTCTGCATATCCAGCTTTCTGCTGACGGAAAGGCTTTCCCATAACGCTTCCCTGATGCTATCGCACAGATACTCAAAATCCAGCCCTTCTTCTCTTCTGCCCTTTTCACCGGGAACCGGCTCCTGAAAGATCCGATCCGCTACGCCAAGCGCCAGAAGATCTTCCGCCGTCAGCTTCAGATTTTCGGCCGCCGCTTCCACCTGTTTTGCGTCCTTCCACAAAATGCTGGCGCAGCCCTCCGGGGAAATTACCGAATAAATAGCATTCTCCAGCATCCAGACCTGATCGGCCGCCGCCAGAGCCAGGGCGCCGCCGCTGCCCCCTTCTCCGATGAAAATCGAGATGATCTGGGTGCGAAGCCCCATCATTTCCATGATATTTTCCGCTATCGCCTGTCCCTGTCCTCTTTCCTCCGCGCCAATGCCGCAGTAGGCCCCTGCCGTATCCACAAAGCAGATCACCGGCCTTTTAAATTTTTCCGCCTGCTTCATCAGCCTCAGCGCCTTTCGATAGCCCTCCGGATTAGGGGAACCAAAATGATGAGCCAGCTTGCTTTTGGTATCGGTTCCCCGTTCGATGCCGATCACCGTCACCGGCATATGCTTCAGCACCGCCACGCCGCCGATCACAGCCGGATCGTCTCCGAAACGCCGGTCTCCGTGCAGCTGGATAAAGCCGGAAAAAATCTGATGGATATAGCTTTTAGCCGTAGGCCGCCCCTTTGCCCTGGCAAGCCGCACTCTGTCATACGCGCTGAGAAAATCTGCGCCCTTGCTCATATCACAGCACCCTCTTCCTGGTTTGTGTCCATCCCTTTTCGATTTTCTTCATCCTCGTTTTCATCAGAGCCGCAGGAAAAATTACCCGGCTCTTTTTCCCCGTTTCTTTCCCTTTCGGGCCTGGCTTCCCGGGCGAGATCTATTTCATAAGAGCGTCTTTGTTCCACCTCGTCGCTGGCAAAAACCATCTGTCCCGAATGCATCGCCAAAAGCAGCGCGATCACCCTTCTTTGATAGGCCCTTGGGGTAATCAGATCCACAAAACCATGCTCCAATAAAAATTCCGCCTTCTGAAAACCCTCCGGCAGTTTTTTCCGGATGGTCTGCTCGATTACCCGCGCGCCGGCAAACCCTACTGTGGCCCCCGGCTCCGCCATGATAATATCTCCCTCCATGGCAAAGCTGGCGGTAACCCCTCCGGTTGTAGGGTCTGTCAGCACCGTCAGATAAAACAGCCCCGCCTGTGAATGGCGTTTCACGGCGCCGCTGGTCTTTGCCATCTGCATAAGGGAAAGAATCCCCTCCTGCATCCTGGCGCCGCCGGAAACAGTAAAGCCTACCACCGGCAAACGATGCTCCAGGGCATATTCAAAAAGCCGTGTGATCTTTTCCCCTACCACGGTACCCATGCTGCCCATCATGAAAAAGGAATTCATCACAAACAAAGCGCATTTTTTTCCATTGATTTCCGCGGTTCCGCAAACCACGCCTTCTTTTTCTCCGCTGGCGGCTCTGGCCTGTTCCAGCTTTTCTTCATAGCCTTCAAACTCCAGAATGTTTTCACTTTCCAGCTGAGAGAACAGCTCCTGAAAGCTGTCCCGATCCGCCAGCATCCGTATCCTGGTTCTGGGGCCTACCCGAAAATGATGACCGCAGCCGCACACATAATAGCTGCGGGATAAAACGCTCAGAGGGATTTCCTTCTTGCAGGCAGGACACACTCTGACCGCTTCCCGGGGTTTTTCTTTCTGAGGCTCCTGTCCCTGCCTGTTTTCCTCCGAAATCTCCGGCGTCTTTTGGAAACGCCCGGGCAGCTCCTTTTCCTGCGGCTTTTTTTTCACGCCGCCTATGGCTTTTGGCTTTCTTCCCTGATGCTCCAGTTCATTTTTCGGTTTTTTGAATATGCCGTTCAGCTTCATAGCGCTAACCTCTTCTTATGTCGTTATAAGCCCTTCCTCTGAATAAAATCCGTAAAATATTCGCCTTTTCTAAAATCCGGATCATCCAGAATTTCCAGCTGTTCTTCGATGTTATTGGCCACGCCCTCCACTACCAGCTCGCACAGAGCCGATTGCATTTTCCGGATGGCCTCCTCCCGGTTCTGCCCATGCACCACCAGCTTACCAATCAGCGAATCGTAAAACGGCGGCACCTGATAGCCCTGATAAAGAGCCGTCTCAAAGCGTACGCCCGGTCCCCCCGGCACGTGAAGAAACGTCACTGTTCCGCCGCTTCTCGCATTGATCCTGCATTCTATGGCGGCGCCCTTGAGCCGGATATCCTCCTGCTTCATATCCAGCAAAACGCCGGAAGCGATACGGATTTGCCATTTCACCAAATCCACGCCGCTGATTTCTTCCGTAATAGGATGCTCTACCTGAAGCCGGGTGTTCATTTCCATGAAATAAAAATTCTGGTCCGTATCCAAAAGAAACTCCACGGTTCCCGCATTGGTATAACCGGCTGCCTTCGCCGCCCGCCCGGCCGCCTCCATCATCCTTTCCCTTAGCTCTGCGGAAAGACCGGAGGAAGGCGCCTCCTCCAATAGCTTTTGATTGTTCCGCTGGATGGAGCATTCTCTTTCTCCCAGGCAGACCGTGTTGCCTTTTTCATCGGAGAGCAGCTGGATTTCAATATGCTTGACCGGGGCCAAATATTTCTCCATGTAAACGTTGCCGTTCCCAAAGGCGTTTTTCGCCTCTTCCGCCGCCATGAGAAAAGCATGTTCCAGCTGGCTTTCATCCTTTACAAGACGGATCCCCTTTCCGCCGCCGCCTGCGCTGGCCTTGATCAGAAGGGGAAAACCGATCCGCCGGGCTTCCTGCCGGGCCTGCTGGAGATTTTCGATCAGATCGCTGCCGGGTACCACAGGCACACCCGCCTGCACCATCAGCTTTCTGGCGGCATCCTTGTCTCCCATTTTTTCTATCACCTTGGCGTCCGGTCCGATAAACACAAGCCCGAATTTTTTACAAAGCCGGGCAAATCCGGCGTTTTCCGCCAGAAATCCATAGCCTGGATGAATGGCCTGGGCTCCGGTAACCAGCGCCGCGCTGATGATATTTTCCATATTCAGATAGCTGTCCTTCGGGGAAGCCTTTCCCACGCAGATGGCCTCGTCGGCCAGCGCCACATGAATCGATTCCTCGTCCGCCTCTGAATAAACAGCGACGGTGGATATGCCCATATCTTTACAAGCGCGGATGATCCGCACCGCCACTTCGCCTCTGTTGGCGATCAATATCTTTGAAAACATAGCTGCTCCTTCACCGGCCCTGTTTCCGGCTTCAACTGTCTTTTGCCTTCCCGCCCGGGTAATTCGCGCCCCGGCCTTGGATCCCTTTTCTTTCCTTCAGCCTTCCTTTACAACGGCAAAGGAAAAATCCGCGCTGACGCACAGCTTTCCTTCTACAAAGCCCTTGCCTGTGGCAAAATAAAAAGGCTTTTTCACTCTGGTGATGCTGCACTGGGTTTCAAAGGTATCCCCCGGACGAACGCTGTTTCGAAACTTAACATTGTTCAGCGTCGTAAAAAAGGGCGTACCTTCTCCCTGCTCCAGCACATCCCCGGACAACAGCACCGCCGCGCACTGGGCCATCATCTCGCATAAAATGACCCCGGGCACCACGGGATTTCCCGGAAAGTGGCCCTTCAGGAACCATTCGTCCCCCCGCACATGGTAGGAACCGTAAGCGATCCCCTCTCTTGCCTCCGCGGCCTCCACCAAAAGCATCTGGTCTCTGTGAGGCAGGATCTTCATGATTTCTTCTTGATTCATTTTTCTATCTCCATTCGAAACAGCGGCTCTCCGGCCTCTACCACCTGGCCGTTTTCGGCAAGCACCTGCCTGATCACGCCCTTGTGTTCCGCTGTGATTTCGTTCATCAGCTTCATGGCTTCAATAATACAAAGCACATCTCCCGGCTCCACTCTGCTTCCCGGCGTTACAAAGGGCTCCGCATCCGGGGCGGGGCTGGTATAAAAAACGCCTACCATGGGACTTGTTACCACAAGGCCCGATGTTTGCTCCTTTTCTGATTCATAGGTCGAAGTATCCCCAGCGCCCTCTCCTCCAGCAGGCTGAAGAGCGCCTGTTACCAGTGGCGCTGGTTTCTTTTCCAATCTGACGGAAAAATCTCCCTCTTTTACGGAAATACCCGTCAATCCGTAATCCTCCAAAAGCCGGGCCAATTCTCTGATCTGTTCAGTATTCATGCTTTTCCGCGCCTCCCTTTTACGCTTCCTTTACCTTGGAAAATGCCAGGCAGGCATTATGCCCTCCAAAGCCCAGGGATACTGAAAGGGCCAGGGAGGTCTGGGCCTTTCTGGCAGTCAGGGGCACATAATCCAGATCGCATTCCGGATCAGGCTCCAGCAGATTGATGGTGGGCGGGATGATTCCCTCCGTAAGAGCCTTGACAGCTGCGATGGCCTCCGCCGCTCCTGCCGCGCCCAGCATATGGCCGGTCATGGATTTGGTGGAGCTGATCATAGCGGTTTTCGCTCTTTCTCCCAGAGCCCGCTTGATCGCCAGGGTTTCCGCCTTGTCGTTAAGGATCGTTCCCGTACCATGGGCGTTGATATAAATGCCGCCATCCAAGGCGCGCTCCCTGCTCCCCGCCAGGGCGCAGGCTTCTTCCACCGCTTGGGAAATCGCCCGGGCGGCGCCTTCCGCCTGAGGATGAGGCGCCGTGATATGAAAAGCGTCGCAGGTGGAGCCATAACCGCTGACCTCTGCGTAAATTTTCGCACCTCTTTCACGGGCATGCTCATATTCCTCCAGAATCAGCGCCCCCGCTCCTTCTCCCATGACAAAGCCGTTTCTGCGCCTGTCGAAGGGAAGGGAAGCCCCATTGGGATCTTCGGAGGAAGAAAGAGCCATGCAGCTGATAAAGGCGGCGATAGAAATGGATGTAACAGAAGCCTCTGCTCCGCCGGCGATCGCCGCATCCGCATAGCCGTGGCGAATCAGCCTGTAGGCTTCACCAATGGCGTTACTGCCTGTGGCGCAGGCGGTAACCGTGGGCACACAGGGCCCCTTGGCATTAAAATGGATAGCAACGGTACCCGCCGCCATGTTGATGATCATCATGGGGACGCAATAAGGAGAAACCCGCCGGGGGCCTCTTTCTCTCAGCTTTTCGATTTCGGTTTCAATAGTGCCGATCCCGCCGATCCCCGAGCCGAAATAAACGGCCAGCCGTTCGTCCGCCACAGTCCCCAAAATACCGCTTTCCTCCACCGCCTGAGATGCGGCCGCTACCGCATACTGGGTAAAAAGATCGCTTTTTTTGATTTCTGCCTTATCCATATACAGCAGGGGATCAAAGCCTTTGACCTCAGCCGCCAGCTTCGCCTTATAATCTCCGGGATCAAACCGGGTCAGAAAGTCTATGCCGTTTTTTCCGGAAATCAGCCCGTCCCAGTAGGTAGGCAGATCGTTTCCCAAAGGGGTAACGGCTCCCATCCCTGTAATCACTACTCGTTTCATAAGCACTCCTGTTCTATATCGCGATGCCGCCGTCCACGCGGATCACTTCTCCCGTAATATACCCGGCTCCCTCCGAAGCGAGAAAGACGGCAAGAGCGGCCACATCCTCCGGCGTTCCCATCCGCTTCATGGGGATCATTCCCATAAGGGCGTTCTGGTCTCCCAGCTCTGCGGTCATGTCCGTGGCGATAAAGCCCGGCGCGATGGCATTACAGCAGATGCCTCTGGGCGCCAGCTCTCTGGCAATGGATTTGGTCAGACCGATCACCCCCGCCTTTGAAGCGGAATAATTGGACTGGCCGGCATTTCCCATGATGCCGGATACGGAGCTGATATTGATGATGCGTCCCGCCTTTTTTTTAAGAAAACCGCCGTAGCAGCATTTGATTGTGTGAAAGCTTCCCTTCAGATTCGTATCCAGCACCGCGTCGAAATCCGACTCCTTCATGGTCATAGCCAGTCCGTCTCTGGTGATGCCTGCGCAGTTGACCAGGATGTCTATGGCGCCAAGCTCTTTTGTCACCTGGCTTACCGCTTCTTTGACCTGCTCCAGACTGGAAACATCACAGCGGCAGGCCAAGGCGTTCCGTCCCATTTGGGTGATCTTTTCGCAGGTTTCTCCTGCGGCCTGTTCATTTGCCCCATACAGGATCGCCACGTCCGCTCCCTGCCCGGCCATGGCAAGAGCGATGGCTCTTCCGATCCCCCGGCTGCCGCCGGTGATCAGTGCGATTTTACCCTTCAGCATCTTTGTTATTCCTCCCTGTGTCCGGAACCGATAAGTCCTTTTTCTTTCAGGGCCTGAAGCGTCTGCTCCAGGCTTTCTTTGTTTTCCACGTTATAGATCTGTGCGCCGGGTATCATTCTTCTTACCAGCTTGGAAAGGGTTTTGCCCGCTCCCACCTCAATGAAAATCTTCGCCCCTTCTCTGTGCATATGCTCCACCAGCTGCTGCCAGCGGACCGGATTGGCGATCTGCCGGGAAAGAAGGCTAACATATTCCTGCTTGTCTTGACCGGACGGGTAAGGCCTTGCCGTATAATTTGAGTACAGCACCAGCTCCGGCTTATGAAAATCCACTTCTCTCAGCTCTTTTTCAAAGGCAACAGAAGCGCTTTCCATAAAAGGAGAATGAAAACCGCCGGAAAGAGGCAGCATCAGCACAGTAGCGCCCTTTTCCCTTGCCTCTTCCTTGAAAAGATCCACTTCCTCCTTGACCCCTGCTACCACCAGCTGTCCCTTACAGTTGTAATTGACCGGGTAAACCTGATCGTAATGGCTGCAGAGACTCTCCACTGTTTCATTATCCAGCTTCAGCACCGCCGCCATCACGCTGTTTACCTTTCCCGCCGCTTCCTTCATCAGTTCGCCCCGCTTTGTCACAAGGCGAAAACCTTCCTCCATGCCCACCGCTTTTGAAAAGGTCAGTGCCGCCAGCTCACCCAGAGAAAAGCCTGCCGCAAAATCCGGCTTCAAACCCGCTTCCGAAAGAGCCATGGCCGCCGCCAAATCCACACAATACAGGCAGGGCTGCGTATTTTCGGTCTGCATCAGCTCCTGGGGCGTTCCTTCAAAGCATTGCCTGATGGTTCCCGGCCGAAGAGCCTCTGCCATATCAAAAACTTCCTTTGCGGCAGGGCTTGTTTCATACAGCTCCTTTCCCATTCCGGGATACTGATCTCCCTGCCCCGCAAACATAATCGCTATTTTATCCATTTTCCCGCTCCGCTTAGCACCGTTTCCGCCTGGTCAAAAATTTCCCGGATGATCTGAGCCGCCGGCTGCTCCTGCTTTACCATGGCTGCGATCTGTCCGGACATAAAACAGCCTTCCTTCTCATTGCCCTCCACAGCCGCCTTGCGCAGTGCGCCTACGCCCATCTGCTCCAGCTCCTCATCGGAAATGTCCCGGCTGTATTCCGCCTTTGCCATTTCTCTTGTAAAAGGCGTCCTGAGGCTTCTGACCGGATGGCCCAGCCTTTTTCCGGTGGTCATCGTAGCCAGATCCCCCGCTTTCAGGATTTTCTGCTTATATACCGGATGGACATTACATTCCTCGGCCACCAGAAAACGGGTGCCAAGCTGTACGCCTTCCGCTCCCAGCATAAAGGCCGCCGCAACGCCCCTGCCGTCAGCGATTCCTCCCGCCGCGATTACCGGCAGATCAGTGGCGTCGCAGACCTGGGGCACCAAAACCATGGTGGAAAGCTCTCCTACATGGCCCCCGGACTCCCCTCCTTCCGCGATAACGGCCACCGCCCCGGCTCTTGTCACAAGCCTGGTCATGGCTACGGAGGGCACCACCGGAATCACCTTGATTCCCGCTTCGTTCCACATTTTCATGTATTTCGAAGGGTTCCCCGCTCCCGTAGTCACCACTGAAACCTTTTCCTCCGCCAGGGTTTTTGCCACCTGATCCGCAAAAGGGCTCATCAGCATCAGATTGACCCCAAAGGGCTTTTGGGTAAGCGCCCGGGCTTTTCGGATTTCTTTTCTGATATATTCGGAATCTGCATTCATTGCGGAAATAATCCCAAGACCGCCTGCCTCAGAAACGGCGGCGGCCAGCTGCCCGTCTGCAATCCATGCCATGCCCCCTTGAAAAATAGGGTACTGGATTCCCAGCAAATCACATATCCGTGTTTTGATCATGTTTTCAAATCCTTTATTATGTATTTTTCCCTGATTATTTGCTCATCTGCGCTTCGATCAGCTCTACCAGTTCGCCTACTGTGTTGACCTTCTGATCCATTTCCAGCTGGGTTTCCAGTTCGTCCTCCAGTTCCATTACCACTTCCACTACATCCAGGGAATCGATTCCCAGAGATTCCAAAGTGGATTCTCTTGTGATCGCGCTTTCCTCGCATCCGATATGCTCCGCCAGTTTCTTCGCTAATTTCTGAAATACCATTGTTGTTTCCTCCTGATTTTGTTTTTGATTTTGGTGATACAATTTATGTCCGCCGGGCAAGGCCCGGCCGCTACCATTGTAAAATGCAGGCGCCGCTGGAAAGTCCTCCTCCAAAAGCGCACATGGCCAGGATCTGGCCTCTTTTCAGCCGCCCCTGTCTGTTCATCTCATCCAGTACGATCGGGATGCTGGCCGAAGAAGTATTGCCGTATTTCTGGATATTGGTCCAGTATTTTTCCTCCGGGATATTCAGTCTTTTTTTGGCCGCCTGGATGATCCGCAGATTCGCCTGGTGTAAAACCACATGATCGATCTGCTGAGGCGTAAAGCCAGCTTCACCGATCACATCCTTTAAATCCTTGCAGATGGATTGCACTGCGAATTTATAGGTTTCCTGCCCATTCATGAAAACGAAGGGATGCGGCTGAGGCCTCTGGCAAAAGGGGGATGCGCCGTTGGTCTGAGGGCAGCGGATCACATCGTCCCCGCCCTTTGTCAACAGCCTTGAGGCAAGATACCCCTCTCCTTCTCCCAGCACGGCTGCTCCGGCGCCGTCCCCAAAAATCACGCAGGTGCTTCTGTCGCTCCAGTCAAGGAGCCTGGACATTCGCTCGGCTCCAACCACCAGCATTTTTTTTACCTTTTTCCTGGCGAAAAAGCCCGCCGCCGTATCCAGCATGAAAATAAAAGCGCTGCACGCCGAATTGATATCCATGGCAGGACAGGATGCACCCAGCCTCTTCTGCACCATGCAGGCCAACGCCGGAGTGGCATCGTCCCCGCTGATCGTGGCGCACAGGATCATATCCAGCTCCTGAGGCTCTACCCCGGCGTTTTCCATGGCCCTTGCCGCCGCCTCCAAGGCAAGATCCGCTGTGGATTCCGTTGTACAGATATATCTTTGCTTTACGCCGATCCGTCTTGTGATCCATTCATCGCTTGTGTCCAGAAATTCCGACAGCTCATCGTTTGTTACCGCCCGGGGCGGCACGTAGCTTCCCGTGCCCAATATTTGAAAACTCATTTTTTCCACCAATCTTTACTACCTGTTGTCGCCGATGCTGTTTTTGAAATAGTCATTGAGCTTTCCCACCGCCCGGAGAAGGCAGGTCTTTTCTTCTTCATTAAAATCACCGCTGATTTCCTTGATCATGTTCGTATGATAAAACCGGTGATAGGAATCTATGACCTTTCCTCTGCGGGTCAGAAACACTCTGACGACCCTGCCGTCATTTTCACAGCTTTGTTTTTTCAGATAGCCCTTTTTTTCCAGCTTATTGACAGCCACCGTAGCAGAGGGCCTTGTAATATCAAGAGCCAGTGCGATCTCACTAATGGTCAGCCCTTTTTCCGCCCCTTTTCCCACGCACTCGATCAGGTGCATCTCATTGATGGAAAGATGCAGATTTTCCTTGTTTTTCAGAGCCTGCTCTTCCATTTTTAAGATATTGTGATACATTTCCACCAATATTTCATTTAAAGAGCTGGAAAACTGATCCATGGAAATTCTCCTCCCTGTGCCTTTGCGTTACCTTAAAAAGGGACGCACAGAAAATTAGTTTGACTATCTAACTTTTTTATCATAGCCTCCCATCTTATTTTTGTCAACTGCATCTTCCCGACAAAAATCTGAAAAACCGGCGAAATACCCCTGTTTCGCCGGTTTTTCATCAGCATATCCCCTATGGCTTTCAGTAATCGTCGATGGTTTCTTTTTTCGGCGCATCCAGCAGCCCGGCGATTTGATTGAAAATCGCCACCGCCGGGGACGCGCCGCCCCCCTCCTCTACAAACACCGTCACAGCGTATTGGCGATCCACAAGAGGAAAATCGCCGGTAAACCAGCCATGGACCACGGCCTGTCCTCCCGCAGAGGACTGGGCGGAGCCGCTTTTTCCCGCCGCCAGATATTCCAGGCTCCGGCCGGTCCCTCTTTGGACCGTCTCCTCCATCATCTGTCCTACCTTATATGCCGTCATGGGGGATATTACCTGATCCAGGGTTTTTCGGCCTTTGCTGCCGGTTTTGTTTTCTACAAGATGTATACCAGGATCAACTCCTCCGCAGGCAATGATCCCTGTCATCCGGGCCACCTGCAGGCAGGTCATTTCCACTCTTCCCTGACCGATGGAAAAATTCCCGATCCCGGCTCCCGACAAATCTCCCTTTCCGGGCAAAATTCCGCCTGTTTCTTCTTCCAAAATATCAAGGATCTTTTCCCCCACACCGAAGGCCTTTGCCGTTTCAAGAAGCCTTTGACTTCCGATTTCCTTTCCAAGCTGAATAAACGCACAGTTACAGGATTTGGCAAAGGCCTCTTTCAGAGACAGCCTGCCGTGGCCCTCCTCCTTGGCGCATCGGATTTTGACGCCATACAACTCTTCTGCTCCGCTGCAGAAAAATTCCGTATCCAGATCCCCAAAGCCTCCCTCTATCGCCGCTGCCGCCACAATGATCTTGAAAACCGAGCCCGGAGGATAGGCGCTTTGTAAAAGCCGGTTGCGAAGCTCATCCCTTTCACTGTCCAGATAATCGCCTACCTTGTTGGGATCGAAAGCGGGAAAGCTGGCTCCGGCCAGAATACCGCCGGTTTCCAGATCAACCACGCATACGCCGCCTTTTTCACCCTGCTCTGAAAACGCCTCTTCCACCTGCTGCTGCACCTTAAGATCCAATGTTGTGACAAGCTCTCCCTCCGCTTCCTTTCCTTCCTTTCTGACTCCATATCCCGGAAGCGCCCTTCCCAGCGCGTCTACCGACAAAACCAGTTCCTGCTCAGACCTGAGCAGGCTGTCATAGGTTCTCTGTAATCCAAAAGCTCCGGAGTTATCCATCCGGTTTACATAGCCGATCAAATGCGCCGCCGGTTGTTTTTCCTGAAAAGGAGCCGTGGTGCTGAACACAAAAGCCCCATACCCCTCCTTCAGCCGCTCTGCCTGTATGCGGCGATATTCCCCTGCCCGGTACGCTTCGTAGCGCCTGCTGTCCAGATTGATTTTTTCCGCTCCCGCGGCCTTTAAAAGCCTTTCACACGCTTTATTTATTTTTGTTTTTTCCACCAGATAAATATACTGGTCTGTTCGGTTGGTCAGAGCCT
>CALWZU010000108.1 GCA_944386095.1 uncultured Clostridia bacterium | reverse complement strand
AAAATGCCGGCCATCTTCCCCGAACAGCTGTCAAAGCCGTCCACCCAAACCACTGCCTTTTTCAAAATCGCCGCCTCCGGGAGTTTTTCCCCTATCAGGGAAAGGGAATCCTCCATATCCATATACCGGCCCTCCAGAGCTTCTTCATAACCCCGGTACAGGATCTGTACGTCCCGCAGTTTTTTCAGATAAAGCGGATCTCCCGGCTCAGCGCGCCCTTCTCCGGCCGGCTTGGTCTCTTCCAGGAGCAAGGCCAGATCCCCCCAGGAAATCTCCGCCTGCTTCAGCTCCTGGATCAGATCTCCCAGCATTTCCAGAAAGGCCTGCTTTTCACATTGAGACGGATAAACCTGCAGATGGTCCTTGCACTCTGCGGCAACCTTGCGCAGCAGCATTGCCTTGCCCAGATCATTTATCATCGTCTTTCCAGGTCCGCCGGTCTGAGAAAGAACCTTTGTCCCCAAGCGGGAAAGACTCATCACCTCCACATTCATCAGTCCCTGCGCCTTCAGATAAAAGAAAGCCTGCCGCTCCGTTTCGAGGGTGGACTGATCCGGCACCAAAAGCAGGATCCTGCGATCCTTTTTTTCCTTTGCGATTTGATCAAAAATGAATTGTTTTCGGTCCGTATTGGCCCGGCATGTGTAAATGTGAAGCATTCCTTTTTCCTCTCCGTCAAAGGCATTTGCATGAAAAGCGAAAAACAGGCGTTCCGGGGACGCCTGCGTCATCTGAATATCCTGGGCCTTTTTCCCTTCCTTTTTCAAAAGGGATCCTCCCATCATTTCCGATAAACTACCTCTCCGTTTATGAGAGTATAGCGTACTTCACTGTGAAAGTCAAAAGGATGGCCAGTCCATAAAACGATATCCGCGTCCTTTCCCTTTTCCAGGCTTCCTACCCGGTTAGAAATACCCAGAATTTCCGCCGGATAAACGGTTACCGCCTTCATGGCGTCCTCCCGTTTCATGCCTGCCTTTTCCGCCAGGGAACAGCAAAGAGAAAGATACTGTATCGGGATCACCGGATGGTCGGTAATAATAGCCACCTTCACACCCTTTTCCGCCAAAACAGCGGGGGTTTCAAAGCTGAGATTCTTCAGCTCAAATTTGGAGCGCTCGCTGAGAGACGGCCCTACCAAAGCACAGCAGCCGGATTTTTGAATATGGGAAGGAATCAGATGTCCCTCCGTACAATGATCCAGGGTCACCGTAAGATCGAATTCCCTGGCGATGCGAATCGCGGTAAAAATATCGTCCGCCCGGTGAACATGGGCCTTCAGGGGGATCTCCTTTTTTAAAAGAGGAATCAGCGCTTCCATGCGAAAATCAAAATCCGGATGCTTATCCTCATCCTCCGATTCCTTGTTTTGCAGATAGTCCCTGGCCTCCATCAGCGTTTCTCTCAATAAAGCCGCCGTCGCCATTCTGGTCATGGGCGCTTTTCTTTGCTCATCGCCGTAGACCCTTTTCGGATTTTCCCCAAAAGCGCATTTCATCGCCGCCGGCGCTTTGACGATCATATCGTCGATACAGACGCCTGCGGTTTTGATCGCCGCAAACTGACCGCCGATCACATTGGCGCTGCCGGGTCCTGACGCCACACAGGTCACGCCTCCCTGCCGGGCATCCTGAAAGGTTCGGTCCATAGGATTGATCCCATCGATGGCCCTTAGCTCCGGGGTCACCGGATCGGTGGCTTCATTTCCGTCAGCGCCCTCAAATTCGATGGCATCCTCCCACATCCCCAGATGGGTATGGGCATCGATCAGTCCCGGCGTTGCCAAAAGCCCCTCTCCGTCGATCACCGCCTGAGGCGCCAGCTTTTCGATCAATTCCTTCGGTTCCTCTCCCTGGGGAAACACCCCTGCGATTTTTCCCTCCCGGATCAGGATGCTTCCCCTTTCCAGTTCCTTTCCTGCCATCGTCAATATCTTCGCGTTTTTAATTATCTTCATGCCTTCGCTCTTGCCCGGCCTTCACAAAAGACCCGGTCCCCCTTCCTTTCCTTATATATTCTCAATGATCTCCCTGATTTGCTCCGGACTTTTGGCGATATAATCCGGCGCCAGCCGTTCCCGTTCCTCCCCTTCCATAACAGACCAATCCACCAGGATCGAAAGGCAGCCGGCATTTTTCGCGCACAGCATATCGTACTTCGTATCCCCGATCATCACCGCCTCCGCCGCTTTGGCGCCCAGATCCGAAAGAGCCAGCTGGATAGCCTGGGGATCAGGCTTATGGCGGGTAATGCGATCCATGGTCACGATGGTATCAAACCATGGTTTCAGGCCAAAGGTCTCGATTCCCAGCATCGCCGTCTCCGCCAGCCGGGAAGTGACCAGGGCCGTCTGATACCCCTTTTGCTTCAGCTCCTTCACAAGCTCGTCCATCCCCGGAAACATCCGGATCAGCTTGACAAACCTTCCCCGGTGCAGGCTCCTGTAAACGTCCATGGCTTCCCGCTTCCGGTCCTTTCCAAAGCAACGCTCCATGGTAACCCCAAGGGGCTCTCCGAAATTCCGCTGGATTTCCGCCCGGTCCATTTCCTTTCCCGTATATGTACGAAACGTATGCTGAAAGCATTTGACGATCAGATCATTGGTATTGACCAGCGTCCCGTCAAAATCAAACATCACCGTTTTGATGCTCATATCTTCCTTTTCCTTTCACTACTGCTTTTCCCAAATGTTTTTCACATCCGGCGCCTTCTCCTTCATTGCCTTCGATCCAGTCCCTTCATGGAAAGGGATATCTTTTGTTTTTTCTCATCGATACCGATGATCCGCACAAGAACCGTATCTCCTGCGCCCACCAGCTCTCTTGGATGGCGGATAAACCTTTCGCTCATTTCCGAAATATGCACAAGGCCGTCGTTTTTCACGCCGATATCCACAAAAGCCCCAAAATCCACCACATTGCGCACGGTACCTCTAAGCTGCATACCCACGGCAAGGTCCCCAAAGCTCATCACGTCTTCTCTGAAAATCACCTGAGGCATATCTTCTCTGGGATCTCTTCCGGGCTTTGCGATTTCCGAAAGAATATCAGAAAGGGTCAGTTCTCCGATTCCCAGCTCTCCGGCTAATTGTTTCCTGCATTTTGCCAACCGTTTTTCCCGCTGCTCCTTCGATTCCTTTCTTTCATCAAACAGCTGCTCTTTTATAAGGCTCATGGAAGAAAGGCCCTTTAACGTCTTTTCTTCCCCGGATTTTTGTTCTGTCCTGTCCGGATAACGGGAAAGAAGCTTTTGGGTGATTTCATTGGCGCCCCCCTCCGCGATTTTTTCCTTTTTGATTTCCAAAAGAGAAAGAACCCTTTCAGCCGCTTTATAGGATTCGGGATGAACGGCCGTTGCGTCAAGAGGCTCCCCTCCTCCGGAAATCCTAAGAAATCCCGCGCACTGTTCAAAGGCCTTCGGCCCCAGCCGGGGCACCTTCTTCAGCTGCATGCGGGAGGTAAACCGGCCGTTTTCTTCCCTGTACGCAACGATGCTTCTGGCAATGGAGGCGTTGATGCCGGAAACATAGGAAAGCAGGGCGGGAGAAGCGGTATTCAGATCCACCCCCACTTTGTTGACACAGTCCTCCACCACGTCGCCCAGAGCCTTTTCCAAAAGAGACTGGTTCACATCGTGCTGATATTGCCCCACCCCAATGCTCCGGGGATCGATCTTCACAAGCTCCGCCAAAGGATCCTGGAGCCTGCGGCCAATGGACAAAGCGCCTCTTGTGGTTACATCCAGCTGCGGATATTCCTCCTGGGCCAGCCTGGAGGCAGAATAAACCGATGCTCCCGCTTCGCTGACGATGGTGTAATAAACAGGCCTTTCCGCTTCTTTGATCGTCTGGGCCACAAACTGCTCGGTTTCCCTGGAAGCGGTGCCGTTTCCGATGGCGATTAGATCGATCTGATAGGTGTGGATCAGGGACAAAAGGGTCTTTGCCGCCTGCCGGGTCTCATTTTTGGGAGGAACCGGGAAAATCGTAGTATAGGACAAAAGCTTCCCCGTTTCATCCAGCGCCGCCACCTTGCAGCCGGTGCGGTAGCCCGGATCCAGGGCGATGACTCTCTTGTCCTTCACCGGAGGCTGCATCAGAAGCTTTTGCGTGTTTTCCGCGAAAACTCTCACCGCCTCCCTTTCAGCCTTCTGGGTCAAAGCGCTTCGTATCTCCCTTTCCACCGACGGCCATAAAAGCCGCTTTAAAGCATCCTCTATGGTCTGCTCCAGCAAAGGCGCAAAGGGGGAAGCTTCTCTTTTTATCACTTTTTTTCGAAGAATCAGCCCCATGGCCTCCATATCCGCCCGAAGGCGGATTTTCAGCTTTTTTTCCTTTTCTCCCCGATTTATGGCAAGAATGCGATGACCGGCAATACGGCTTACCGGCTCGCTGTGATCATAATACATATCATAAACCGTGCTTTCTTCCGGATCCGTCCCTTCGGTATGGATCAGAGCGCTTTCCCAGGCTTTTTCCCTTATCGCCTGATTGATCCCGGGATCGTCCGCGATCCGCTCGGCCAGAATGTCCATAGCGCCTTCCAGGGCCTGCTTTGGACTTTCAACCTCCTTTTCAGCGGAAACATAGGCCCGGGCCAGCCTTTCGGGCAAGGCGTTTTCCTCCTGGGCCCAGATGGCTTGCGCCAGGGGCAAAAGACCTTTTTCCCTGGCTTTGGAGGCCCGGGTGCTTTTTTTCTGCCGGAAGGGTTTATATAAATCCTCTACCCGCTGTAAAACCCGGGCCCCCATAATTTCCTCCTCCAGTTGGGGGGTGAGCTTATCCTGTTCTCCAATCAGCCGGATGACCTCTTCTTTTCGCCTCTGCAAACTTCTTTCGTAGGCCAGTCTTTCCTGCAGCTCTCTTAGCTGTCCATCGGTCATATCTCCCGTCATTTCTCTGCGGTAGCGGGCGATAAAGGGAACGGTGCTGCCCTGATCCATCAGCTCTACCGCCGCCCTTACCTGGCTTTCCTTCACCCCCAGCTCCCCGGCCAGCTGCCTTAGTATTTCCCTGTCCTCCATCTGCGGTCTCCTTTTTTCGCGGCTCTTTTCCCGAAATGTTCCTTTCGGCCCTTTGCCGCCTTTCAGCGAAGAATAGCGAGCCAGAAGCATCGCTATTCCCTTGTTACCTGCTTTTTAATTTTTCCTTGATAAAGTAATCCAAATCCCCGTCCATGACAGCCTGCACGTTGCCCACTTCCGCTCCGGTCCGGTGATCCTTCACCATAGTATAGGGATGGAACACATACGAGCGAATTTGATTGCCCCAGGAAATCTGGCCGTAATCTCCCTTCAGCTCATCGATTTTTTCTTTATGCTCCTGCTGAGCCAGCTCGATCAGCTTGGCCTTCAGAATCTTCATGGCCGTTTCCTTATTCTGATGCTGGGAGCGTTCGTTCTGGCAGGTTACCACGATATTGGTGGGAAGGTGAGTGATCCGGATAGCCGAATCCGTCTTATTGACATGCTGTCCTCCCGCTCCGCTGGAGCGATAGGTGTCGATACGCAGATCCTCCGGATTGATATCCACGGTCACCTCATCGTCGATTTCCGGGACCACATCCAGAGAAGCAAAGGATGTATGGCGTCTGCCAGAGGAATCAAAGGGAGAAATCCTCACGATCCGGTGAACGCCCTTCTCATTTTTCAGATACCCGTAGGCATAGTCTCCTTCTATCAGGAAGGTAGCGCTTTTGACGCCTCCCTCCGGATCATCCTGATAATCGATGGTTCGCACCTTGTATCCCTTGCCCTCGGCCCACCGGATATACATGCGCACCAGCATTTCCGCCCAGTCCTGAGCGTCGGTCCCTCCGGAGCCTGCGTGGATGGAAATGATCGCATTGTTGGCGTCATATTCTCCCGACAAAAGGACCTTTACCGTCATGTCGTCGATGTCCCGGCACAGATTCCGGTACATTTCCTCGATTTCCTCTACCATGGACGCATCCTCGGCCTCTTCCGCAAGCTCGATCATGACCCTGACGTCGGAAAGCTCTCCCTCCAGCTGACGAAAATCCTTGATCTTCGTCTCCAGAGATTTTTTTTCTTTTAAAACCTTCTGAGCCCTTTCGTGATCGTCCCAGAAATTTTCCTTTTCTACCTGCGCCTCCAGCTGCTTCTGCTTTTTCTCAAGACCGGCCAGGTCAAAGGGAAACACCCAATTCTGTAATGTTTTGCTCTTTTCGGTCAAGCTCATACTTGATCTGGTCAAGCTGCACCATTTGTCTCACATCCTTTTTCTTTGTTTTATGATTTGTCCTTTTGGCTTTATTAAAACAGCCTTTGGATCAATATCCCTCTTTTACGCCTCGTTTTTGCCGCAGCAATTTTTATATTTCTTTCCGCTGCCACAGGGACAAAGCTCGTTTCTTCCGATTTTGGGGCCTTTTCGTACAGGCGTCTGGACGGTCTTTGTCTGATCCGGCTTTGCCTGCTCTCCCGCTACCGGCGTATTCAGCTCTTCATCGCTGAATTCATCCTTTCGGGACTGGCCCTCCTCCATCACCTGCTTTCTGGTGGTGTCGGTCTGAACCGTTACCCCAAAGCAGTAACGCAGGGTATCGTCCTTGATGCTTTTGATCATCAGCTCGAACATATCAAAGCCTTCCTTCTGATAGGCGATGGCGGGATTGTCGTGGCCGATGGCCCGAAGCCCGATTCCCTGCTTCAGCTGATCCATGGCGTCGATATGGTCCATCCATTTGGTATCCACCACCCGGATCAGGATCATCCTCTCCAGCTCCCGCATCCGTTCAATGCCGATTTCCTCTTCCTTCTGCCGGTAAATATCCTGGAACCGCTCCAGGATCTCCTCTTTCAGATCCTCCGGCGACATATCCTCCAGGTCTTTTCCCTGGCCAAAATCCATGGTAGGCGCATTCAGGCAGATTTTATTGATATTGCGCTGGAGTCCTTCCAGATCCCATTCCTCCGCGTACTTGGTGCCTACGGTTGCCATTTCCACATATTCGGAAACCACCTCATCCAGCATGGAGAAAATATGATCCCGCAGATCCTCTCCTTCCAAAACCCTGCGCCTTTCCCGGTAAATCAGCTCCCTTTGCTTGTTCATCACATTGTCATACTGCAAAACGTATTTTCGGATGGAAAAGTTTCTGCCCTCCACCCGTTTTTGTGCGTTTTCAATGGAATTTGACAGCATCCTGGCCTCGATGGCCTCATCCTCTTCAAGCCCCATCTTCTGCACCAGATTCTGGAGCCGTTCGCCTCCGAACAGCCGCATAAGGTCATCCTCCAGGGAGATGAAAAACTGAGAAGATCCCGGGTCTCCCTGACGGCCCGCACGGCCTCTGAGCTGATTATCGATACGGCGGGATTCGTGCCGCTCCGTTCCGATAATATGAAGACCTCCAAGGGAGATGACTTTTTCCTGTTCTTCCCGGCGTTCTTCCCGGAAGCGTTCATAAAGCTCCGTATAATACTGCCTGGCTTCGATCAGCTGAGGATCTTCCAGGGGTATCAGGCTGGAAGCGTAAGAAATCACCTCATCCTCATAGCCTTCCTTTTTCATGACCGCCTTTGCTTCAAAGTCGGGATTTCCCCCAAGGATGATGTCCGTACCACGGCCCGCCATATTCGTAGCGATGGTCACGGCTCCCAGACGTCCCGCATCAGCTACGATAGCGGCTTCCTTTTCATGCTGCTTGGCATTGAGCACATTGTGCCTGACGCCCCGTTTATCCAGCATCCGGCTGATCTTTTCGGAGTTTTCAATGGAAATCGTACCTACCAAAACCGGCTGGCCTTTTTCATGGGTAGAGACGATATTTTCCACGATAGCCTTGAATTTCCCCGCTTCCGTGGCATAGACGGAATCGGGCATATCCTTTCGGATCACCGGCTTGTTGGTGGGGATCACCACAACGTCCATATTGTAGATTTCTTCAAATTCCTCTTCTTCCGTTTTGGCCGTACCGGTCATGCCCGCCAGCTTCTGGTACATGCGAAAATAGTTTTGCAGCGTGATGGTCGCCAGAGTTTTTGATTCCCGTCTGACCTTCAAACCTTCCTTCGCTTCGATAGCCTGATGGAGACCCTCGCTGTAGCGGCGGCCAAACATGAGACGTCCCGTAAATTCATCCACGATGACGATTTCCCCGTCCTTGACGATGTAATCCACATCCCGGTGCATCAGGTTTCTGGCCTTTAAAGCCTGCATCATGTGATGATTCAGCTCCATGTTTTCCGGATCCGCAAAATTATCGATATGGAAATTCTCTTCGATTTTGGCCACGCCCGCTTCTGTAATGGAAATACTCTTATCCTTTTCGTCTACGGTAAAATCCTCTTCCCGCTTCAGCTTTCTGGCAAAGGCGTCCGCTATATCATATTTTTCCGTAGATTTTTCCCCCTGTCCGGAAATGATCAGCGGCGT
>CALWZU010000107.1 GCA_944386095.1 uncultured Clostridia bacterium | reverse complement strand
CCACGCCGATGTCCGCCGCTTTCAATGCGGGAGAATCGTTGACCCCGTCTCCTGTCATGGCGGCGACTTCTCCGTTTCGCTTTAAAGCCTGTATGATCCTGAGCTTATCTGCGGGAGAAACCCTTGCGAATACCGCCGCCGTCCTGACCTTTTCATCCAGCTCATCATCTCCCATTTTTTCCAGTTCATCTCCGGTGACGATGGTGCTGTCCTTTTGCCATATGCCAAGCTCTCTGGCGATAGCCAGAGCCGTCACCTTATGGTCGCCTGTGATCATGATCGTACGAATGCCGGCCCTGCGGCAGACGGAAATGGATTGTGCCACTTCTTTTCTGGGCGGATCGATCATTCCCACAGCGCCGAGAAACACCATATCATACTCCAGATCTACGCCGTCCTCCTGGGGAATGGAGCGGATTTTTTTCATGGCGAAGCCCAGAACCCGCAAAGCCTCCTGGGACATGGAAAGACAAAGGCGGCTGATTCTATCCATATCCTCTTTTGTCATAGGCCTTTCCCCCTGAGCCGTAAGAATATGGCTGCACAAAGGCAGCATCTCATCCACAGCGCCCTTCGTGTAGGCGATGTCATCGCCGTCAATACGGTGAACGGTGGTCATACGCTTTCTGTGAGAATCGAAGGGCTGCTCGTAAAGCCTGGGATATTTGTCTTCCAGCGCTTCATGATCCATGCCGAAATCCCTTGCCAGGCATATCAAGGCCCCTTCCGTGGGATCGCCGATGATCTGTCCCTGGCGGTCCGGGTCAAAGCTGGCATCGTTACAAAGAGCCGCCGCCTGTATCAGCTTTTCATATACAAGAGGATGGCGTTTGGCTCCTTCCCCGGCGGGGGTGGGTTTTTGCTGTATAAAATCTCCGTTTACCGCAATCTGGGTAACGGTCATCTGATTCAGCGTAAGGGTTCCCGTTTTGTCGCTGCATATCACGGTGGCGCTTCCCAGCGTCTCTACAGCCGGAAGCCTTCGGATCAGGGCATTTCGTTTTGCCATACGCTGGACGCCTAAAGCCATTACGATGGTGGCGGTGGCGGGGAGCCCTTCCGGGATGATGGAAATGGCAAGAGAAATCGCTACTAGAAGCTGAGGGATCATTGGCTTTTGATAAATCATACCGATCAGAAAAATCAGTAGGCAGACGATGATCCCGATCACTGTCAGAGTCTTTCCTACGGCGCTTAGCTTTCGTTTCAAAGGCGTATCAAGCTCATCCTGCTCCTCCAGCATGCCCGCGATCTGCCCCACCTGGGTTTGCATGCCGGTTTCCACCACAATGCCCACGCCTCGTCCGTAGGTGACGATAGAAGATGTATATACCATGTTGCTGCGGTCTCCCAGGGGACAATCCTCAGGCAGGATATCATCCTCCTGCTTTTCCGCCGGTACAGATTCTCCTGTCAGAGAGGCCTCCTGGACCTTCAGGTTCGCCGCCTCCACCAGTCTCATATCCGCCGGTATCATGTCCCCGTCCCCAATCAGAACGATATCTCCGGGAACAAGCTCAGAAGCGGGGATACGGCTTTCCTCGCCCTGACGGAGCGCGATAGCCGAAGGCGCCGTCATTCGTTTTAACGCCTCCAGGGCCGACTGGGCCTTTTTTTCCTGCAAAATCCCAATCAGCGCGTTGATGACCACGATAACGCCGATCACCACTCCTTCCGTCCACTGCTTGAGGACAAGGGATAACATACAGGCGCCGATGAGAATCAGGACCATAGGGTCCAAAAGCTGCTGACGAAGCATCATCGCCAGCGTTCTTTTCGGCTTTGACCGCAGCGTATTACTGCCATATTGATTGAGTCTTTTTTCAGCCTCGGCATCGCTGAGTCCTTCCTCTGAGGACGAAAGGGCTTCGTATACCTCCTGGAGGCTCATGGCATGCCAAGGCAGTCGTTTGTGTCTATCCATACGGAAAGATCACTCCTTTCTTTTCTTTTTTTATTTTATATTTTGGGCCGTCAAAAGGCATCCAAACAAAAAACACAAAAAGACTCGGCTGTGGCATATCATTTGCCACAGTGCCGGGCCTTTCCTTTAAAAAACAGAGCCGGTTTTACGGCGAAGAAGCATCTTATGTGAGCCTCAGCGTTGTGAGAGTCATCTGCGTCCTGATCGTTTCCGCTTTCCATAAAGCCGTTCCTGCCCTTTCTGTCAAAACTCTTATCCGCAGCGATCCAAAAGATCACCATGGGATTCTTAGTGATGGATTATACAGTCTCTCAAAAAGAATGTCAATGGCTTTTCTCATTCCTTTATAGTATCCTGATACGGCCTTTTCTTTCCTTTATTTCAAAAAGAAGCGGACAAGCCTTTCTCCCATAGGCCGGTAGGGCTGATAACGCATGGGAAGATCCATCCAGGTTTTTTTATCCACAATGCTTTTTTTATGAGAAAACGTCTCAAAGCCCGCTTTCCCATGATAAGAGCCCATGCCGCTGGCGCCCACGCCTCCAAATCCCATAGCGTTTGTAGCCAGATGGATAATGGTGTCGTTGATGCAGCCTCCTCCGAAGGAACAGCTTTCTAAAACCAGCTTTATGTTTTGTTTGTTTTCTGAAAACAGGTAGAGTGCCAAAGGATGAGGATGGCAGTTGACGATCCTGACAGCTTCTTCAAGACTTTCAAAGGTCAATATGGGCAAAATGGGGCCGAATATTTCCTCCTGCATCACCGGATCTTCCCATTGTACAGAATCCATCAGCGTAGGCTCTATTTTCAGCCTTTGGGGATCGGTCTGCCCTCCCCAGATGATCTTGTCATTTTCCAAAAGCCTCGTAAGACGCTCAAATTGCTTGTGATTGATGATTTTCCCGTAAAGGGGGTTTTCCATGGGTTTTTCCCCGTACTGACGGTGGATCTCCATTTTCAGGGCCTCAACAAGCCGGGCCTTTACAGATTTATGGCACAGGATATAATCCGGCGCCACGCAGGTTTGCCCGCAGTTAAGAAATTTCCCGAAAACGATGCGCCTTGCCGCCAGGGAAAGCTTTGCGGAAGGCTCCACGATACAGGGGCTTTTCCCCCCAAGCTCCAAAGTCATGGGCGTCAGATGCTCCGCCGCCTTTCTCATGACCTCTTTTCCCACAGCCTGACTGCCGGTGAAAAATATATAGTCGAAGTCCTCCTGCAGAAGGCTCTGGTTTTCATTTCTGCCGCCAGTCACCACCGCTGCGTATTCCCTGGGAAAGCACAGGGAAATCAGCTCCTCCAAAAGAGAGCTGGTGGCGGGAGAATAGGCGCTTGGCTTGATGATAGCCGTGTTGCCCGCAGAAAGAGCGTCCACAAGGGGATCCATCGTCAAAAGAAAAGGATAGTTCCATGGGCTCATAATCAGAACGATCCCATAGGGCGAAGGCTTTACAAAGCTTTTTGACACATACTGGGCAAGGGGCGTCCTGACTCTCTTTTCCTTTGCATAGGCTGGAATATGACGGATCATGTGATCAATTTCACTGAGGACCAGTCCGATTTCCGTCATGTAGCCTTCTGCGGGGCTTTTTCCCAAATCCTCTTTCAGAGCCTTGTGTATGTCCCCTTCCCTTTCCTTTATGATCCTTTTCAGCCTTTCAAGGGCTCTGATCCGGTTTGCCAATGGCAGTGTTCTTCCTTTTTCGAAAAATTCTCTCTGCCCTCTTATAAGATTTTTGATTTCTTCCTGTTTCATGCCGGGCTTCCTCCTTTGCCTGAAGAGCGGTCATCCTGTTTCATTACCATCTCATAAAATCCCTCCAGCTCCTTTTTGTCCATCAGCCTGGGAACAGGATAAAGGGGATTTGCTTCCTTTTC
>CALWZU010000106.1 GCA_944386095.1 uncultured Clostridia bacterium | reverse complement strand
AATGAATTGCTGATGCATCTTCGCACCACAAAAAAGAACCGGATCGAGGTCTCTTTGAACGAGCCTATCGGAACAGACCGGGAAGGAAATGAAATCAGCTTTAATGATGTTTTGGGAACAGATCCGGACAGTATCCTTGAAGATGTGCAGGTAAAGATGCAGATCAAAAAGCTGTATGAGGCTTTGTCCTCAGAGCTGAAGGAAAGGGAAAGGAGGGTGCTGATTCTTCGCTATGGACTTAATGGAGAAGAGGGTAAGACCCAAAGAGAGGTGGCAAAGCTTTTGCATATTTCCCGTTCCTATGTTTCAAGAATCGAAAAAAAGGCGATCCTGAAGCTGAAGGCGGCCTTTCAGGAGGATGCCTGAGAGGGAGAGCCGCTCTTCCGGCCGGGTGCCTGATTGTGCGGGAGACGAAGAAAATGAAGAGGCTGTGGAGAATGGCGGAAGCAGAGACTGGGGAAAAGGGTGAAAAAATATGCTCCTCCGGAGGAAACAGCCCGACTTTCGCCAGTCTGTGTTTTGGAGGAGCATATCAACGGAAGGGATATGATAAAGCCTGCCGGGGACAAGGCCCCGGCGGGGCCTGCTGTTAGGGCATATTGATTTTTACGGGAATGAAGTATAAAACATCAGTCTTTATGCAGATAGATCTCCAGGCAAAGGAAGCCGTTTTCCGTGTCGGTAAAAGCATCGTTGAAAGAAGCGAAAATCTTCGCCCCGGCTCTTTGCAGGTTCATTAAAAGCGTACGTTTTTCTTCGGGGATGAGCTCCCAGATGATGGCGATGGGATAAGGCTTTTCCGCGTCCGGCGCAACCAGAAGAACGCTGTCGTACTGGGTGCCGTAGACATTTTCCAGATTTTCCTCAAGAAGGAACATGTCTAAAAACTGGCCGCCATAGCGGTCCCAAAGCTCATGGCCGGGTTTGATCTGAGCGACCAGTTCCCGGATTTGCCGGATCAGCTGCTGGCTTTTATTTTGCCGGTTTTCGTCTTCGTTCCCCCAGGGGCCTTCGCTGATGTGAGGGGAGAGGAAGAGAAGGTTATAGTCGTCTCTGGCTTCCTGTTCATCCTCGCCAAAATCTACGTCTATACTTTCCTGGATCAGGTCCAGACCATAGAGCTCTTCGGTTTCCACATGAGAAGCTTCCTTGAGGAAGTCGTCTCCTTTTGGAACGATGCCGACGCCCCAACCCAGATAATCATAATACTGAAACATATGCCGCACCTCCTTAAAATTAAAGCATGACAACGGATTGCCCGGCAGCAATACTTTTTTGTCAGAGTCTTGTGTGGTAAATGTTGTATTAAGTTTGCTGCTTATCTAAAGTATAGCACAGGCCTTCTTTTCTTGCAAAAGAAAAAGTGAAAGGATTATGACGTATTTATAATTTCCAAGAAAATATTTTTAAATTTTAATGATATATCGAATGATCGCTGGAATAATTGCAAAAAACAGGCACATTAAAGGGAGAGGAAATCAAAAAGGGAAAATGATTTAAGTAAGAAAAAGTGGATCATAAAGCGGGGAAACAGGGAAAAGAAAGAACCGAAAAGAGGAAAGTCGGCCAAAAGCCCTGGGGCGGAAAGAGGAAGGCCGTCTGCAGCCTTGCATTTTTGAGGGGCTGTATACTATAATAAAAAGAAAGCATGCCGGCCTGTCATGGACGGGGAAGGAAACGGAAAAGGAAATCGGAGAAAATGCTTAAGGATAAACAGATTGTGCTTTGCTGCCGGTCAAAAACGGGGTTCACGGCGGTTTATATGGAATGGATCCGGAACTATTTAAAGGAGCGTTTTGGTGCTTTGGCCACTCTTATGGAACCGGGGGAGCTGAAAAAAGCGGATTTTTCCCAATGTGATCTGCTGATTTACGGAGGAGGCCTTTACGCCGGAAAAATCAACGGTCTGGATGAGGTGAAAAAACGGATCAAGGGTTTTCCCAAAACCCAGGTGATTCTTTTTGCCACCGGCCTTTCCCAGGGCAGGCCGGAAGAGCTGGAACGGGTATGGAAGGCCAATTTGAAGGCCCGGGAAATGCAGCGTTTTTACGTGTTTTATTTTCGGGGCGGCTTTAATTTTGACAGACTGGACCGGGGAGACCGGCTCCTGATGCGTTTGATGAAAAAGAAACTGGAACGGGAGTCCGGGCTATCCAGTGAGGGAAAGGAGATGCTGGCTGCCTTTGAAAAGCCGGTGGATTTTACAAATCGGGAAGCCCTTGGCCCCTTGACAGAGCTTTTGGAAAAGATGGATCAGGGTCTGTAGCCTTTGCGCTGCCGGCGGATATTTTAGAAAGAGCCGTATTTTTCCCTTGACAAAGAGGAAGCGTTTGTGGTATTTTAGTAACAGATTTTGCGTGATGCGGGGCATTGGCGAAGCTGGGATCGCGCTTGACTGGCAGTCAAGAGATCAGGAGTTCGAACCTCCTATGCTCCACCACAACGAGATAATCCGAACCTTTATCCGATTGGACAGGGGTTCGGATTTCTTGTTTTGATCGAGAAAATCGCGGATTGGAGACACAGCAAAACAAAATTGCAGATAGAGGGAAAACGCTGTTCTGTCTGCTGTTTCTTTTGAAAAAACTGCCCGGGAGAGAGATCTTGCCGGGAGATTTCCTATTGCATGGAAGCAAAATCGTGTGATAGACTGGGGGCGTGATCGTAAGGGGATAGGAAAGAAGGACGTATGCAGCTGCAAAACATAAAGGAGAACGCTCCGAAACCCCGGCGGGTAGGAATCAGAGAGCTGCCGGAGGAGGAAAGGCCCAGGGAAAGGCTTTTAGCCTTTGGCGCCCAGGCTCTTTCCGCGGGAGAACTGCTGGCGATTCTGATCGGCTCGGGCAGCCGCCGCGAATCGGCTCTTGAGCTGGCAGCGATGCTCCTTTCCAGGGAAGGCGGGATCGCCTTTCTGGCTGATTGCCTGCCGGAGGAGCTGGCGGGAATCAGGGGCATCGGAAACGCGAAAGCCGCCAGGATCCTGGCGGGTATCGAGCTTGGAAAACGGCTGGCCCAAAGACGGCGGGAAAAGCCTCCGGCCGGCATGGACTGCGCCCTTCAGGCCGCCCAGCTATTGATGCCGGATATGCGATATCTGAAAAAAGAGCATTTTCGAACGGTACTGCTCAATGTAAAAAATCAGGTGATTTCCGTGGAAACCATCGCGGTGGGAGGCCTTTCCAGCGCCGTGGTCCATCCCAGGGAGGTTTTTATGCCCGCAGTTCGCAAAAGCGCAGGCAGCATCCTGCTGGCGCATAATCATCCCAGCGGAGATCCCAGGCCCAGCTCAAGCGATGTGGAACTGACAAAACGGCTGATGGAAGCGGGAGAGCTTTTGGGGATCCCGGTTGTGGAGCACATTGTGATCGGTGATGGAAAGTACGTGAGCCTGAAGGAAGCGTTTCTGGTTTAAAAGGAAACAAGCCCGGGGCAAAGGCGGCCCCAAAAGGAGGGAAGCAAGCTAATGGAAAAGGTGATCGCAGTGGTCTCCGGAAAGGGAGGCGTGGGGAAAACCCTTATGGCCACCAATCTTGGGGTATATCTTGCGGAAAAAGGGGAGAGCGTGGTCATTGTGGATTTGAATCTTCAGGCCAGAGGGGCCGATCTGGCCCTGGGACTGGCTTCCCGGGTAGTATACGACCTGGCGGACGCTCTTTCGGGTGTCTGCCGCCTGCGCCAGGCGGCGGTGAAAAGCAAACGCTTTCCGGGACTTGCGGTGATCGAGCCTCCTCTTATGAAGGAACATGTGAACATCAGCCCTCTTGAAATCCAGGTTCTTTGTGAAAAGCTTTCTCAGGAATATCGCCATGTTATACTGGATATGGCTCCGGGCGCGGGAGAAGCCTTTGAAGGGATCGTTTCTCTGGCCCGGCGGGCTTTGGTTGTGACCACCCAGGATCCCATTTCCGTCAGAGCCTGCGGCAGGGTGATCGCCGCTGTTGAAAAAAGGCAGGTGCCTGAAGGCCGTCTTCTGATCAACCAGGTCAGGCTGAGCCTGACGGACAGAGGCTTTCTGCCTGCCGTTGAGGAAATCGCCCAGGAGCTGAGGCTTCCTCTTTGCGGCGTTCTGCCCTATGACGACCATATCCATGTGGCTTTTACCAATGGAAATCCGGTAATCAGCAGGAGGGACACCCCGGCGGGAGAACATATGGAAAAGATTCTGTCCTGCTTTATGGACCCGCCTGAATCTGCCGGAGCATAACGGGGAAAAGCCTTTTTCTAAAATCAAAAACACCGCAAAATCCTGTGTCGGGCTCTTTCTGTATACACAAGTTCTCCTTGACATCCAATACAAAAAATCTTAAAATTATATTGTTATAGATAAAACATTATTTTTTGAAATAACAAGACAAACAAAAAATGCAGAAAGGGAGGTGCGTGAAAATCGACGGTTTTACATCGATACTGGTTGGTGTCGTATGTTTACTTGTTGGTTTGCTTGTCGGTTATATTTTAAGAAAGACCATTGGCGAAAGAGCCATCGGCAGTGCGGAACAGACAGCCAAAAATCTCATTTTAGATGCGGAGAAAAAAGCTGACACAATTCGAAAGGAAATTGCCCTGGAGGCAAAGGAAGAGGCCCATCGGCTCCGGTCAGACGTAGATAAAGAGATCAAAGACAGAAGAGCCGAGATGACAAGGCTGGAAAGAAGGGTCATCCAAAAGGAAGAAACCCTTGACCGGAAGATTGAAAACATTGAAAAAAAGGAAGATTCCATCGTCCAGAAAGAGCATAAATTAAAAAGCAAGGAAGAAGAATTGGACGGGTTTATCCAAAAACAGATAGAAACCCTGGAACGGATTTCCGGCATGTCTTCTGACGAAGCCAAGGGACTTCTTTTATCCAATATTGAAAAAGAGGTTCGCTATGAGGCCTCCATTATGATCAAGGATATTGAGCAGAAGGCCAAGGAAGAAGGAGACAAAAAAGCCAAGGAAATCATCACCACAGCCATTCAGAGATGTGCGGCAGATCATGTGGCTGAAAGCACGGTTTCCGTGGTTTCTCTTCCCAACGATGAAATGAAAGGCCGGATCATCGGCAGAGAGGGCAGAAACATCAGAACCATTGAAACCCTCACCGGCATCGATCTGATTATCGACGACACGCCGGAGGCCGTTATCCTGTCGGGCTTTGACCCTGTCAGAAGGGAAATCGCCAGGGTTGCCCTTGAAAAGCTGATTCACGATGGCAGGATCCATCCCGCCAGAATCGAAGAAATGGTGGAAAAGGCGGAAAAAGAGGTCAACCAGATCATAAAGGAAGAAGGGGAACAGGCTACCTTCGAGGTGGGCATCCACAATCTTCATCCTGAACTGGTGAAGCTTCTGGGCCGCCTGAAATACAGAACCAGCTATGGTCAGAACGTACTGAAGCACTCTGTGGAAGTGGCGCATCTGGCGGGGCTGATGGCCTCTGAACTGGGGCTTGATGTGAAAATCGCAAAAAGAGCGGGTCTTTTGCATGACATCGGAAAAGCGGTGGATCATGAAGTGGAGGGCACCCATGTGGAAATCGGCATGGAGCTTCTGAAACGATACAAGGAGCCTCAGGCCGTGATCGACGGTATGGCCTCTCACCACGGGGATTCTGACCATAAGAGCATGGAAGCCGTGCTGGTAACGGCGGCCGACGCGTTGTCGGCGGCAAGGCCCGGCGCCAGACGGGAAACGCTGGAAACCTACATAAAGCGTCTTGAGAAGCTGGAAGAAATCGCCAACACCACCGAGGGTGTGGATAAATCCTACGCTATCCAGGCCGGCCGTGAAATTCGGATCATGGCAAAGCCCGAACAGATTTCTGATGAAGAAATCGTATTCCTTGCCAGGGAAATCAGCAAAAAGATCGAAGACGAGTTAGAGTATCCGGGACAGATCAAGGTCAACGTGATCCGGGAAACCAGAGCGATCGATTATGCGAAATAGCCTGCGCGCCGTGCGTTTGCCGCATCAAAACGCCGGTGTCATCTTAAAATAACTGAAAAACAAGAAGCAAAAGCAACTGATACGACAATGACGCTCAGGCCTTTATAAAGCGTCTGAGCGAAGACAGGGTCTCCCGGGAGAGGCCCTGTTTTTTTGAAAAATCCGCAGAATCGAAAAAAATGTGGTATAATAAGCCGGTAAAAGAGCGCAGGGCGCCTACTGGGCAGGACGTCCTAAAACGGAAAAAGGAAGAATGAAATATGTTTGTATATTTGGATAACAGCTCTACCACCAGACAGGATCCACAGGTTACCCGGCTGATGTGCCGGATTATGGAGGAAAATTTTGGGAACCCTTCTTCTTTGCACAGGTTGGGCCTTGAGGCGGAAAAGCTGATGAAAAAAGCCAGACAGCAGGTGGCCCAGTCCATGGGCGCAGCGGCAGGGGAGATTTTTTTTACCTCCGGAGGCACAGAGGCGGATCACATCGCCATTATGGGAAGCGCCCGGGCGCTGAAGCGAATGGGAAACAAAATCATCACCTCCCAGGTAGAGCATCCGGCGGTTTTGGAAAATTTCAGAGCCTTGGAACAGGAAGGCTTTCAGGCGGTTTATCTGGATGTGGATGAAAAGGGCGTGATCGATCTAAAGCAGCTGGAAGCGGAGCTGGATGAAAATACGGTGCTTGTGTCGCTGATGCAGGTGAATAATGAGCTTGGGAGCCTGGAGCCGGTGGAACAGGCCGGAGCGCTGATCAAAAAAAGAAGCCGGGCGAATTTTCATATAGACGCGGTACAGGGCCTGGGGAAGCTGCCTGTTGATCCGTCCTCTGTCAAAGCGGATCTGGTGGCGGTTTCCGCCCATAAAATCCACGGGCCCAAGGGCTGCGGCGCCCTTTACATGAAAAAGGGAACCAGACTGAAAAGCCCGGTTTACGGAGGCGGGCAGGAACAGGGAATCCGTTCGGGAACGGAAAATCTTCCGGGAGATGCGGGCTTCGGCCTTGCGGCAGAGCTTGCCGCAAAGGAGTTTTCAAGGAGAAACCAGGCCATGAAAGAGGCAAGGCGCTATCTTCTGGAGGGGATCAAGGCGGAGATCGGAGATGTGCGGATCAACAGCTTTGAGGATGAGCGATGCGTGGCTTCGGTTCTGAATGTAAGCTTTCTGGGAACCAGAGGGGAGGTGCTGCTGCATATGCTGGAGCAAAAGGAAATCTATGTTTCCACCGGCTCGGCCTGTTCTTCTCATCATAAAGGGCAAAGCCATGTGCTGAAGGCCGCAGGGCTTTCCGAAGAAGAGATGGAGGGGGCCATACGCTTCAGCTTTTCTCACGAAAATACCAGGCAGCAGATGGAATATACCCTGGAGCAGCTGAAAAAAGCCGTGGAGAGCATGCGCAGAGTGATTCGAAGAAAGTGATTGGATAAAGGAAAACCGCAAAACAGGACGGATATATAGGAAAAAGAGGGAGAAGCAGTGGAAAAGGTATTGATCGTCAAATACGGAGAAATCGCCCTGAAGGGCATGAACAAGCCATATTTTGAAAGGGTGCTGATGGAGCGGATCCGATCCTGCATCAAGGATTACGAAGAAGCCCAGGTATGGCGCTACGAAGGGGTAGTTTTTGTCCGGGCAAATGAACCGGAGAGGATGGAGGAAATGGCGGCCGAGGTGGCAAGGGTTTTCGGTGTCTCAACGGTGAGCATCGCAGCTGAAGTGGAATCGGATATGGAGGTGATTTCCCAGGCGGCGGCGGAATACATGAGGCAGCTGAGAAAGGAGCGGGTCATCCGCACCTTCAAGGTGGAAACCAAGCGCAGCAACAAGCAGTTTCCGGTAACGTCCCCTGAAATTTCAAGGCGGGTAGGAGCCAGGATCCTAAAGACCCAAAACGATGATCCCGCTTATCCGCTGACGGTGGATGTTCATGAGCCGGACTGCCTTCTGTTTATCGACGTAAGAAGGGATAAATCCTATATTTACCATGATAAGCACACAGGCTTTGGAGGCCTGCCCCTTGGGACAAACGGGAAGGGGCTGGTACTGCTTTCCGGCGGCATTGACAGTCCCGTGGCGGCCTGGATGATGGCAAAGCGGGGGATGCTGATCGAAGCCATCCATTTTCATTCCTATCCCTACACAAGCGATCGGGCCAAGGAGAAGGTGGTGGAGCTGACGAGGATCCTTGGAGGCTATTGCGGCAGGATCAAGCTTCACTGTGTGAACCTTCTGGAAATACAAATGGCCATCAACGAAGCCTGCCCCCAGGAACAGATGACGATCCTTTCCAGGAGATTTATGATGAAGATCGCCCAGAGGCTTTCCCAAAGGATCAAGGCGGATGTGCTGATCACAGGAGAAAATATGGGCCAGGTGGCAAGCCAGACGGTACAGGGACTGGTAGTGACCGATCAGTCTGTTCAAATGCCCGTGATGCGGCCCTTGATCGGCATGGATAAGGTAGACATTATGGAGCTGGCCCAGAAGATCGGAACCTTTGAAACCTCTATTCAGCCCTTTGAGGATTGCTGTACGGTGTTTCTGCCAAAACATCCCAGCACAAAGCCAAGGCTGGAAAAGATTTTGGATTCCGAAAAGGCTTTGGATCAGGAGGGGCTGATCCAAAGGGCCCTTGAAGAAATGGAAACCATTACGGTGCAGCCCGGCAAGTAGGCTTGTTTTTTCAAAAGGGCCGGGGAGCAGAAAACAATCAGGGCCAGGTCAACGAAACTAGAGGTAAATCGACAAACTCTCCCAAAGACAAGGAAGATCGGAAGAATATATAATATAAGCAGAGTTATTTCTCTGCTTTTTTCTTTTTGAGACAGGGAAAAGCAGAAAGGAGAGGAAGTGAAGGGCATGGGCGTTTCCTTCAGAGAAAAAGGGAACATCCTTTTTATCAGGCTTTCGGGAGAGCTGGATCATCATCAGGCAGAGGAGATACGGCGGCGGACGGACAGACGGATAGAGGAAAAGGATATACTGGATTTGGTTTTTGACTGTGAGGAAGTCCGCTTTATGGACAGCTCGGGGATCGGTTTTGTGATGGGCCGGTACCGAAAGGTAAAGGAAAAGGGCGGCAGGGCGGTGATCCTGGGGACAAGCTCTTATGCGGACGCTATTTTTGAAATGGCGGGCATCTATCAGATCATCAAAAAATGCGGCGATGAAAAACAGGCGCTGGCATATTGCAGACAGGAGAGGTGAAAACAATTGGAAGCCAATAACAGGATGGAGCTTTCTTTTCTGAGCCTTTCGGAAAACGAAAGCTTTGCGCGGGCGGCGGTATCCGCTTTTGTGGCGCAGCTTGATCCTACCGTGGAGGAACTGACGGAGATGAAAACCGCCTTATCGGAGGCGGTGAGCAATGCCGTGATACATGGCTATGAAAAGAATCAGGGAATGGTCAGGATTATTTGCAGTTTGTACGGCGCTACGGTGGAGCTTGTGGTAGAGGATCAGGGGGTGGGGATCGAAAACATAGAAAAAGCCAGACAGCCCCTTTATACCTCCAAGCCGGAGCAGGAACGCTCAGGGATGGGCTTTACGGTTATGGAAATCTTTATGGATCAGCTGGAGGTGGTATCGGAAAAAGGATCGGGAACGAGGGTGACCATGGTGAAGCGTCTTGGAAGATAGAAACATAAGGGAAAACCTTCCGGCCTAAAGCTAAAAGAGGCCGCCGTCCTTTTCTCCTTTAAATAAAGGGGAGAAGTGCGGCGAAAGGGAGCAGTATGCCCTTTTGTAACGGGCCCAAAAGGGACAGGGCCAGGCAAGAGAGCAGGCGATGGAACTCCTGGTAGAGCTGCACATGGGCCTTGTGAAAAAAGCGGCCGGGCGGTTTGCGGGAAAGGGCTTTGAGTGGGAGGATCTTTTGCAGGTAGCCAGCCTGGGTCTTGTTAAGGCGGTAGAGGCTTTTGATCTATCCTATGAAGTGATGTTTTCCACCTATGCGGTACCGGTGATTTTTGGGGAGCTGAAACGCTACATCCGGGAGCAGGGACAGGTACGGATTTCAAGGGATATGAAAGCCGCCGTGCTGAATATGAGAAGGGTAAGAGAGGAATGGGAAAAGAAAAAGGGAAGCCCGCCCCGGCTCAGCCAGCTTGCGGAAGGCATGGGGATAAGCGTAGAGGCTCTGACGGAGATCCTGGAGGCGGAGGGCGCCTGGTCCAGAGCGGAGAGCCTGGATGATCCGGCCTTTTCCGCAGGCCTTGGGCCGGGAGGGGGAGGGTCTGGGGTTTTGGAAGGGCAGGAGGAAGAGACGGAAGGGATTTTGCTGCGCCTGATGATAAAGGATCTGCCTCCAAGAGAAAAGCAGATCATATTGCTTCGGTATTTCCGGGACATGACCCAGGCGGAAACCGCACGGATCCTGGGCATATCCCAGGTTCATGTATCCAGGCTGGAACGGGCTATTTTAAAGAAGCTCGGTGCATCCTTCGGGCGAGATACACAACCGGCGTATCCAGGATCGCCGTAACAAAGTAGACGATGTAAGTGGCAAAGCAGATGCTGATCAGGGTAGGCATTTCATATACGCCAAGGAAGGCGCCGAAATTGAAAAGGAAGGAATTGACAAGCTGAGAAATCAGGGTGGAGCCGTTATTTCTCAGCCAGAGGAAGCGGTCCTTGTCCTGAAAGCGTTTTTCGGTAAAGTCCCACCATTTATGGTACAGCCATACATCCAGCTTCTGAACGATGGCGTAGACGATAAAGCCGGCCAGCATAATGCGGGGGGTATTGGAAAAAACCGCCTGCATGTAGGGCATGGCCCAGTCGTTGGGACTGGGCTGATACATCAGCCATATATGAGAAATGATGATAAAGGCCAGGGAAGTGGCAATGCCGATATTGACCGCTTCCTTTGCCGTTTTTTTGCCGTGGTTTTCGCTTAGGATGTCGGTAATCAGAAAAGTGGAGGCAAACATGATGTTGCCCAGGGTCTGTTCCAGCGTAAATGCGTCGATGACGATCATGACTTCGATATTGGCCGCAATCGTGGCGAAGACGGTAAAACACATAAGGCCGGGGGCTTTAAAAAAACGATAGAAAAGCAAAACGCCGCCGTAAACGACGACCAGATTCAAAAAAAGCAAAATCTCATTGTTCATAAAAATTCTCCTAGTTTTGTTTAGAGGCAGGATGGTCACGAACTGCCTTGGCGATAACGTATAATGATTTGACGTCAAAATCCTATCCCATATTATCAGAGAACGGCTTTTGCTGCAAGACAAAACTGTCTTGTCTTTTGGGAATGCCTGTAGGATTACAATACATGTGTTACAACTGAATATTTAAAAAGCGAGGATAGCCTCTCTTTGTGTTATATTTGAATCACCACAAAACAAAAAAACATAAAGGAGCTTCCTCGCATGGCAAGTATAAC
>CALWZU010000105.1 GCA_944386095.1 uncultured Clostridia bacterium | reverse complement strand
CCCCGGCCAATGCCGGAGAAGCCCCTTTATCCTGTTTATTATATCAGAAAAGAGCCTCTCGCAAAACGGTTAATTGCCCGATGCAAAAGCGCTCCCTTCCTTTTGGCCCTTTTGGGATCCGCCTCCAACCCGGGCCCTTTTACCCTGTTTTCAAGTTTTTCCTGCCCCGGATCAGCCCTGGTCATTTTGCCGGGCTTCCTCCTGCTCCAGCAAGCGCTGCAAAGCCTCCCGCTCCTTAAGGGTAAGGGTAATGCCCTTTGTCATTTTCTGATGGTCCGGCGACCATTCCCGAATGTCGTACTTCGGTTCCCGTCCGTTCCGGCTTACCAGATTCACCTCCTTGGTCCAGCCTGTCTGGCTGGTGGATAAAACCCCCAGAGACGCCGTGATTTCAAATGTAATTTCCGCCACGTGATACCCTCCTTTTTAAATGGTTTTTCAGAAAGATTTTGTATGTATTTGAAATTATACCATATTTTGTAAATTTTGCAATCTCTTTTTCCCGGCGATGCTTTTTGTCCTTGACTTTTGTCTGATTTCAGACTATTATATTTTAAAAATAATCTTATTTCGGACTATTTTTTCAAAGGCCCTCCTGCCGGCCTGACGGGGCTTCGGGCCTTTCTGCTCCCTTTTGTCGATAAAGCTTACATTTACAAAAAGAGGTGTTTCTTATGTCCACAATACCAAAGGCTCCTTGCCTGTCCCCCCTGCAGCAAAAACAGCCCGAGTCCGCCCCGGATCAGGCTGATAAAGAGCTTATTAAAGCCCAGCAGCTGGAATATGACCGAATCTACAAAGAGACAGACGAGCTGTATCACGATTTTGCCAAATGCTGCGGCCTTTCCGACAGCGCTTTCTGGATCCTTTACGCCCTCCAGGAAGCCCACCGCCCCTACAGTCAAACCGATTTGTACCGGCTCTGGTTTTTCAGCAAGCAGACCGTCCACTCCACCTTGAAACAGTTGCAGGCCTGGGATCTGATCTGCCTTTGCCCCGCCCCGGACAATAAAAAAAACAAGCTGGTGCTTCTGCGCCCAAAGGGACAGGCTCTGATCCAGCAGACGGTCCTTCCCCTGATGGAGGCTGAGCAGGCGGCCTTTGCCAGGCTCTCCGAAGAAGAACGCCAGGCTCTTTTGGATTTGACCAGAAAGCATCTTTTTCTTCTTCGCAAAGAAACGGAAGCTTTTATAAAAACGAAGCATCCCCAAAAGGAAGGAAGCCCTTTATGAAAACCATTCTCTATTTTCTTTCTCCCTATAAAAAGCTGTGTGCCTTCACCCTGCTGGCGATGATCCTGGATGTGGCGGGCGCCCTTCTGATCCCCCGCCTCACCGCCGACATGATCAACATCGGCGTCACAAGCGGCAATATGGACTATATCTTTCAAAAGGGCCTTCTGATGATCCTGATCTCTCTGGCCGCCGGAGGCAGCGCTATCCTGGGCAGCTATTTCTGCGCCCGGCTGTCGGCTAATATGGGAAAGGATATGCGAAACGCCCTTTACGACAAATCCCTTTCCTTTTCCGCCCGGGATTTTGAGCAGTTCACAACAGGCTCCATGATCACCAGGACCTTAAGCGACGTGAACGTGGTGCAGCAGGCGGTGGTCTGGTGTATCCAGATGGTTCTGCCGGTTCCGGTCATGTGCGTCCTGGGCATCATCATGGCCTTTTCCACCGATGCGGGCATGGGCCTTCTGCTTCTTGGGGTCACCGCTTTAGTGCTTGCCCTGGCGGCTCTTGTCACCAAAAAAGCCGCGTTTATTTTCCAGCGGCTGCAATGGTTTCTGGATCAGATGAACACCGTGGTTCGGGAAAGCCTCACCGGCGTGAGGGTCATCCGCGCCTTTAACAAAGAACCCTTCCAGGAGCAGCGCATGAGAAAAACCTTCCAGGATTACGCCCGTTCCGCTATCAGCGTCAACCGCCTTTTCGCGGGACTTGACTGCTTTGCTTTTCTCGCTATCAATTTTTCGGTGGTGGGCATTATCTGGCTGGGAGGAAACCGGGTCGGTCAAGGGCATATGCAGATCGGCGACATCACCGCCGTGACCGAATACGCCATCCTGATTCTTTTTTATATCCTCATGGCTCAAATGGTCATTCTCCTGCTGCCCCGGGCCCATGTATGCCTGGGCCGGATCCAGGCTGTCCTCCATCAGGAGCCGGAAATCCTGGATCCCTCTCAGGCTCTCCGGGAGCCCTTTTCCCAGGATCCCCGGGAGCCGGTGGCGGTCTTTGAAGAGGTGAGCCTGCGTTTTCCCCAGGCCGATGGGGATACCCTTTCCCATCTGTCCTTTGCCTGCCGCCGGGGCGAAACCACCGCCATTATCGGCGGTACAGGCAGCGGGAAATCCACCATCGGAAAGCTGCTCTTACGGTTTCTTGACCCTACTCAGGGAAGGATCCTGTTCAGAGGCGTTCCCCTTACACAGCTGACCCAGAAGCAGCTGCGCCGCCGCATCGCCTACGTCCCCCAGAAGGCCTGGCTGTTTTCCGGCACCATCGCGGACAATCTGCGCCACGGAAAGCCCCGGGCAAGCCGGGAAGAAATGGAAAGGGCCCTTGAGGTTTCTCAGTCCCATTTTGTAAACAGCCTTCCCCAGGGGCTCCAATCTCCCGTTTCTCAGGGAGGCGCCAATTTTTCAGGCGGGCAGAAGCAGCGGCTTTCCATAGCCCGGGCACTGATGAAAAAGGCGGATCTGTATATTTTCGACGACAGCTTTTCCGCTCTTGATTTCAAAACCGATGCGGCTCTCCGCAAAGCGCTGGCAAAGGAGCTGCCCTTTGCCGCCGTTCTCATCATCGCCCAGCGGATCAGCACCATTCAAAACGCCTCCTGCATTATCGTCTTAGATCAGGGACGTATCGCCGGTATCGGCACCCACAGCCAGCTGATGGAAAGCTGCGAAATCTACAGAGACATCCTTCGCTCTCAGACAAAAGGAGGTGAAAACAGGCATGTCGGAAACCGGATATGAAACAGCCTTTGGCCTGGGTGAAGACGGGCAGGCCCCCGCAAATGCCCTGTCTACCCTGCGCCGCCTCTGGCGTTCCGCCGACGATCAGCACGGCAAGCTGTTTATCGTCCTGTTTTGCGTTATCGCCTATACCCTCCTGTCGGTACTCGGTCCTCTTTACAGCGCTCATGTTGTGGATCTTTTGTGGGAAGGGATCAAGGCAAGCCTTTCCCGGGGCCAGGTCTTTCACGTTGCCTGGGATTACGGAGGCCTGGAGATCCTCCTTTTGTTTTCCCTTTATGGAGGGGCCTGGATCTTTTATACCCTTATGAGCTTCCTGATGGCGAGCTTTGCAGAGCAGCTCAGCCTGCGGCTGCGTACCCAGATCAGCGAAAAGCTCAACAGGCTCCCTTTGTCCCTTTATGACCGGACAAAAACAGGCGATATTCTAAGCCGGGCCACAAATGATCTGGATAAAATGTCAGAAGCTCTTCAGACGGGTCTTTTGAAGCTGTTCACCGCCGCCGGCATGATCACGGGCTCCCTGATCATGATGTTTCAGTTTCATTTGGGCCTAACGCTGATATTTCTGGCTTTTATGGCACTCTCCCTGATCCTGACCAGGATTTTTTCCCAAAAAACCCTTCGCTGCGCGGCAAAGCGCCAGCAGTCCGTGGGCGTCCTCACCGGCCTTGTGGAAGAAGCCTATACAGGCCGCTCTGTGATCAAGGCCTTTCACCGGGAAGAGGAAAGCGCCGCTCAGCTCCATCAGGCCACCCAGGAGCTGGCCCAGGCTTCTCAAAAAGCGGATTTCCTGATCAACGCCATCAATCCCGCTATCCGCCTTGTGAACCGCCTGGGACAGGTGGGCATAGCCCTGCTGGCAGGAAAGCTTTTGATCGACGGCGCTCTGACGGTAGGGCGCTTTCAGGCCTTTTTCCAATATGTCTATCAGGCGGCGGAGCCTCTGACGGAGGCCGCCTATATGATCAACTCCATGCAGTCCGCCCTGGCCTGCGTAGAGCGTACCTACCGGCTTCTGGATGAAGAAGAAATGTCTCCCGAGCCCGCTCATCCCGTTGTCCCCAGCTCCTCCCAGGGCCGGATCGTATTTGAGAAGGTGGCGTTCGGCTACGCTCCAGAGCGGCTGCTTATGAAAAATATATCCTTCACCGCCGAAAAGGGGCAGAAAATCGCCATTGTCGGCAGCACCGGCGCAGGAAAGACCACCCTTGTCAATCTTCTGATGCGCTTTTATGAAATCCGCAAAGGCCGCATTCTCCTGGACGGTACAGACATCCGCCTTATGACCCGCGCCCAACTTCGCAGTCATTTCGGCATGGTCCTGCAGGATACCTGGCTGTTTCAGGGAACCATCGCCGAAAACATCGCCTACGGCAGGCCAAATGCCACCAGAGAAGAAATCATCGCCGCCGCCAGGGCCGCCCGGATCGATTTCTTTATCAGAACCCTTCCAAAGGGCTATGATACCCTGCTGTCAGACAGCGAGGAAAGCATTTCCGCCGGACAGCGGCAGCTTCTGACCATCGCCCGCGTCTTTTTATACGATCCCGCCGTGCTGATCCTTGATGAGGCCACCTCCAGCGTGGATACCCGAACGGAAATGGAAATCAGCGCCGCCATGAAGGCCCTTATGGAAAACAGAACCAGCTTCGTGATCGCCCACCGGCTTTCCACCATCGTAGACGCCGACCTGATCCTTTTGATGGAAAAGGGCGATATCATAGAGCAGGGCACCCACCAGCAGCTGCTTTCCAAAAACGGCGCCTATGCCAGCCTGTATTACAGCCAGTTCTCCTGACAAAAGACCGCTCCCATCTTTCTGAGACGGGAGCGGCCCTTCCAGGGCGAAATCCTTCGCCCTTTTTTAATGCTGTTTTTTTCAAGTCTAACGCTTTTTTGCGTTCCGTTTTTTCGCCTGTCAATCCTTCGCCTTTAGCTGTTATGAGCGGCAGCCATGTCGATGAGATCCTGGCCATAGGTTTCCGCAGCGGTCTTATATACGCCGTCGATGGCAACCTGACGGAAGGCTTCTTTTTCTTCCGCTGTCAGCTCGATCACGTCAAGGCCCGCATCAGCGATATTCTGTACGTATTCCGCATTCTGCTGCGTGATGATCTCTCTTTGTCTTTCCATGGTCTTCTGAGCCGCGTCCGCGATCAGCGTCTGATACTCTTCCGGCAGGCTTTCATAGAATTCCTTGGCGATAA
>CALWZU010000104.1 GCA_944386095.1 uncultured Clostridia bacterium | reverse complement strand
AAGCCCGGGGCGGCGGTGACCTCCGCCAGAAGAGCCGGAACCACTTCTACCCTGGAGGTGATCCAGAAATACTTTACGATTTCCCAGATGCCGGTGGTTTCTTCCAATTACTGGCCGATGGTTCACGGAAGCAGCCCTCAGGAGGTGGCCCAGGACAAGGAGGGACTTCAGATCATGCGGATCCTGGGAAGGAACATGGCCTGGATGCTTTCCTGCATACAGGCGGGAGAAAAGGCCGGCATAAAGAAGCCTCAGGCGGAAGAAAAGATCAAGACCAGCTTTATCCGCTAGCTCTTTTTGCTTTTCAGAAAAGGAAGAAAGGGGAGACAGGAGAAAAAAATGGGCAGACCTGAGGATTTTTTAAACGAAGGCAATATGACCCTTCTTGGGGGCATCGTCAGTCAGCTGGGACTGGAAATGCCGAATTTCGATACCCGGGAGCAATGGGAAGACTGGCTGGAGCAGCTGGTGGAAGACCATGTGGTGCAAACCTCCCGGTACAGCTGGACGGTGGTGGAAAATAAGGCTCAGTGTCTGGCGGACCGGGCGTGGACGCCGGAGGAAGAAGAAAACGGGGACGACTATGACGCCTTCTATTTTGATATGGGAAACTTTTGAAGCCGGGGAAGGAATTCCCTCTGCCGGAGGGCGCTTCCAGCCGGGCATGAGGAAGGAAAAACCCCAAATTTAAGGAAAAGAGACGAGGAAATAATGTATGGCAATCGAGCAGGTTAAAGAATATTTCAAGCAGTTTGGACTGCAGGACAAGATCATGGAATTTGAGACCTCCAGCGCCACGGTGGAGCTGGCGGCAAACACCCTGGGGGTGATTCCCGCCAGAATCGCCAAAACCCTGTCCTTTCGGACGGAGGATGGCTGTATGCTGATCGTGACGGCGGGAGACGCCAAAATCGACAACAGCAAGTTCAAGCAGCTGTTTCACAGGAAGGCGACCATGCTGACGGCTCAGGAAGTGGAAGAACTTGTGGGCCATCAGGTGGGCGGCGTTTGTCCCTTTGGCATCAAGCCGGGGATCCCGGTATATCTGGATGTTTCCATGAAACGCTTTGACACGGTGTTCCCCGCCGCAGGAAGCGGAAACAGCGCTATCGAATTTACCTGCGAGGAGCTGTTTCAATATTCCGGGGCGAAGGAATGGATCGATGTATGCAAGGCCTGGCAGCAGGCTTAAAAAAAGAAAAGGGAGGTAAGAGGGATGCTGTTTGTCTGCTATCCCAGATGCACTACCTGCCAGAAGGCCAGAAAATGGCTGGAGGAGCAGGGCATCGCTTATGAAATGAGAGATATCAAAGAGGACAGGCCTGCGCTGGAGGAGCTGAAGGCATGGCATGAGGCCAGCGGACTGCCTCTTAAACGGTTTTTTAACACCAGCGGTATGCTGTATAAGGAGCTGAAGCTTAAGGACAGACTGCCCCAGATGAGCCAGGAGGAGCAGCTGAAGCTTCTGGCTTCTGACGGGATGCTGGTGAAGCGCCCCTTGGGCATTTTGGAAAACGGAGGCGTTTTAGTGGGATTTAAGCAATCGGAATGGGAGGAGGCTCTGGGTTAGCCTGTTTTTTTCGGATGCTTTGATTCAGATAAGCACAGCAAGAATAAGGAGGATAAGTGCATGTTTCAAACTTTTGACCAGGCGAAAGCCTATTGCGAGGAAAACGGGATCCGTATGATCGATTTTAAAATGGTGGATCTGGAAGGCCGGTGGCGCCATGTGACCATTCCGGCGGAACGTTTTGAGCCGGATATCATGGTTTATGGAATCGGCTTTGACGGCTCCAACTACGGCTTCGCACCGGTGGAAAAAAGCGATATGGTCTTTATTCCCGATCTTTCTACGGCATCCTGGGATCCCTTTGTGGAGGTGCCGACCCTGTCTATGATCGGAGATGTATGTATCATCGACACCCCGGAAAACAGGACTTTTGACCAGGATCCCAGAAACGTGGCGAAACACGCGGAAGCATATATGAGAAAAACAGGTGTGGCTGATGAAATGATCATCGGACCGGAATTTGAATTTCATATTCTGGATCATGTAAGCTATGAAACCCAGCCCTACAGCGTGTTTTATCAGGTGGATACCCGCCAGGCGGACTGGAATACCGCTGCTGAGGCGCCCAACGCAGGCTATCAGGTTCCTCATAAGGGGGGCTATCATGTAGCGCCGCCTCAGGACATCACCTATGATCTGCGCAGCAAAATGTGCATGCTGCTGGAGGAAAGAGGGATCAAGGTCAAGTATCATCATCATGAGGTAGGAGGCCCCGGCCAGGTGGAGATCGAGGTGGAATTCGGCCCCATGTCGGAAATGGCGGATAAAACCATGCTTTTGAAATACATCGTAAAGAACGCCGCCGTTCAGGCCGGCAAAACGGCGACCTTCATGCCAAAGCCGCTGTATGATGAAGCAGGCAACGGCATGCATGTACATATGCATCTGTTCAAGGATGGAAAGCCTTTGTTTTATGATGAAAACGGCTATTCCGGCCTGAGCCAGCTGGCACATTATTTCATGGGCGGCCTTTTGTCTCACGCGGCTTCCCTTTGCGCCTTTACCAATCCCTCCACCAATTCCTTCAAGCGGCTGGTGCCCGGCTATGAAGCCCCTGTGACCATCGGCTACGCCACGGCCAACAGAAGCGCCGTCATCCGGATCCCGGCTTATGCCAAGGCTCCGGAAAAGAAGCGCTTTGAGCTCAGATGCCCTGATGCTACCTGCAATCCTTATTACGCCTATGCGGCGATCCTGATGGCGGGTCTGGACGGTATCGAAAAGAAGATCGATCCCCATAAGGCGGGATGGGGTCCCTATGACTTTAACCTGTATACCCTCTCCAAGGAAGAACAGGCCAAGCTCCAGTCCCTGCCAAAGAGCCTGGAGGAAGCGCTGGACGCTCTGGAGGCGGATCACGATTACCTTACAAAGGGAGGCGTGTTCCCGGAAAGACTCATTGAGATCTGGCTGGAAAAAAGACGGGGAGAGGCCAGAAAAATCAGTCAGATCCCGCATCCGGCGGAATTTGGCTATTACTACGATTTATAGGAAGGGCTGAAAGATGTCAAGCGTGGACTGGTCCTTGCTGAAGGACATCGGGATCGGCAGCATCAAGGGAGAGGACCTGCTTCAGGCGGCCCTTGTACTGATGGTCTGCCTGGTAGTGATCAAGCTGGTCATGGTGTTTTTTGACCGGAATATAGGCAGGCTGAAGATCGAAAAAACCCTGCATTCTTTTATTCGGTCCCTTTTGAAGATCGCCCTGCTTTTTGTGAGCGTCCTGATTGTGGCGGACACCTTGGGAATCAAGATCACCTCTCTTGTAGCTTTGTTCAGCGTTGTGGGACTGGCTGTGTCTTTGGCGGTGCAGGGAACGCTGTCCAATATCGCAGGAGGGATCATGGTGCTTACCACAAAGCCTTTCTCGGCGGGAGACTATATCGAGGCGGCTGGTGTGGCGGGGACGGTCCGGGAAATCGGAATGGTTTACACGGCCATCACCACCATCGACAACAAGGTGATCTATATCCCCAACAGCGATATTTCGGCCACAAACATCATCAACTACACCGCCCAGACCCAAAGAAGGCTGAACATGGTCTTTCAGGCCTCCTATGAGGATGACATAGATCAGGTAAAGCAGGCTATTTTCCAGGTGCTGGAAGCGCAAAAGGAGATTCTTTCCCAGCCGGATCCGCCTTTTGTGGGAATCGAGGAATACCGGGACAGCAGCGTGGCCTATGTGCTGCGGGCCTGGTGCCGGACCCAGGATTATTGGCCTCTGTTTTACCGGCTTCAGGAAGAGGTCAGACACGCCTTTGACCAGAGAGGTCTTACCATGCCCTATGACCATGTGAACGTGCATATTATGAAAGAAACGGAAAACTGAAATCTCAGGAATATAAATCGTAAGGAGAAAAGCTCCCGGGCTGAAGCACAGCCCGGGAGCTTTTGCGGTGCGCCTGGCGGCGCACCGCAAACGGAAGCTGATAGGATTAGGGCTGCCGGAGTGGGTGGCCTGCGAAGGAGCATACAGCCGAAAAGCCTATTGGAGAATGGCGGGAAGCGGAGTCGTGCAAAGAGCACTAACG
>CALWZU010000103.1 GCA_944386095.1 uncultured Clostridia bacterium | reverse complement strand
AGAATGTCTTTGCTGACATTCCAGAATTCTTCTTTTGGTCTTGCCTTTCGGCAAGTTAAAGGAATTGTCTGCTTTCCTGCACTATGTAGTTTTCAATGTGCTTGCTGCCCTGTTGTCTTTGCTTTTTAGCCTCCCCGGCAGCGCTCGTTTGTAGCGAGCTTTTATAGATTACCACCCTCTCCCTCTCTTGTCAACTACTTTTAGAAAGAAAATTTGCCCTTTTTCGGGAAATTTTTTTACATATCACATGTAGTAGCGGCCTTTTATGAAATTTACATATTTTGTGGCAGCTCTTTCCCTTTTCTTTGATCTATACGAATTCTTTGGCCCGTACTAAATTGTACTAGTTTCTTCCTTATTTCCTTTTGAGGCCTTTTCTTATTTCCCTCCTCAATGCGTTTTTCTTTTCGAAAAGCTTCCTCATGTTTCATTTTCCATTTGATTCTGATGGTTTTTATCCTTGTTTTTTCTATTTTTCTTCATATTACCGTCCTTCTTACCTTTTTATGTTGAATTGTCCGGTTAAATATGGTAGTCTAAACCTACAGGAAGAGAAGGTGTCACTCTAGCCTGTCGTATTTATTTCACTGCCGCTTATCGCGGCGCAACTTCTATCCCGACGGAAGCATTTTTGCTTTTGCCGGAATCATTTTACAAAGGGGTGTTACTATGTTTGGAACTGCATGGGCATTGCTGCCGCCTCTTGTCGCCATCATCCTGGCGCTTCTGACAAAAGAGGTGTACAGCTCACTGTTCATCGGAATCGTTGTAGGCGCATTGCTTGCATCTTCCTTCAGTCCTATCGGCACACTGGAAACCACATTAAATGATGGCTTTTTCCTGGCCCTCAGCGATGTTTACAACATCGGTATCATCATGTTCCTTGTCATTCTCGGCATTTTTGTCGCCATGATCAACAAATCCGGCGCTTCCGCAGCATACGGAGAATGGGCAAGGAAACGCATCAAAACGAAGCGGGGCGCTTTGATTTCCACCTTCGTTTTGAGCCTCTTGCTGGCGATCGACGACTATTTCCACTGTCTGACCGTAGGTAGCGTTATGCTTCCCGTAACAGACAGCCATCATATTTCGAGAGCCAGATTCGCCTATCAGATCGACTCTACCGCGGCCCCCCTGTGCATGATCTTTCCGATCTCCTCCTGGGCCGCCGCCGTATCAGGTATGGTAGAAGGCTATAATGGGATCGAGCTCTTTGTTCAGGCGATTCCCTATAACTTCTATTCCCTGTTCACCCTCTTCATGATCCTTTACATGATCTTCTCCGGAATGGAATATGGTCCCATGAAGGTTCATGAGGCAAACGCCAACAAAGGGGATCTTTACACGACGCCGGAACGTCCTTACGCTGATTCGGACAGCGAGACCATCGAAAATCCCAAGGCAAGGGTTCTTGACCTGGCGATTCCCATCATCATCCTGTTCATTTGCTGCGTATGCGGTATCCTGTATTCCGGCGGTTATTTTGCCGGCGGCATTTCCATCATCGACGCCTTCGGCGGATGCGATGCTTCCTACGCGCTGGCAACCGGATCCATCGTAGCTCTGCTTCTGACCATCATCTACTTCCTGATCAGAAGAACCCTGAGCTTTACCGAAATCATGGATTCCGTACCTTCCGGCTTCAAGGCCATGGTTCCCGCCATCCTCATTCTGATTTTCGCTCTGACCCTGAAGAATATGACCACGCTGATGGGCTCCACCGAGTTTGTTACCTCCTTCGTACAAAGCCACATGAGCGTATACGAATGGGTACTGCCGGTACTGCTGTTTGGCGTTGCCGTATTCATTTCCTTCTCCACAGGAACATCCTGGGGAACCTTCGGTATCCTGATCCCCATCGTTGTAGGTCTGGGTCCGGTTATTTCCGAACAGATGCTGATTATCGCCATCTCTGCTTGTCTGGCCGGAGCCGTTTGCGGCGACCACTGCTCGCCTATCTCTGACACCACCATCATGGCCTCCACCGGCGCAAGATGCTATCACATCAATCACGTTAATACGCAGCTGCCTTATGCCCTCACCACTGCGGCAGTTGCCGCCGTTACCTATGTTATCGCCGGTATCACCCAAAGCATCATCGCTCTGCCCATCGGCCTTGTGCTCATGTGGCTGACGCTGGTTGTCATCGGCAAGACCATCGGTGAAAAGGTAAATGAAGGCTTCGGTGAAAAATCAAAGCCTGATCCGATTAACAAATAGGCTTGCGCAAAGGGCATAAAAGAGACAGCTGATCTCTTTTCCTAAACCAAATCAAAGCTCATACAGAAAAGCCGCGCTATTAAATCGCGCGGCTTTCTTTTTGCCCCTGTAAAAGCTCCCCTTCGTCAACCTTGACAAAGGGGAGCTTTATTTTTATTGATATTTATTTTCAAAGCTTTCCTATGGGTTTTATATGCCGCTTTTTCAGGCCGCCTGTCTTGCCTGCCGGCTTTGCTTTTCCGGGACTTTACAGCACCGGGTTATCCTGCAGCTTGACATAGGTCTCGTAGCGCTCTCTGGCGTTTCTTTCCGCCGCCATGAACAGCTCGTTGGCTTTGTCCGGGAATTCTGACTTGAGGGCGGAGTATCTGACCTGATCCAGGATATAGTCTCTGAAGCTTTCGGAGGGTTCCTTGGAATCCAGCATAAAGGGATTTTTACCCTGTTCTTTCAACGCCGGGTTATATCTGTACAGGTTCCAGTAACCGCAATCTACCGCTTCTCTGATATTTTCCTGAGCCTTGTTCATGCCCTTTCTCAAGCCGTGGTTGATGCAGGGAGAATAAGCGATGATAATGGAAGGCCCTTCATAAAGCTCCGCTTCCGTTACCGCCTTGATAAACTGGTTATAATCGGAGCCCATGCCCACCTGCGCTACGTAAACATAGCCGTAGGTCATGGCGATCAGGCCCAGATCCTTTTTCTTGATCCGCTTGCCGGAAGCGGCAAACTTGGCGATCGCCGCCATAGGCGTGGCCTTGGACGCCTGGCCCCCTGTATTGGAATATACTTCCGTATCAAATACCAGAAGGTTGACGTTTTCGCCGGAAGCCAGAATATGATCCACGCCGCCGTAGCCGATGTCATAGGCCCAGCCGTCTCCGCCCAGGATCCAGATGGATTTCTTGACCAGGTAATCCTTTCTCTTGATGATTTCCTGCGCCACCTCTCTGGCCTCTTTGTCGGCGATGGGATAATCCTCCAGCACCTTCACCAGCTTTCTGCTGGGTTCGATGGAGCCGTCGCCCTCATCTTTGACCGCCAGCCATACCTTCAGCGCCACCTTCAGCTCATTGGGGATCTGCATCCTCACAAGCTGATCGCAAAGCGTGGCCAGCTTTTCTCTGATCTGCCTGTTGGCAATCGCCATTCCCAGGCCGTATTCCGCATTATCTTCAAACAGGGAGTTGGCCCATGCGGGACCTCTTCCTTGCTTATCCACCGTGTAAGGCGTCGAGGGAGCCGACGCGCCCCAGATAGAGGAACAGCCCGTCGCGTTGGCGATCATCATACGTTCACCGTAAAGCTGGGTAATGGCTTTGATATACGGCGTTTCACCGCAGCCCGCGCAGGCGCCGGAAAATTCCAGATAAGGCTGAGCAAACTGGCTTCCCTTGACCGTTTTCTTATTGACCAGATGATCCTTTGGCTTGACAGTCATGGCAAAGAGCCAGTCTTTTTCATGACCCTCTTCTTTTTCAAGGGGCTGCATGCTTAAGGCCTTGTTCTTGGCGGGACAGATGTCTACGCAGTTTCCGCAGCCGGTGCAGTCCATGGGAGAGGTTTCCACCCTGAAATGCAGGCCCTCCAGACCTTTTCCGAAGGCCTTGTTGGTTTTAAAGGATGCAGGCGCCTTTGCCAGTTCGTCGTCATCCAAAAGGAAGGGACGAATCGCCGCATGGGGGCAGACAAAGGAGCACTGGTTACACTGGATACATTCCTCCGGATTCCATTCAGGCACCATGACCGCAATACCTCTTTTTTCATAGGCTGCCGTTCCCGGCGGGAAAGTACCGTCCTCTCTGCCTTCAAAGGTGCTCACCGGCAGAGTGTCGCCCTTTTGCTTGAGCATGGGCATCATTACATTTTCGATAAACGCCGGCAGTTTTTCGGCTTCCTTTTCTTCCGGCTGATCCTGCGCCGTCTTCCAGCTTTCCGGGATCTCTACCTTTTCAAGCCCGGTAACGCCCCGGTCGATGGCGGCAAAATTCATATTGATAACTTTTTCACCCTTCTTCCCATAAGAGGTGATAACCGCATCTTTCAGATAGGTGATGGCATCCTCTACCGGGATAACGTCAGCCAGCTTGAAGAAGGCGGACTGCATGATCATGTTGATCCTGTTTCCAAGTCCGATTTCCTGGCCGATCTTTGTGGCGTTGATGGTATAGAAATTGATATCGTTCTGCGCCAGATAACGCTTCATTTTTGCCGGAAGGTTCTTTTCCAGTCCCTCCTGGTCCCAGATGCAGTTCAGCACGAAGGTGCCGCCCGGCTTCAGGCCTTCCAGCACATCGTATTCCTTTACGTAGGCGGGATGATGCACCGCTACGAAATCCGCTTCGTCAATAAGGTAGGTGGACTTGATGGGATCCTTTCCAAAGCGCAGATGAGATACGGTCAGGCCGCCGGATTTCTTGGAGTCATAGGAGAAATACCCCTGGGCGTAAAGATCCGTATTGTCGCCGATGATTTTGATAGCGCTCTTGTTGGCGCCCACCGTTCCGTCGGAGCCAAGGCCCCAGAATTTGCACCGGATCCTGTCGCTGGGAGCGGTGTTGATTTTTCTGGAGGCTTCAATGGATGTATAGGTAACGTCGTCGTTGATACCGATGGTAAAGTTGTTCTTTGGGGCTTCCGACATAAGGTTTTCGTATACCGCCAGGATCTGGGTAGGTGTTGTATCCTTAGAGCCCAGGCCGTATCTGCCGCCATAGATTTCAGGCGCTTTTTTCTGTCCGTAAAAGACAGCCCTTACATCCAGATACAGCGGCTCGCCCGGCGCGCCGGGTTCCTTGGTTCTGTCCAGGACCGCGATCCGTTTTACTGATTTGGGAGTGACCGCCAGCAGATGTTCGCCGGAGAAAGGCCTGTACAATCTCACCTTGATCAGGCCCACCTTTTGGCCTTCGGCCCGGAGGGCGTCGATGGTTTCCTCGATGGTTTCCGTAACAGAGCCCATGGCGATGATCACATATTCCGCCTGAGGGTCGCCGTAATAATCAAAGGGCTTATATCTTCTGCCTGTCAGTTCGCCGATTTTATTCATGTATTCCTCTACGATGCCCGGTACGGCATTGTAGAATTTATTGGCGGATTCTCTTGCCTGGAAGTAAATGTCCGGATTTTGCGCGGTACCTCTTGTGACCGGCCGCTCGGGGGTCAGAGAATTGTTCCGGAAGGCCTGGATAGCGTCCATGTCGACCATTTCCGCCAGATCCTCGTAATCGATGACCTCTACCTTCTGGATCTCATGAGAGGTCCGGAATCCGTCAAAGAAGTGCAGGAAGGGAACTCTTGCCTTGATCGCCGCCATATGCGCCACACCTGCCAGATCCATGACCTCCTGAACGGAGCCGGAGGCCAGCATGGCAAAGCCCGTCTGCCTTGTAGCCATAACGTCGGAATGGTCGCCGAAGATAGAAAGGGCATGGGTTGCCAGCGCTCTGGCGCTCACGTGGAAAACGCCCGGCAGCAGCTCGCCGGCGATCTTATACATATTGGGGATCATCAAAAGCAGCCCCTGAGAAGCGGTAAAGGTGGTCGTCAGCGCTCCCGCCTGTAAAGAGCCATGCAGAGCGCCTGCTGCGCCGCCTTCGGACTGCATTTCCAGAACGGAAACCTCCTGGCCAAATATGTTCTTTCTTCCGTAAGCCGCCCATTCATCCACGGACTCCGCCATGACCGACGAAGGGGTGATGGGATAGATGGCCGCTACATCGGTAAACGCATACGCTATATGCGCCGCGGCGGTGTTTCCGTCCATCGTTTTCATTTTCTTACTCATTCTCTTCTCTCTCTCCTTTTAAAACCGTAAAACCCATAACATTTCTATTTCTAAGATTTCTTGATACGTGTATTCATTTTATTATATATACACTAGTCAAAAAATTCAATGGTTTTTTACCGTGTTACGAAAATGTAAATTGTCAAAATATTTTGTCAATGATAACAAGGAAAATAACTCCGGGTATACCAAGAAATCCCGTAATAATTGCAGTTATGAGATTCAAGGGTATATGGACAGAAATAAAATCCCCCAGAAAGTTGATGATAACAAGGGCCAGACCGCCCAAAAGACTGTTCAGGATACATTTGCCTACAAACCGCAGGGGCGCCAGCAGCAGGTATCCTGCCAGATATAAAAGAACGATCCCAAAGCCGTAGGCCAAAAGGATCCCGATTTCATATTCCATGGGCATAAAGCAGCGCCCTCCTTTCCTCTGTACTACCATATAAGGAAAGGCCCTGTTTTATGCCAGCTTTACCTTTTACAGCTCTCTGCGGTTTTCCAGGGATTTGGATAAGGTCACTTCGTCGGCGTATTCCAGATCTCCTCCCACCGGAAGCCCGTGAGCGATACGGCTGGTTTTGATTCCCGCCGGCTTTAAAAGGCGGGCGATATACATAGCGGTCGCTTCTCCTTCTATACTGGGATTGGTGGCTAAAATCACTTCCGTCACATCGTTTTTCTGCAGCCGCACCAAAAGAGAATGAAGGTTGATGTCCTCAGGCCCAATACCGTCCACCGGCGAGATCACCCCATGAAGGACATGATAGAGCCCCTTATACTCCCGGATCCGTTCCATGGCCGCCACATCCCTTGGCCCTTCCACCACGCAGATCACCGAAGGATCTCTGGCGGGATCGCTGCAGATGGCGCAGGGATCCTGGTCGGTCAAATTGCCGCAGCAGGAACAATATCTCATATTTTCTTTCGCATAAAGCAAGGCATCCGCCAGAGCCTTTACCTCCTGCTCTTCCATGGAAAGGATATGGAAGGCCAGCCTCTGCGCGCTTTTTCCCCCGATGCCGGGCAGGGTAGAAAGTGAATCGATCAGCCTTGCCAGCGGTTTTGCATATTGTGCCATTTGTTTTCCTCTGTTTGTTTCGTTTCTTTGTCTGCTTTATTCCTTATTTTTGCCGATGGTCAGCTTCTGAGCGCCAAACAGGTTTTTCAGGCCTTCCAGGGTAGGATCCGGCGGCGCCTGTTTGAACGGGCCTTCCCCTTCAGAAGGGGCCTCCTCTGATGAGGGGGCCGGCCTGGCGTCTTTTAAAAACACAAATTCCAGCCGGACATTTTGCTTTTTTTCCACTTTTAAAAGCGACTCCAGATACTTTTGATTTTGTCTGGCAAAATTGCAGATGACTTCCGACATCACCTCAACCCGGTACAGGCCTTCTTTTTCGCTCACATCGATAATGTTCCCTTTCAGGAGATTCAGCGAAGGTCTTTCCGAAAGGCCCCGGGCAAAAATCCTTTCCCAGACCGCCCCGGCGTCCTCCTGCCGCTCCTTCCGAGAAACACAAGCAGAGGCGGGCATCCCGCCGCCCTCCCGGTCGCGGCTGCCTTCGCCTCCTTGTCCGGACATGGTTTGCGACGATAAGGGTATGTCCGGCTCATTATTTTGCGTCTTTGCTTCTTCCTCCATGGGAAAGGCCTTTTCCGGCTGCCCGGCCGGTGGCTTTTCCTGCGGAGCGGAGGGCGGGACAGTCACCGAAAAACGAAGCTCCTGACCGGGAGCGGCCGGTTCTGTCCGGGAAGAAGACGCTGACATCTGGATTTTTTTTATTTGCTTTTCTAATTCTTCGATTCTCCTAAGCAGCATAGGCGCTGTATCATCTATGCTGGGAGAGGCCAGCTTCATGATCTGCAATTCAATCAGCATACGCGGTTGCGTTGCCCATCTGAGCTGATTGGACAAAACAGAAAGCTGGGAAATTGCCCCGGCAACAAAAGCCGGGCTGAGCGCAGCACCCTGCGCCCGTACTTTCTCTGCGTTTTCGCAGGACATATCCAGGATTTCCTCCAAATCCCGCGCAAACTGAGAGAGCATCAGGTTTCGGAAATGATAGATCCAATCCCTGACAAACTGACGCAAGTCCTTTCCTTCTCTGGAAATCCGGTCAAGCAAAAGAAGGGCTTCCTGGCCGCGGCCGCCGGCTACCATTTCGGTCATGGTAATCAGCACCTCTTCACCGGCGGTTCCCAGCATATCCACTACGCCCTTTCGGGTCAGCTTCTGGTCACCGGCCGCAATGCATTGCTCCAGGACGCTCAGGGAATCCCTTACGGAGCCGTCGCCGGCAGAGGCGATCAAGGTAAGGGCGCTTTCCTCCCAGGAAATGTTCATATCCCGGCAAATGTCCTTCAGCCGGTCACAGATGACCTGCTCCGGCACCCGCCTGAAATCCAGCCGCAGACAGCGGGAAAGGATGGTAGCGGGAAGCTTGTGAGGCTCCGTGGTGGCCAAAATGAAGATCACATGGGCCGGAGGCTCTTCCAGGGTTTTCAAAAGGGCGTTAAAGGCGCCCGTGGAAAGCATATGTACCTCATCGATGATATATACCTTGCAAAGACCGGCCGCCGGCGGGTATTTCACACTTTCCCGCAGCTCCCGGATATTTTCCACTCCGTTGTTGGAGGCGGCGTCGATCTCGATAACGTCAAAAAAGGTTCCCTTCTGGATGCTGACACAGTTTTCGCAAACGCCGCAGGGCTTTTCCCCTTCAGAAAGGCAGTTAACGCCCTTGGCGAAAATCCTGGCGGCGCTGGTTTTTCCTGTTCCTCTGGTTCCGCAGAACAGATACGCGTGGGCCAGCCGCCCCGATTGGATTTGATTTTTCAGTATCCTGACCACATGATCCTGACCGATCATTTCATCGAAGGTTCCGGGTCTGTAGCGTCTGTAAAGTGCTGTTTCCTTCATTCCCCTGCTCCCGTTTTACTGTGTCGTCTGTTTGCCTTTTCGCTTTGTTAACAGTATAGCACGGGCCGCACCTTCGGGCAAGGGCAGGTGAAAGAACCGGCTCCGGGTAAAGATCTCCGCCAATCCGCGAGCAAAACATCATTTTTAGGGAGTGTTGCATGTTTCGCTGTCACAGCTTTCACAGGCGTTTGTTAGTCAGGTTATAAAAGCGCCTGCCAACGGTAATTTTTATTTCTTTCATCATAAAAAACAGGCGCCCTTTGGTTATAACTACTGTCTCACAAAACCTTTGGAGCAAAGAGGCATAAAAATGCAGCCTTCCCGGAAAGGGCGGTAAATATGCCGAAAAACCGGTCCCATTTCCGGAAAAGACTGCGGGGATGGCGTTTTATGAAATTAAGCTTGTCCTGATTGACAAGAAATCAGTCGTCAATCCAGATCCAGCTAGTCGCAGTATACCCACCTTCTATACCGCCGCCGTCGGCGGTATGTCTGGTGCTATAAATCACATAAAGCCGGTAATCGGCGTTGCCGTCCACGGTATAACCCGTTCCGAATTTTACATTATCCGTCTTATAATTATCCACCGACCAGGACTCGACCTCTTCCATATGTCCGTTGCGCATTTCCTGCAAATATACCGTCATGCCGATCTGATCCACATTGTGGTAAGCAAAGCCCTCCGCCTCAATGGTCAGATTGCAGCCGGAAATCTGCGTCAGGGTCGCTGAACCTCTTTCAAAGCAGGACCGGCGCTTGGCGTTGTCCCCGGCGTTGTCTGTTACGGCGGAAACCGACTGCTGGGCCTTATCGAAGGAAACGGCGCTTTCCGCAAAGCACATCCCCGGCAGGGCGGCCAGCATCACGATCAGTAAAACGATCCCCAAGCCTCTTTTGATCTTACCCAACTTACCCCTCCTTTCCTGGTGCTGTTTTGTCCTTTCGTAATATATAGAGCCTTTTTACTTCTCATTTGTTCCCGGC
>CALWZU010000102.1 GCA_944386095.1 uncultured Clostridia bacterium | reverse complement strand
AGAATGTCTTTGCTGACATTCCAGAATTCTTCTTTTGGTCTTGCCTTTCGGCAAGTTAAAGGAATTGTCTGCTTTCCTGCACTATGTAGTTTTCAATGTGCTTGCTGCCCTGTTGTCTTTGCTTTTTGGCCTCCCCGGCAGCGCTCGTTTGTAGCGAGCTTTTATAGATTACCACCCTCTCCCTCTCCTGTCAACTACTTTTCTAAACTTTTTCCTGAATTTGAGAAACTTTTTTCCTTCCCTCAGGTTACAATTATGTTTCATCCCCCCTTTTCTCTTTGCTTTTCCCCTGCCGCAGATTTATAATGAAAAAAACATCACAGAAAGGGCCTGGCATATATGAGCTGCATCGTTTTAGTGGGAATGCCCGCCTGCGGCAAAAGCACGGTGGGCGTTATTCTGGCAAAAACCCTGGGAAAAGGCTTCATTGATACCGATCTTTTGATTCAGGCGGATCAAAAGCTGCTTTTACAGGAAATCATCGATCAAAAGGGAAACGACTATTTTCAGCAAGTGGAAAGGCATGTCCTTTCAAAGCTGGACGCCGCCGACGCCGTCATCGCCACCGGAGGGAGCGCCGTTTATTACGAGGAGGCCATGGCCCATCTGAAAAGTCTGGGACAGGTGGTCTATCTTTCTCTTCCCCTTTCCGAAATCCAAAACAGGCTAAACAACATCCGCACCCGGGGCATTACCATGGGACCGGGAGAAACCCTGGCGCAGCTTTATCAAAGGAGGGTCCCCCTTTATCAAAAGTATGCGGATCTCACCCTTGAAACCAGAGGAATGACTCCGGAGCAGGTGGTGCAGGCCATTGCCGCAGCCGCCTTGCCAGGGCCCCTCCGCCGGTTATAAAACAGCTGTGCGGCGGCCGCAAAGCAAGGGGTAAGCATAAAACGGCCCCAGAAAGGCCATCGATCAAGCGCTTTTATTTTATCACATGATTATCACAGGACAGGAGGCATACGTTATGAGTTATTACGGAACCTATTACAGCACAGAGCTTTATCCCGAAAGCACGGTCTTGATTTTCCTGGGCATCGCCGCCCTTCTTTCCGTCATCGGCGGCATCGCCATTTACTTTACCTTCCTCAGCAGGAAAAACGAATACCGCTTCAAGGGCTTTTGGGGCAAGCTCTACGATTTTCTTTCCTTTCATACCCTTTTGATCGATTCCATTTTGAAGATCCTTTATCTGATCGCAGCCTGCTTTATGACCATCGGCGGATTCTTCCTGATGTTTTCCAGCTTTCTGGGAGGCCTTCTGATGATCGTGGGAGGTAATGTCATCACCCGTGTGGCTTATGAATTCGCCATGCTTCTGATCATCATCTGCCAGAACACCACCCAGCTGAATAAAACCCTGCGGTCAAACGGTTTTAAAGAAGAGTACCCCCATGATGCGGCATCCCGCCCCGACTCCCGGGAAACGCAGGCCGGTCAGGGCTCTTTTACAGATCAAAACGGTTCCGGTTTCTCCTGCCCGGTTTGCGGAGCAAAGACCGGAGAAAACGACGCCTACTGCTCCAGCTGCGGAGCAAAGCTGTAAAACCCGCATCATGCGGGAGGAAGGATATGGATTATGGCAGAATATATGTATCAAACCCAGGGTACCTGCTCCCGGCAGATCCGGGTGGAACTGGAGGGAGCCGTTGTGAAAAACGTTGTCTTTTACGGAGGCTGCGACGGGAATCTGAAGGCGATTCCCAAATTGGTGGAAGGCCTTACGGTAGATCAGGTAGAAGAAAAGCTGTCCGGCATCACCTGCGGGTTCAAATCCACCTCCTGCGCGGATCAGCTGGCCCGGGCCGTCAGACAAGCCTATCAAAGGGAGGAAAAAAATCATGAAAGCCATCCTTATCGTTGAAGCCTTTTCAACCGGAATGTTCTATTTGCAGGACATCCTTGACCGGGGCTTTCTGCCCCTTGTTATCTATCCCCGTCAAAGCGCCTGCGGGGCGCTTTCGGAAGAATACGAACGCTCCCGAGCCGCGTGTCAAAAAAAGCTGCCTCCCCAGGCCGTTCTGATTCCCGACGACGGCGATTTTTCTCATTTGCTCCAGGCCCTTTCCTCCTATGACATCCTCTGCGTCGTAGCGGGAAGCGAACTGGGCGTGACGCTGGCTGACAGGCTGGCGGAAGCGCTGGAGCTTCCGGGCAATCCTCCTCAGGCGTCTGCTTTGCACCTGAACAAAGACCTGATGCAGCAGGCCTTATGTCAAAAGGGCTTAAAAAGTATCCGGGGCAGACTCATTCATACCCCAAAAGAGGCTCTGGCGTTCTGGGATGAGCTGGCTACCGGGCAGGTGGTCCTCAAACCCGTTTCCGGTGCCGGCACCATGGGCCTGCATTTTTGCGCTTCTCCGGAGGAGACGGTAAAAGCCGCCGCTCAGGAGCTGGAAGGGGTGGATCTGTTTGGCAAGCCAAACCGGGAATACGGTCTGATCATGCAGGAGCGGATCATCGGTACGGAATATATCGTCAATACCGTCAGCCGAAACGGCATACACCGGGTCACGGATATATGGGTTTACGACAAGGTGGCAAGAGGCAGCCAGGGTAACGCTTACAACTACGCCCGGATCCTCAACCGGCTGGAAGGCGGCCATGGAGAGCTGGTGGAATACGCATACAAGGTGCTGGATGCTCTTTCGATCCGCTACGGCCCTACTCACGGGGAATATATGATGACAGACCAGGGGCCGGTCCTGATCGAGCTGGGGGCAAGGCCCATGGGCGGGAGCTTTCCAAAGGATCTTTTAGATCAGCTTTTGGGACATCACCTGACAGATGTGTCCCTGGACAGCTATCTGGACGGGGAAGCTTTCGAAAACGCCCGGATGACCCCTTACCGGCCAAAGGGGTTTTTGATCAACAAATTCTTTATCACCCCAAGAGGGGGAAGCGTAGATTCCTTTCCTGTCCTGACGGTTCTTCGCTCTTTAAAGACCATGGTATCGGCCAATCTTTCACAGGCCTTCACCTCCCAGCAGCTCCCCACTACCGTCGATCTGGAAACGGCCCCCGGCAACATCCTTCTTTACAGCCAAGACGAAAGCCAGGTCTGGAAGGATTACCGGATCCTGCGCACCATCGAGGAGGAATGCTTTTCCGCCCTGTTTCAGATCGATGCGCCTTCGGAAGCCTATCCCCCTTTCCCGCCTCAAATACCGGCGCTGGACGGTTCTATGGGAAAGATCCGGATCCTGGCGGACAAAAAGCTTTCCTGCCCTCCTTCAGCGCAGGAGCCCTGCCAAGAGGCAGAGTGTCTTGCGCCTGATGAAATGAGAGAAAACCTTCCCTTTGCCGATACGGCGATCTTTCTGATGCAGGCGCAATACAGCCTGGAAGAAAGGGTCAGTCTGCTGTTTTCCCTGATCCGGTCAGTAAAGCCCGGCGGACGTATTTTGATCCCCGAAAGCATTTACGGGCCCATGTCCATCGGCAGAAAGGGACTGGAACGCCTTCTTGCCGCCTTCGGCGTCATTTTGGAGATCCCGCTGTATCAAAAATCCCCCTGCATCCTTGGAACGGTCAGCGACAAATAAGGAGGAATGCAGTTGAACCCGGATCTGTATCAGGCCTTGTCCGTGGC
>CALWZU010000101.1 GCA_944386095.1 uncultured Clostridia bacterium | reverse complement strand
GGTACAGCCGGAGCTGCTTGAACAGCTGGGGCTGTGCGCCAAGGGGAATCACGGATATTACGACAAATTTCGAGGCAGGCTGATTTTTCCCATTTTTAACGCAAGAGGCAAGGTGATCGGCTTTGGGGGAAGAGCCATAGAAGAGGGGGCTTCCCCAAAGTATTTGAATTCCTCTGAATCGCCGATTTTTCAAAAAAAACATAATCTTTACGGATTGAACCTGGCCAAAGGGGAAATTGCCCGGCAAAATCTGGCGATTCTGGTGGAAGGGTATATGGATGTGGTCTCCCTTGTAAAACACGGGGTGGAAAATGTGGTGGCTACGCTGGGAACGGCTCTGACCCCCCAGCAGGCTGCCCTTTTGAAGCGTTATACGGATCGGGTGGTTTTGTCCTATGATTCTGACAGCGCCGGGCAGGCGGCCGCCATGCGGGGCATGGACATCCTTCAGCAGGCGGGCCTTGAGGTGAGGATCCTTGTGATCCCCACAGGAAAGGATCCGGACGAATACATCAAGGCCAACGGCAAGGAGGCATTTATCAAGCTGACAGAGCAGGCGATTTCTTTTATGGAGTATAAAATCCGGGGGATAAAGAAAAAATACGATATGAATACCACGGAAGGAAGCATTCGCTTTCTGGAGGAAATCGCCCAGGAATTGAAAAAGATCCAAAGCCCTGTAAAAAGGGCGGCTTATATCAACCAGGTGGCTTCTTTAACGGGGATCCCCTCAAGCTCTTTAACCAGAGAGGTAGAGGGCATGGCAGACGAACCGGAAGGCCCGCCGGCGGCAAGACAGAAAGAAGCCTCCGTTGAGTCCCGAAAACAGCACCGGCAAAGGCAGGAGCGTTATACGCCCCTTCGCATGATCCTGATCAGGCTTTTGAAGGATCATCAGGAGTATGGGAAAAAAGCCCAAGAAGAGCCTTTGGTAGAAGCTCTTTTCGCCGAAAGCCCCTATGAGGGACTATACAGAGCGCTTCTTTCTTGGGAAACAGAGCCGGAAAATCCCCAGAGCCTTGAGGAGGCTCTGGAGGAAGAGCAGCAGGCGCTTTTGAGAGAGGTTATGGAAAGAGTTCCCCGGCAGTCCGAACCGGAAAAGGTTTTTTCCCAGTGTCTGGAAAAGCTTCACAAGGACAAGCTTTCCGCGCGCCGAAAGCAGATACTGGAAATTATGCAGATATTAAATGAAGAGGAGGATCAAAAGGAGATACAAGCATTGTCAAAGGAGTTAATGGAAATCAGCAGGGTACTGAAGTAATCGCAGAAGGAAAGGGATTTGTGTTATGAATTTTGAACAGCATCAGGAAAACGATGAAAAAAAAGCGGAAGCCATTGCGGAATTGACGGAAAAGGCAAAAAAGAAAGGCTCCATTTCTTATCAGGAAATAGCCGACGCCCTGGATCAGGTGGATGTGGACAAGGAGCAGCTGGATGATCTTTATGATAATCTGATCGCCTCCGGAGTGGAGATCGTGTCGGAGGATGTGGAACCGGAGGATTTCGAGATCGTCATGGATGATGAGGAGGATCTGGAGGGGATCGACCTGAACGTGGAAGATGAGGATGTGGATATGGACATTTCTCTTCCGAAGGGGATCAATGTGGACGATCCGGTGCGGATGTATCTGAAGGAAATCGGCAAGGTGCCTCTTTTGACCGCAGAAGAGGAAATCGAGCTTGCCAAGCGGATGGAGTCAGGGGATGAGGAAGCTAAGCAGAAGCTGTGCGAGGCGAATCTGAGGCTGGTTGTCAGCATTGCCAAACGCTATGTGGGAAGGGGCATGCTGTTTTTGGATCTGATCCAGGAAGGGAATCTGGGGCTGATCAAGGCTGTGGATAAATTCGACTGGAGAAAGGGATACAAATTCAGTACATATGCTACCTGGTGGATACGGCAGGCCATTACCCGCTCCATTGCGGATCAGGCCAGAACCATCCGGATTCCGGTGCATATGGTGGAAACCATCAATAAACTGATTCGGATTTCCAGACAGCTCCTGCAGGAATACGGCAGAGAGCCCACTCCCGAAGAGGTGGCGGAGGAAATGGGCCTTCCTGTGGAAAAGGTCAGAGAGATTTTGAAAATCGCCCAGGAGCCGGTTTCTCTTGAAACGCCTATTGGCGAGGAGGAGGACAGCCATCTGGGAGATTTTATCCCTGACGATGATGTTCCCGCGCCGGTAGAGGCGGCGGCGTTTTCCATGCTCAAGGAGCAACTGATCGAGGTTTTGGACACCCTGACGGAACGGGAACAGAAGGTATTGAAGCTGCGTTTTGGCCTGGAGGACGGAAGAGCCAGGACCCTTGAAGAGGTGGGCAAGCAGTTTGATGTGACCAGGGAGCGTATCCGCCAGATCGAAGCGAAGGCCCTTCGTAAGCTCAGACATCCCAGCAGAAGCAAAAAGCTCAAGGACTACCTGGAATAAGGCCATGGGAGAAATCATAAAGCTGAGCCAAAGGCTTGAAATGCTGGGAAGCCTGGTGCCCCGGGGGCAGGCTGTGGCCGATATCGGCACGGATCACGGCTATCTTCCCATCTATTTGATACAAAAAGGAATTTCTCCCCGGGTCATCGCTTCAGATGTCAACCAGGGGCCCTTGAAAATCACCCGGGAAAATCTGCGGCGTTATCTGGGGGATGACTGGAAGGAAAAAGGCGTTTTTCTGCGGCAGGCAGACGGCCTGGCGGCCTTTTCTCCCGGGGAGGTTTCTTGCGCCGTTTTGGCGGGCATGGGGGGGCTTTTGATGATCCGGATTTTAGAATCCAGCCCCTTGCAGACCCAGTCCCTTTGCCGTCTGATCCTCCAGCCCAGAAACGCACCTGACAAGCTTCGCAGAT
>CALWZU010000100.1 GCA_944386095.1 uncultured Clostridia bacterium | reverse complement strand
TTTAGGAAAAAGACGATAGAGGCTCTGGAAGGGCCGCACATGTGGATGGCTTCGAAATAAAAGTAGTAGCCGATGCCGGTGACCACAATGCCAAGGTATAAAATCAGCGGCAGATGGCCTGGCTGTATACCGGAAAGAATGGGCTTTCCCATAAACAGCATGATAAACAGCATGACAAAGGAGCCAAACAAAAAGCTCAGGCTGGTTTGGGCCACATCTCCGATCTTTTCGATGCGCAGCTTTCCCATGGCGCTGTAAAGGCCAAAGGTAACGGAGGCGATAACCCCAAAGAGTATCCCCATGAGGGTATTGCCCTGGCCCAGATGAAAGGGATTTGCCACAATGGCTACGCCGGCAAGGCTGATAACAAGAACCAGCGCCTTTCGGCGGGTGAATCTGTCTTCTACGATGAAATGAGCGAAGATCATGGTGAAAACAGGATTGCTTGAAATCAGGATCGCGATCAGATTGGCGTTTGCCTGCATGATGGCAAGCTGGAAAAACAGCATACTGATGCAGATACAGATAATACCCAGAACAAACAGATACGTTACGTCTGATTTATTTAACCGGACACGGCGCTGTTTCATTTCTTTAAGAGCAAAGGGCAGCAAAAACAAACCGCCCATGAAAAAGCGGATAAAGGTCAGCTGGAAGGGATCCAGATCATTTCCGGCCACCTTGAGGGCCACCTCCATGGTACTGAACAAAAGGGCGGTCAAAATGATATATAAAACTTCTTTTTTTCCCATAAGCCTGATGTCACCTCGTTTCCTGATCGCCTTCATATCCCAGCAGCTCCAGCAGTTCGCCGGGACTGCGGGCAAGGAGCGCTGCCCCTTTCTGTTTTAAAAACCCTTCCTCCCGAAATCCCCAGGTAACGCTGATGCAGTCGATCCCTGCATTTTGGGCTGTCAGGATGTCTACCTCGGAATCACCTACGTAAAGGGTCTTTTCCTTTGTGCTGTCAAGGCGCCTTACGGCGTGAAGCAGCATATCGGGAGCGGGCTTTCTGGCGACGGAGGGAGATTCGCCTATAGCGGCCTCAAAGACCTGGGGAAAATAAGCCTGGCACAGGCCTTCTACGGCAAGCTGAAATTTATTGGATACCACGGCCAGCTTTTTTCCTTGCCGTTTCAGTTCAGACAGGAGCCGGGGAATTTGTTCAAAGGGGCAGGTGTGATCCTGCATATGGCTTTTGTAGTAGGTTTGAAACTTTTCAATGCAGCTTTGATAATGAGGGTTTTCCTTTCCAAAAGGGATGGTGCGGTCGATCAGAAAGGCCACGCCGTTTCCCAGGGCAAGCCGGACCTCCTCACGGCTTTTCAGGGGAAAATCCATGGTGCGATTGACGTAATTGACAGCTTCTGTCAGATCTTTGAGTGTATCAAGAAGGGTGCCGTCCAGGTCAAAAATAATAGCGTCATAGTGTTTCATTGCGATTCTTCCTTTGATATGATAAATGGATTTCTTGCCTCAAACAGTATAGAGCGGCTTATTTCAAAAATCAAGAGCGAAGGGGGCTTTGCTCCTTCATTTTATTTTACAAGGGGAAAAAAGAAAGCTATAATGAAAAAAAACAAATAATAAGGAGGCAGAAAAATGGATAAGAACACCATAACTGCGAAAAGGGCGGGGCAGTCTGATCTGCCTTATGAAAAAGGAAATGAAGGAAAATCGCTGGTTTATTTTACCCGGGATCTTTCGGCGGAGGGCCTTTGCAGGATTTTCGACAGGGTAGCCGGGCCTCTTAAAGGGCGGATCGCCGTGAAGCTTCATACCGGCGAGCCTCACGGACCTAATATCATCCCAAGGCCCTGGGTCAGGGAGCTCTTTGAAACAAGGCTTCCCGGCGGGGCCATCGTAGAAACCAATACCTACTATGACGGCGACCGGTATACTACCCCTCAGCACCGGAAGACGCTTTCCATCAACGGATGGGATTTTTGCCCGGTGGATATTATGGACGAGGAGGGAACGGTTTTTCTTCCTGTTAAGGGCGGGAAGTGGTTTTCTGAAATGTCGATGGGCAAATCCATCCAAAGCTATGATTCCATGCTGGTGCTGACCCATTTCAAGGGCCATCAGGTAGGCGGCTTTGGAGGCGCTGATAAAAATATCGGTATCGGCTGTGCAGACGGCAGGATCGGCAAGGCCATGATCCATACCACCCCCGGTTCAACAGACATGTGGGATATTCAGAAGGAAGAATTCATGGAACGGATGACCGAATCGGCCAAGGCGGTGGTCGACTATTTTTCTCCCCATATTACATTTATCAATGTACTGCGTAACATGTCCGTTTCCTGCGACTGTGAAGGAACTGCCGCAAAGCCTGTGGTTACGCCTAATATCGGCATTGTGGCCTCAGATGATATTCTGGCGGCGGACCAGGCCTCGGTGGATCTGGTATATGCCCTTAGGGAAGAGGATCATCATGATCTGGTGCATCGGATAGAAAGCCGACGGGGCTTAAGACAGCTTAGCTATATGAAGGAGCTTTCCATGGGAAACGATGCATACAGGCTCCTTGACATCGATCATGATGACAGGGAAATAACCCCGGCAGAGGCTGTGGAAGGGGTAAAGCCCTTTACTCTGTGAGGCTTGCGGCCCCTTGACCGGCACAATCAGAAAGGACGGAGACCCGGAAATGATGAGGCATATAGGACTGGGAGAGCATGACAAGGTGGTACTGGGATTAAGCGGAGGGGTGGACAGCACCGCCGCCGCCCTGCTTTTGAAACAGCAGGGCTACAGGGTGGTGTGCCTGTATTTTGACGTTTTAGGAAGAGGAAAGGAAAGCGCCGAAAAGGCCAGGAAAGCGGCCAGGGCGCTTGATCTGCCGTTTTTGTATAAGGATATGTCCCAGATCTTTGAAAGGGAGGTCCTTTCTTATTTTGAAAGGGAATATCTGGCGGGCAGGACGCCCAATCCCTGCGTTCAATGTAATCCCACCGTTAAATACCGCGCTCTTTTGGAAGGAGCCCGAGACCTTTCGGCAGGGCATATCGCCACAGGCCATTACGCAAGAGTGGAAAAAAGAAAAAAAAAGGGACTGTATCAAATCCGTATGAGCGCCAATCAAAAAAAGGATCAGTCCTATGTATTGTGGAAGCTGGGGCAGCAGGAATTGTCCAGGGTGTTGTTTCCCCTGGGAGAGATCAGGGACAAGGAAGAAATCCGCGGTCTTCTTCGCAGGGAGGGTTTTGAAAACGCTGAGGATAAGGACAGTCAGGAGATCTGCTTTGTAGAAAAGGGAAATTATGGGGATTTTTTACGGCAGAACAGGGGTTACCTCCCAAAGCCCGGCTTTTTTACCGATAAAGAGGGAAATGTCCTGGGCTCGCATAAGGGGATCGTGTTTTATACGGTGGGGCAGCGCAAAGGCCTTGGCATAGCTCTGGGAAAGCCCGCCTTCGTGACAGGTATCGACAGCGAAAAGAACCGGGTTATTTTAGGAGACAATCAGGATCTGTTTTCGGACACAATACGGGCCGGATCCTGGCACTTTCCCGCAGGAGTGCCCGATGAAAACACCCCTTTGCAGGGCAGGATCCGTTATTCCGCCCCGCTTTCCGCCTGCAGACTCCAAAAGGAAAAAGAGCAAAGCTTCATGGTGAAATTCGATCAGCCTCAAAGAGCGCCTGCACCCGGACAATCCCTTGTGCTTTATGATGGAGAATATCTGGCCGGCGGCGGTATAATCGAAAAAAATTGTCATGCATGATTTAATATGGACGAGAAACACTAATATCAACTGAGGCTGACGATACATTCCCGGCAGGAGCGGAGGTTTTTCACCGGGAAAAACGCACGGCATCAAGTATTCAGATGAGAAGGGTGTGAAGGAATATGAAGCATGGCGGTTTCATCAAAGGCGCCGTCACCATCGGCGCCATCGGCGCTGCCGCAGGCCTGGCATTTGCGGCAATGTCTCCCAGACAGCAGCATAAAATCGAGCGCAGTCTGAAAAAAACCACGGATCAGCTGTCCAATATCATGGATTCCATTCAGGATACCATGGGTTAAAAAACGGAAAAGGCGCATCTATGGGAAATGGCAAAAAACCGGAACTTCCGGTTTTTTGTGGTTTTGGCGGAAATGGATCATCTAATGACCAGCTCCTGCCCGGCAGGAATGAGAAATTTATTTTATGTTTGCTTTGGAAGAAGCCTTTATCAGGCAAAGATCATCTGGAAGCGGAGGTTATACATATGGAAGGAAAACGCATCACAAGGAAGCGGCTGTCGGATTATGCCAGGTATTTGCATCAGGCTGAACGAAGTCCCGGCACCATCGAAAATTATTTGCGTCATGCTGAAGCCTTTGCCTGCTGGCTGGACCATCGCCCTGTTACAAAGGAGCTTGCCTCCAGATGGAAGGAGCACCTGTTAAAGGAGGGCTATGCTCCGGTTTTCATCAACGCCATGCTGGCGGCAATCAACGGCCTGTTTTCCTTTCTTGGCTGGGAAGGATACAAGGTAAAATTTCTGAAAATCCAGCGCAAAACCTTTCGGGAACCTGCCCGGGAGCTCACCCGCCCCGAATATAACCGCCTGCTGAAAGCGGCCCAAAGCCAGGGAAGGGAGCGCCTGGCCCTCTTGATGGAGGCCCTCTGTTCCACCGGGATCCGGGTGGGGGAGGTGAAATATCTCACCGTTGAGGCCGCGCGGGCCGGGCGGGCGGATATTCGCATGAAAGGCAAATTTCGAACGATCCTGCTTTCCGGGAGACTTTGCATGAAACTCTTAAAATACGCCAAAAAACAAAAAACCGAATCCGGAGAGATTTTTATCACCAGAAACGGAAAAAGCCTGTCCCGCCGCCAGATTTGGGAAGAGCTGAAAAGACTGTGCGCAGATGCCAAAGTGAAGTCCTCCAAAGTGTTTCCCCATAATTTCAGGCATCTGTTTGCCGCCACCTATTACCGGGCCTACAAGGATATCGTAAAGCTTGCGGATGTACTGGGGCATTGCAGCATCGAAACCACGCGGATTTATCTGGCTGCCTCCGGGACAGAGCATGTCCGTCAGTGGAACGAGGCTTTGGCCTATCTGTTTGCGGCGCCGGAGGAAATGACAGCGCAGCTGGCCAAAGAGCAGCTTTTGAAGCTGCTGCATGAGAAAAAATCATAAAAGGGGCAGCAGCCTTTCCTTGATCATTTCACAGATCAGCCGATGGCCAAGGGCAGTGGGATGAAGTCCGTCTGTATAAAGGTCCTCGGGGGATTCCCGCTTTA
>CALWZU010000099.1 GCA_944386095.1 uncultured Clostridia bacterium | reverse complement strand
GGTTCACATGGCACAGCATTCCCTTCAAAAGAAGGGCCAGGCTTTCGGCCATCCGCCCGGAATCGTTCACGCCCTCTATCAGCACATATTCGAAGGTGATCCGCTTATTGGTACGCTGCGTATAACGCCGGCAGGCCTCCATCAGCTCCTTCAGGGGATATTTCCGATTAATGGGCATCAGACGGCTTCGCAGCGTCTCCTGGGGGGCATGAAGAGAAACGGCCAGAGTCGCCTGGGGCATATCCCCGGCGAAAGCATCGATGCCGGGAATCAGGCCGCAGGTGGAAACCGTCATACTGCGATAGCTCATCCCCAGCCCTAAAGGGTTGTGCAAAAGCCTTAGAAATCCCACTAAATTCCGGTAATTATCAAAGGGCTCTCCCGTACCCATCACCACCACATGCTGGATCTCCAATCCCGATTCCCTTTTCATCCGCAAAACCTGTTCCAGCATTTCTCCCTCCGTCAGCTGACGGATCAGCCCGCCTTCCTTTGAAGCGCAAAAGGCGCAGCCCATCCTGCATCCCGCCTGAGAAGAGATACAGGCCGTATTGCCGTAGCGGTAGCGCATCAGGACGCTTTCGATCTTCTGGCCGTCCTCCAGGGAAAAAAGATATTTTCTTGTTCCGTCCCGCCGGGAGATCTGCACCGTTTCCGTTTGCAGCACCTCCAGGGTGCATTGCCCTTTCAGCTTTTCCCGCAGGGAAAGGGGCAGATCGGACATTTCCTCAAAGGAACTGACGCCCCTGTGCATCCAGCGGAAAATCTGCTCTCCCCGGTAAGGGGGCAGCCCCAGTCCGGCCAAATATTCCTTCAACGCCTCCAAATCCATGCTTTTGAGCCTTACCACCTGCCATCTACCTCCTGCCCGGCGCCTAGCTGCGCTTTTTTCTTTCCTTTTACAGCCTGCTTACCTGGATCCGGCTTTCATGGCCGTTGAGCTTGTAGGCCTCTCCCTGGCCCCCCTGCTCCAGACGTTCCGCCAGGGTTTCTTCCATAATGTATTTTCTGTACTTTTCCACAGCCTGGCAAACCTCTTCCTCCGCCTGATAGGCTATGGCGATATGATCCATCATTTCAAAGCCCTTTGCCTTTCTCATCTGCTGCACCTTGGAAACAAATTCCCTGGCAAGGCCCTCGTGGATCAGCTCCTGATCCAGGGTGGTATCCAAAATGGTAAACAGGTTGTTTTCCATAGCCACCACAAAGCCTTCCTTGGCGGAAATGCTCACATCCACCAGATCCTTCGGAATTTGCGTCATTTCCCCCTCAAGAGAAAGACTCATGGCCCCCTGCTCTTCCATACAGGCGACAGCCTCCTTCGGATCGCAGGATGCCAAAGCGGCGCCCAGCGCCTTCACCTTCTTGCCCAGAACCGGCCCGGCTGTCTTGAAATTGGGCTTGAGGCTGAAATTCATGTATTTTTCCAGATCCTTTTCAAAGACCACCTTTTTTACATTCAGCTCTTCCTTGATCAGATCCGTCAGATCTCCGATCACCTTCTCATATTTTCCATCCACCAGGATCTCTCTCAAGGGCTGTCTGACCTTGAGCTTTTCCTTTTCCCTGGCGCCCCGGCCAAGTCCCACAAGATCCCGCACCAGATCCATTCTCTCTTCGGTTTTTTCGTTGATCAGCCCCTCCTGGCACTGAGGATAATACTGCACGTGCACCGAATCTCCTCCCGCCAGCTTAAGATACATCTCGTCGGAAAGGAAGGGGGCGAAGGGGGCGATCAGCTTTGTCACGCCCACAAGCACCTCGTAGGTGGTGCAGTAGACCGCCGTTTTGTCGGGATTCATGCCCTCCTGATAGAATCTTCTTCTGGCCCTTCTGATATACCAGTTGGACAGATCCTCGATCACAAACTGCTGAATTTTTCTTGTGGCCCTCATATGATCGTACTGATCCATTTCCTGGGTAACCTCTGCCACAAGGCGGTTGAACTTGGACAGGATCCACTGATCCAGCTCGGCAAGAGCCGGTCTTCCTTCCTTTTGCCAGGTGTCAAAAAGGCTTCTGACATCCAGCTGATCCGTATTGGCATACAGCACGAAGAAGTTATAGACGTTTTTCAAGGTGCCGAAGAACTTTCCCTGCACCTCGATCAGACCGTCCTCGTCAAACTTGGTGGGACTCCAGGCAGGGGAAACCTGCAGCAGGTACCACCGGGTGGCGTCTGCGCCGTATTTGTCAAACAGATCGAAGGGATCCACGGTGTTTCCCTTTGATTTGGACATTTTCTTTCCTTCCTTGTCCAAAATCAGGTCGTTGACCAGGACGTTTTTATAGGGCGCCACGCCTTTTACGAAACAGGAAATGGCAAGAAGGGAATAAAACCAGCCTCTGGTCTGGTCGATACCCTCGCAGATAAAATCCGCCGGGAACATTTCCCGATCAAAGCTCTCGCTGTTTTCAAAGGGATAATGCTGCTGGGCGAAGGGCATGGAGCCGCTGTCAAACCAGCAGTCGATCACATCGGGCACCCGGGTCATGGTTTTCCCGCAAACCGGGCATGTGAAATGAATATCGTCTACGTAAGGACGGTGCAGCTCGATATTCTGGTCGATATCCTCGATGGCTTTTTCCACCAGCTCCTTACGGGAGCCCACGGATTCCAGATGACCGCATTCGCAGCGCCAGATATTCAGGGGCGTACCCCAATAGCGGCTTCTGGAAATCGCCCAGTCGTTTAAGTTTTCAAGCCAGTTTCCAAAGCGCTTTTCTCCCACAAAATCCGGGAACCAGTTGACGGCGTTGTTCTGCTCTATCAAACGTTCCTTGATTTTTGTCATTTCGATATACCAGCTGGGCTTGGCGTAATACAGAAGAGGCGTGGAGCATCTCCAGCAATGGGGATAATTGTGGGCCATCTTTTCCTTGGCGAAAAGCTTTCCCTCCGCCGCCAGCCATTTGATAATGTCCACATCGCAGTCCATCACAAAACGGCCCTTCCAGGGAGAATCGGTGTATTTCCCGTCCTCGCCCACAGGATTGAAGACCGTAAGCCCATAGCGTCTGCCGGTATTATAGTCGTCCTCGCCAAAGGCGGGAGCGGTATGGACGATGCCCGTACCGTCTTCAATGGTTACATAATCCGCCGTGGTCACGATGAAAGCCTTTTTGCCCGGCTCCGGCCTGAGGAAGGGCATCAGCTGCTCATATTCCAGATACTCCAGATCCTTTCCCTTCATCTGCTCCAGAACCTCGTATTCTCCCTTGAATACCCTGTCTGCCAGAGCCTTGGCCACATAATAGACCTCTCCCTCAAAGCGGGCCTTTATATAATCCACATCCGGGCCTACCGTAAGGGCCGCGTTGGAAACCAGGGTCCAGGGAGTGGTGGTCCATGCAAGGAAGTATTCCTGGGCGTCCTTTCTTTTAAACTTGACTGTCGCCGTGTTGGATTTGATTTCCTTATAGCCCAGAGCCACCTCATGAGAAGCAAGTCCGGTTCCGCATCTGGGGCAGTAGGGCAGGATCTTGTAGCCTTCGTAAATAAAGCCTTCCTGGAAGAACCTGTTCAAAATCCACCAGACAGACTCGATATAGTCGTTGTCCAGGGTAATGTAGGGATGCTCCAGATCGATCAGATATCCCATCCGCCGGGTCATTTCCCTCCATTGCTTTTCATAGGTAAATACCGATTCCCGGCATTTCCGGTTAAACCGGTCGATTCCGTACTCCTCGATATCCGCCTTACAGGAAAGCTGAAGCTGCTTTTCCACTTCGATTTCCACCGGAAGGCCATGGGTGTCCCAGCCCGCCTTCCGTCTGACCTGATAGCCTTTCATGGTTTTATAGCGGCACACGGAATCCTTCAGGGTCCTGGCCATCACATGATGAATGCCCGGCCTTCCGTTTGCCGTAGGGGGTCCTTCATAAAACAGAAAGGAAGGGCTTCCCTCTCTTTTGTCGATGCACTGCTTCAGCAGGTCTTCTCTGTCCCACTGGTCAGCCTGCTGGTTTTGCACCTGGGCGATTGGCTTTTCCGATAATTTTTCAAACATTTCCAGCTCTCCTTTATATTTCTTTTTTGCGTTGCAGCTGCAGATTTTCGTTTTCAGGAAAACGAAAAAATCCCCGGATCACGCTGATCCAGGGACGATAAACTACATTACCGCGGTACCACCCGTCTTACACCGGCCCTTTTCTTCAGGGCCTTTTCCTGCCGCCAAGGGCCTTTTATGGTGTCGCTCTTGATTACTTAACGCGTAATACGTGTCCGCTTACTGAAACTTGGGCGGACAGGCTCCAAAGGGATCTTAAACGCCGGCTTTCCAACGGTCTCTCAGCCGCAAACCGTCTCTCTGTGGGAAAGGAACATGCGCAAAGCTGTCTTTTTCTTCGCCTTTTTGTATGAAATTTTAGCCCGGGAGTCTTCCCCTCAGGCTGGTTTTATTCTATGTCCCGCCGTTTATCCTGTCAAGAGGAAAAATCGTAAATACCGTAGGTATCCGCCAGTTTTTCCAGTATCTCGTAGATAAGCTCCTGCTGGTAGCCCCGATAAGAAAGCCTGGAGGCGATCTTTCTGAGGGTCTTGACGCCGGGGCCTTCCTGACTGATAAGCTTTTCCGCTTCCGTCATGGCCCTTTGCTCTTCAGAGGGCAGATCCCAGGTCAGTTCAAAGGCCAGATCGATATCCTCCCGGGAAATCCCCTTTTCTTCCAGCAGCCTGCGTATACCGCTGAGAGAACGGCCTTTTTCCGCCTCTTCCGTCATCCGGAGCCTGGCGTACCGAAGGTCGTTGACAAGCCCCTGCCCGGTCAGCGCCTCCATCACCTGTTCCCGAACCAGGCTAGAAAAGCCCTTTTTCTCAAGAAATTCCCGCACCTCCCGGCAAGACCTGTCCCTTTCCGAAAGATACCGGCCCGCCGCCTCCAGCGCCCTTTTGCCGGGATCCTTTTCTCCCCGGGGCTTCTTTTTCCCCGGGCTGCCTTCTCCCTTTGGTTTTTCCTTTTCAAGGTCCCGGAGCCGTTGCCCTTCATCCATTTGTCAATTCTCCCGCATATGTTTCAATATCCACCGCCGAGGGCATTTTAAAATCCATGATAAAGCCCTGAATGGAAATTCGAATGTAATGATCCTGGTCATATATAAAAAAATCCGCCATGTTTTTCAATCGGCCCCGCTGTCCCTTGTTTTCCCCGGAGCCCTGGGCAAAATACAGATCCTCCCGCTGAAACAGGCTGCATTTGTATTGATAGTTCAAAACGATGCTCTGGGGAATAGCAGCCGGCTTCCAGTCAGAAAGCAGCAGCTTGTCCTCCATAAAGGCTTCGATCTGCTCGCTGGTGTTCATCATGCACAGAGGCTGGGAAGAATTCGCAGCGTATATTTCGATCCGGTCGCACCGCTTCAGATCGTTTCTGAAATCATACAGATTTTCCTGATCGTCCTGCTGTATCCTGCCTTCCTTTGACAGAGAACTCCCTGCCTGCTGCCCGCAGCCCGGCAAAAAAAGCAAAAGCGCCATCATTGCCGCCAGCACCGCCCAGTTTCGTTTCTTTTTATTCCTCATATCGATCATTTCCCCGCTGCTCCTTTTCGGCGCTGGGATCCGTTTCCAGCCCCGCCGGCATGCCATTTTCGGTCGTTACCGACATATTCTAACATGAATCCTTTTAAAAAGCAAAGCTTTGACCGGGAAAAGAAAGCCTTACGACTCTATCCACAGGCAGGCCCCTGGAAGCGGACTTTATATAACGGTCGATCACCTGATAGCGTTCCCAGAAATGCATGGGAAATACCGCCTCTCCCGGGATTTTCCGCAAAAAATAATCCATCCCCAGTCCTGCGTCCTGCTTTTGCCTTCCATCCAAAACCACGAAAGCGCAATGGATATAAAGCCCCATCTCTGCCAGAAGATCGATCTGGCGCTGATAGTCCTCCCTCATCCGCCGGTTCCAGGCCTCCGGTTCTCCTTCCCAGCGCCAGTCGTTCAGGTCTCCCGCGTGATAAATCCCTTTTCCGGCGCTTTCCACCACAAAGGCCACCCCCTCATCCGTGGAGCGCAGGCTGCGGACGAAAAGGCTCCCCTGGGCAAAATGTTCTCCCGGCTTTATCCTCCGGCATCTTTCCCTCAGCTTCTCAGGGATTTTTTTTGCACTGATGTCCGAAGACAAAACCAGCCGGGCCTTTTCGTTTTTTTCTGCAATGGAAAAGATTTCCGGAGAAAAATGATCCTCATGACGATGGCTGGCAAAAATATACAAAGGCTTATCCTTTGCCATGACAGGAAGTTTTCCTTTATAATAATCAAAAAGCAGCAAATGCTCGTCTGTTTCCACAAGAAACGAGCTGTGATAAATATAGGTGACGTTAAGCATCCGTTTATCTTCCTTTTCTATTTTTCCATATCTGTTTTTCCATATCTGTTTTTGCCCTCCGGGCTATTTTGCCTTCTCCCCTTCTCCCGGCAAAACCGGTCCCGTCTGCGGCTTCTGAAAGAAATTCGTCCCCAGCACACCTGCGATAATAACCCCGGCGCACAGGATATGCACCCAGGTCAGAGGCTCCTGGAGCAGAAGAGATCCGGCGCATATGGTAATCAGCGTTCCCAGATTGGAAAAAGCGCTGGTTTTGATCGCCTCAAGATGGGCCATCATATAAGCGTTCATCAGGGTCGTCAGCATGGTGCAGCCGATCCCCAGATACAGCGCCGCCAAAAGGAAGGAGGGATTTATAAACAGGGCCGCCGTCCGGGACAAGCTGCCCTGGACAAGGCCGCTTGCAAAAAGCAGGATCGTATACACCCCAAGCCCCATGGCGCAGGAAGCAAGGCTTACCTCCGCAGGAGAAAAAACGCCCCTGATCCATCTGAGAAGGACGTTATTGGCCGCCATGCTCAGGCTGGAAAAAAGCAGCAGAAAGAATCCAACAGGATTCATCTGATCCAGGCTTCCATTGCAATACAAAAACAGGACCACCACACTAACAAGGGAAATGATCATGCAAAAGCGCTGGATCCAGTTGGAGCGTTCCTTTAAAAACACCTCGGCGATGATCATGGTAAAGGCCGGCATCACCGCATAAAGGATCCCCGCCTCTACGCTGGTGGCATACATCAGCCCCACAAATTGCAGTCCGAAAAAGCCCACGGAATAAAGCACCGCCGGCCAAAACAGCTTTTTGACCGGCTTTCCCTTGTATCGGAATTTTACAACGCCTAAAGCGCCTAGCACCCCGGCGAAAATCACCGCCAGAAAAAAACGGGAAAAAAGGGCTTCCAGAGGAGTTGCATAGACCAGGGAGGTTTTCGCCGCCATAAAGGAAAAGCCGGTTGTCACCGCGCAGGCGCAGGCTACGGAATAAATTTTTACCTTTGACTCTTGTTGTTCCATCGCAAAGCCCCCGTTCCTCCCGCGCAGGCAAAAAACATTTCCCCGCATCTTTCAAATCGCATCCGGCATCCGCGGATCTGCTTTACAAAGCCTTTTTCATCTCTTGTGGGGATCCTTCGAAAGCCGTAGGCCATTCCCTTTCCGGTGTATTTCATATAGGCTTCCTTACGCACCCAGATTTCAAAAAAGCCTTCCTCTCCCCGTTCTTTTACATAGGCCTGTTCCAGGGGCGAAAAAAAACGGGCCGCGATCCCCTGGTAATCCGCCGTTCTTCCTCTTAGACAGGGAAACTCCGCATCGATTCCCACCCGTTCCCGGCAGACGGCGCAAATCACCCGGCCCCCGCTGTGGGTAGCGGACACAAACAGAGGCTCCCCTTCCACAAAGGGCCTTCCCTTTTCGTCCTTTCGGATCTGCCGGAAGGCTTCCTGATCCCATCCTTTGCAGGCGCAATAAGCCGCCAGGGCCTTTTGCAGGTAAGGAAGGCTTTCCGTCTTTGTCCCCGGCGGTATATCATAAACGAATAATTGAATCTCCGACATAGGCAAAATGCAATAAACGGGATGCTCAGGCATCCCCTTCCTTGATTCTTTCCAGTATCAGCTTATAGCCGTCCGCTCCGTAATTCAGGCATTTGTTGATCCGGCAGATGGTAGCGGTGCTGGCGCCGGTCAACTCTTCGATCTCACTGTAGGTTTTGCTTGTTTCAAGAAGCTTCGCCACCTGGAGCCGCTGGGCAAGGGAGCGGATCTCTTTGATGGTGCAGATATCATCGAAAAACCGGTAGCATTCCTCAATGCTTTCCAGCCGCAGGATCGCCTCAAAAAGCTGGTCCGTAGCCGGATTTTTCATTTTTGAATGGTAACTCACTTTTGTTCCCTCGTTTTATGTTTTCCTTTCCTTTTGAGATTTTCACCCATTAAAGTATGAAAGCTCTCTTTATATGGATTATAACGCGGCCTTTTCCAAGATTCAAGTGCGGGTTTTTCCATAGACCGGCCCCGGCTTTAAAATATCGTCTTTATAAGGGCCTTGAGAAACAAAAACATTGCTTTTATATGATTTTTAGAATATAATAAATTATTAAAAAAGCTTTGTCTTGATTCAGAAAATCAGTAAAAATCTTTTGCTTTGTTCCCGGATAAAAGAAAATTTGCCGGGCAAGCCACCTGACACCAGGAAATAAGCCATTCACCGCTGATACCATCATTTTCAATACGACAAAGGCAAAAGGCATCGCAGAAAGAATTAAGGAGAGGTAGTATGAAGAAATTTAAAAGAGTACTGGTCGCCAACCGGGGCGAAATCGCGATCCGGGTGTTCCGGGCCTGCAAGGAGCTGGGCATTCGGTCCGTTGCCATTTATTCCGAGGAGGATAAAAATTCCCTGTTCCGTACAGTCGCGGACGAATCCTATCAGGTAGGCAAAAACCGCACTCCGGTGGAGGCTTATCTGGGTATCGCCGAAATCATCGGCCTTGCCAAGGCCAAGGATGTAGACGCCATTCATCCCGGCTATGGTTTTCTGGCGGAAAACGCAGAATTTGCCAGAAAATGCGAAGAAGAAGGCATCGCCTTCATCGGCCCCACCCACGACATGATGAATGCCCTTGGAGACAAAATCCAGTCAAAAAAAGTTGCCCAGAGCGTGGGCGTTCCCACCATCCCCGGGGGGGATAAGGCGGTGGAAAGCGACGAGGAAGCCATCGCCCTTGCCCGGGAGTGCGGCTACCCTATCATGCTGAAGGCTTCTGCGGGAGGCGGCGGAAGAGGCATGAGAGTTGTGCAGGACGAAGAATCCCTTCTCCAGGAGCTTCACAGCGCCAGAAGCGAAGCCAGAAAGGCTTTCGGAAACGATCAGGTCTTTATCGAAAAATATCTGGAAAAGCCAAAGCACATTGAAGTGCAGGTTCTGGGAGATACCCAGGGAAATCTGGTGCATCTGTTTGAAAGAGACTGCTCCATCCAGAGAAGGCACCAAAAGGTCATCGAATTCGCTCCCGCCCTGTGCCTTTCCGACGAGCAAAGGCAAAACATCTGCAATGACGCTCTCAAAATCGCCGGCTCCGTCCACTACAGAAGTGCGGGAACCGTAGAATTTCTGGTAGACGTTCACGGCAATCACTATTTCATAGAAATGAATCCCAGGATTCAGGTAGAACACACCGTTACGGAAATGACCACCGGCGTGGACATCGTTCAGGCTCAGATCCGTATCGCAGAAGGCTACAGCCTGGACTCCAGCGAGATCGGCATCAAGGACCAGGCCTCTGTTTCTCAGACCGGCTATGCCATCCAGTGCCGGGTCACCACAGAAGACCCCTCCAACAACTTCGCCCCCGACACGGGCAAGCTGGACGTATACAGGACCAGTTCCGGCTTTGGCATCCGTCTTGACGGCGGCAACGGCTTTACCGGCTCCACCATCACCCCTTACTACGACAGTCTTCTGGTAAAGGTAACTTCTTTTTCCAGAAGCTTTGAGGATGCCATCAATAAATCCAAACGAGCCCTGAGAGACACCAAAATCCAGGGCGTTAAAACCAACATCGGTTTCCTTCTGAACGTGCTCAATCACGAAAAATTCCGAAAGGGCCTTTGCGATACCGGCTTTATCGCCGACTATCCGGAGCTTTTGAATATCACCTCCAAAGGCGACAAGGAATTAAAGGTTCTCAAATATATCGGCAACAAGGTGGTAAACGAAAGCCGGGGCAGCAAACCCCAGTTTGACGTTCCCAGAGTTCCTGTTTTTGAAAAGCCTGCAAATATAGACGGCACAAAACAGTACCTGGACAAAAACGGCCCCCAGGCGCTGTCCAAATGGGTGCTGGATCAGGAAAAGCTCCTTCTCACCGACACCACCATGCGGGACGCTCACCAGTCCCTGATGGCCACCCGGCTGAGAACCATCGATATGGAAAAGATCGCTCCCGCCCTTTCCGTTTTCGGGAAAGACCTGTTTTCTCTTGAAATGTGGGGCGGCGCCACCTTCGATGTAGCCTACCGCTTCCTGAAGGAATCCCCCTGGGAAAGACTGGAAACCCTCCGGGAAAAGATTCCCAACATTCTGTTCCAGATGCTGATCCGGGGCGCCAACGGCGTAGGCTATAAAAACTATCCCGATAACGTGATCCGGGCCTTCATCAAGCAGTCCGCCGAATCCGGCATCGATGTATTCCGGATCTTCGATTCCCTGAACTGGATCCAGGGCATGGAGGTCAGCATCGACGAAACCCTCAACCAGGGCAAGGTCTGCGAAGCCTGCCTGTGCTATACCGGCGACATTATGGATGAAACCAGAGACAAATATTCCCTGAACTATTACGTCAGAATGGCCAAGGAACTGGAAAGAAGAGGCGCTCACATCCTGGGCATCAAGGATATGTCCGCCCTGCTTAAGCCCATGGCGGCTGACAAGCTGATCCGGGCTTTGAAAAACGAAATCTCCATCCCGATTCATCTGCACACCCACGATACCAGCGGAAACGGCGTCGCCACCGTGCTGATGGCCGCTGCGGCGGGAGTTGACATCGCCGACACCGCCTTCAACAGCATGTCCGGCCTTACCAGCCAGCCTGCGCTGAATTCCGTGGTCTCCGCCCTGGAAAACACCAGAAGAGACACCCGCCTTCCCATCGATGAGCTGCAGAAGATCTCCGATTACTGGGATGCGGTCAGACCGGTTTACGCTCAGTTTGAATCCGATCTGAAAGCGGGAACCGCCGAAATTTATAAATATGAAATCCCCGGCGGTCAGTATTCCAACCTGAAGCCCCAGGTGGAAAGCTTCGGTCTCGGCCATAAATTCGACGAGGTCAAAGAAATGTATAAGCAGGTCAACGCCATGCTGGGCGACATCGTAAAGGTCACCCCCTCCTCCAAAGCAGTGGGAGACATGGCCATCTTCATGGTGCAAAACGATCTGACCCCCGAAAACATCTACGAAAAAGCGGCGGACATCGACTTCCCCGACTCCATCGTTTCTTATTTTGAAGGCATGATGGGCCAGCCTGAGGGCGGCTTCCCCGAAAAGCTTAGGGATCTGGTGCTCAAGGGCAAGCCCTATATCACCTGCCGTCCCGGCGAGCTTCTGGAGCCGGAGGATTTCCAGAAGGATATGGATTATCTGAGGGAAAACTGCGGCATCAAAGAGCCCAATATGAAAATGGCCCTCAGCTACGCCCTTTATCCCAAGGTCTACGAAACCTTCCTTAAAGACAAAGAGGAAGAAGGCAATCTGCGCCTGATGGGAAGCGACATCTTCTTCCACGGCCTTGTGGAGGGAGAAACCTGCGAGGTTGCCATCGAAGAGGGCAAGGTTCTGGTCATCAAGCTGGTTGAGGTAAGAAAACCCGACGAAGAAGGTATGCGGGAAGTGGTCTTTGAGGTCAACGGCAACAGACGTGTGGCCGTGATTCACGATAAGTCCGCCAATACCGCTGTGGCCGCTTCTCAGAAGGTTTTCGCCGACAAGGAAAATCCCAATGAGATCGGCGCCAACATCCCCGGCAACATCGTCAAGATACTGGTCAAGGAAGGGGATAAGGTAACCGCCAATCAGCCCATCGCCGTGATCGAGGCCATGAAAATGGAAACCAACATCCTTTCCCCTGTGGAAGGCGCCGTAAGCAACATCTGCGTCAAAGAAGGCCAGCAGGTGGAAGCAGGCGAGCTGATCGCCGTGATCGAATAAAAAAGACGGCACAGCTTCCCAAAGGATGCTTTTCAAAACATGACGGCCCCTGCCGGGCATATAAAGCGTATAAAGGGAAAGACCCGGAATCGGCGCAGGCTTTGCGCCGATTCTTAAGCGATAGGAAACCAAAACAAAACGGACTTTTTCCCCTTACCCGGGGAAAAAGTCCATTACAGATACTACAGCAAAGGACAACCGATCACCATGAAATATAAAATACGTAATCGTATGAGCAATTCAACGGGCTGCTTTGTCTGCGGAACAGACAATGAGGGCGGCCTGAACGCGGATTTTTATGCTTTGGAAAACAATGAATGCGCCTGCATTTTCACCGCCAAAAAAGTCCATGAGGGCCACCCCGGCATTCTTCACGGGGGCGTGATCTGCGCCATCCTGGACGAAACCGTGGGAAGGGCGATGCATCTGGTTCAGCCCGGCACCTCCGCCTATACCATCGAATTGAAGGTCAATTTTCTGAAAACCATCCCCTCCCGGGTAGAATGCGTAGCCATGGGAAGGGTTTCCGAGGTAGGCGAAAAAGTCTATAAAGCGGTGGGGGAAATCTTTCTTCCTACGGGGCAGAAGGCGGCCACCTGCGAGGGTGTTTATTTCATCATCCCGCCGGAAAAGGTCCATGAGTCCTCAACCTATCATGAGGCCATCCCTTCCCGGACCATCCTGACGGAAATCGAAATACCTGATTTTGTAGAACCACCGAAAACAAAAAAATAAAGCAAGGGGGAGTCAGTATGAATTATTCACATGAAGTCACCACGATGCACTGTGTGGCAAAGGGCTGCGATCATGGGCCCGCTCCGATCCCGGAGGAAGGCCGGTGGGTGCAGGCAAAGGAAATCAAAGATATTTCCGGTCTTTCCCACGGCATCGGCTGGTGCGCGCCGCAGCAGGGAGCCTGCAAGCTGACCCTGAACGTAAAGGAGGGCATCATCCAGGAGGCTCTGGTGGAAACCATCGGCTGCAGCGGTATGACCCATTCCGCGGCTATGGCGGCGGAGATCCTTCAGGGCAAAACCCTTCTGGAGGCTCTGAATACCGATCTTGTATGCGACGCCATCAACGTGGCCATGCGGGAGATCTTCAAGCAGCTGGCCTACGGCAGAAGTCAGACAGCCTTTTCCGAGAGCGGCCTTCCGATAGGCGCTTCTCTTGAGGACCTGGGCAAGGGCCTGCGTTCTCAGGTTGGCACCATGTTCGGCACCAAGGCCAAGGGCGTTCGCTATCTGGAAATGGCGGAGGGCTATATTTTAAAGGTGGGGCTTGACGAAAACGAAGAGGTTATCGGCTATCAGTTCGTTCATCTTGGAAAGATGATGGAACAGATCCGCAAAGGCGTAGACCCCAAGGAAGCCTATGAAAACAACATCGGCGTTTACGGCAGATTCGCAGACGCCAAAACCTATCTGGATCCCAGGAAAGAATAAGGAGGCGGCGAAAATGGTTACATTTGAAGGTTACGAACGTAGAATCGATAAAATCAACAAAGAACTGTCCGCCTTCGGCTTTTCCTCTCTTGAGGACGCTCAGGCCCTTTGCGCCGAAAACAACATCGATGTAGGGGCCATCGTAAAGGGCGTACAGTCCATTGCTTTTGAAAACGCCGTATGGGCCTATACCCTTGGCTGCGCTATCGCCCTGAAGGAAAAAGCTTCTACAGCGGCACAGGCGGCGGAAAAAATCGGTATCGGCCTGCAGGCCTTCTGCATTCCCGGCTCCGTAGCGGAAAACAGAAAGGTAGGCCTTGGCCACGGCAATCTGGGCGCCATGCTCCTTCGGGAAGAGACGCAGTGCTTCTGTTTCCTGGCAGGGCACGAATCCTTTGCCGCCGCCGAAGGCGCTATCGGCATCGCCAATACGGCAAACAAGGTCAGAAAAAAGCCCCTGCGGGTCATCTTAAACGGTCTTGGCAAAGACGCCGCCTATATCATTTCCCGCATCAACGGCTTTACCTATGTGAAAACCGCCTATGATTTTTCCACAGGCCGGCTTACCGTCCTGGAGGAAAAGCCCTTCTCTGATGGCAGCCGGGCTCAGGTAAAGGTCTATGGCGCCAACGATGTGCAGGAAGGCGTCGCCATTATGATCTCCGAGGGGGTTGACGTATCCATCACCGGTAATTCCACCAATCCCACCCGATTCCAGCATCTGGTGGCCGGCACCTATAAAAAATGGGCCTGGGAAAACGGCAGAAAATATTTTTCCGTCGCTTCCGGCGGCGGAACGGGACGCACCCTGCATCCTGACAACATGGCGGCGGGCCCCGCTTCCTATGGTCTTACCGACTCTATGGGCAGAATGCACGGAGACGCTCAGTTTGCCGGTTCCTCCTCCGTACCCGCCCATGTGGAAATGATGGGACTGATCGGTATGGGCAACAATCCCATGGTAGGCGCCACAGTCGCTGTGGCCGTAGCCGTGGAAGAAGCGGCTAAGGCTGGGAAGTTCTAAGGTGCGGCCTGTGAAAAAAATCCTATCCTTCTGAGGTGGCCGTCTTTGAGCTTGGGGAATACGCAAGCGTAGAATTCAGCATCGTTATGGGAGACAGCCATTATGAGGATCTGGACTTTTCCGCCATCGGAGAAGGAACCAGAGTGCAGGCCTATGGAAGGCTGGGAGAAATCACAGGCAGTGTCCATATTGAAGAAGCTCATGATCTGACCGTATTATCGGAAGAATAAGCCTTAAACAATTAAGAGGGTGTCCCAAAAGTCATGAAATGACTTGAGGGGATACCCTCCTTTTTTTAACCGGATCCTTCGGCTCACTTTATTTTCCCGCCTTCAGGCTGGCGGAAAAGGAAAATTGACCGTTCATCCAGTCCGTTTCCGTCAGCGTATTCAGAAGCCGGAAAACAAGCCGACTGTCGCTTTGGGCGGAAAGGATGGGCTTAACAAAATCATAGCTGTCCGGTACGGAAGCAAGGGCTGCCGCCTCGCTGTCAATGGCAATTCCGTAGTTTCCAAAGAACGCTTTCAGCGCCTCTCCATAATGATGATACAGGGGATCCTCTTCCTGCCATTCGCTGTAATACAAAACAGCCTCTTTGCAGCTTCCCTTTTCGAAATCATAGCCGGTAAAGGAAAACTCCGCGCTTCCCATTCCCATCTGGGTAAAGGAGCCTGCGAACTGAAGCTTGCCGCCGGTATATTCCAAAAGCCAGTAGGACTGGGTAGAGCCGTCGGCAAAAACGCCGGAAATCAGATGATTTTCACACATGATATAGGTATGGCCCTGGGCTTTTACCACGTCTGCCTGAAGGATCTGCCGCACCATGTAGTTGGGCTGAAGCAGCAGCTCTGCCTGGATCCTCTCTCCCTTTTCATCCTGGATGTATTCACCCATGGGCATGGAATCCGCCAGGACCGTTTTTCCGCTTTCCCTGTCATACATATAAAGCATAATATGAGCCCCTTCGGCGCTTATATGACCGCAGGGCTGCGCTACGGCCACAAACAGTTCTGCCTGCCCGTCTGCGTCAAAATCCCCCTGAGCAGAGCCCATTACCCCATAAGGGTCGAACCAGGCGTCCTCCCAGCTGTGCATGGTTCCCGTCTGGCTTGCGTTAAAAACGCCGTATTCCTTTTCAAGCTCCGCTAAAATCTCCTCATAGCCGCCTTCTGAATCTTCCTGCCCGCTGCTTTCACCGCTGGCCCGGGAGATTTCTGAAAGAGCCTTTTCCGTCATGATCGCCACATTTCCCCTTATGGCGGGAGCGTTGCCATCAAAAGCCCCTTCTAAAACCATGTCCGCGTACAGTCCCGTTTCCTGAGCCTTTCTGTCATAATTCTCAGGCCACTGGCCTTCCAGCTCCGCCGGGGGGATTCCCGCGGCGTTTACCAGCATCGCCGCCATTTCATAGTAGGTCACTTCCCCCTCCGGCCTGAAGCTTCCGTCGGGATAACCGCTGATCACGCCTTCTGAGGCGGCATAATCGATATAAGGCGCGCCCCAGTAATCCTCTTTCACATCCTCAAAGCCTCCGGAAGCAGCCCCTTCAAGCTCTCTCTGAGCCGGATCCATAGCCTTTGTCACCATGACGCAGGCTTCCGCCCTGGTAATGGTGTTTTCCGGCCGGAAGGTGCCGTCTCCGTAGCCGGAAAGGATTTCTTCCTGAAAAAGGCGCTCCGCCGCTTTTTCATAAGGCGTTCCTGAAACATCGGAAAAGACAGCCGTCTGTCCAAAGGCGGCAGTGGTGCCGGTCAAAGCGAGAAGCCCTGCCAGGATCATGGAAATCCCTTTTCTTTTCAAAATCCGTTACCCCCTTTTTCCCCTTTTATCAAGATTTTTTGAATTAACGCAAAATAACGGACCCCAAACAGCCCCGGCCTACAACACCATCACCGAATCGGCGCAGTCGCAGTCCTTTTCCTCATCCGTTTCGGAACGGAACACATCTACAAAGACCTGGATCACCTTACGGCGGCTTTCTTCCAGCTTTTCCCCCAGCGCTTTAAACTGGACGCTGGTGCCGATTCCCGCCGCCCAGTTGGATACGATGCCCACCGCCCCGTAGCAGATTCCCAGTTCCTTTGCCAAGATGCATTCAGGGACGTTGGTCATGCCTACCACATCCCCTCCGATCATCTGGAAAAACCGGATTTCCGCCACCGATTCAAAGCGGGGCCCTTCGGTGCACACATATACCGCGCCCCCCTTGACCCGCAGATGGTTCGCATCCGCCGACTGGTAAAAGGCCGTCCGGAGCCGCTGGCAATACGGATGGGATACATCCACATGCTTTACCTCCTCATCCTCCTCAAAAAACGTAGAAGGCCTTGTTTTGGTAAAATCCAGGAAATCCTTGATGGTCACGATTTCTCCTACTCCAAACTGGCTGCGCATGGAGCCTACCATACAAGTGGCGTAAATTTCGTCCACCCCCATCATAGCCATGGCCATCACATTGGCCCGGTAATTGATCATATGGGGCATGGCGGAATGATCCTTTCCATGACGGGGCAGAAACACAATTTCCAGATCCTCCCCCTTCTTGTCCTTCAGGCTGAGGATTTCCACCTCCACGCTTCCATAAGGGGTATCCACCACGTCTTTTCTCATCTCTCCGTCCGTGACGCCGTCATGATAGCCAAGATCGTAAACGCCGGTTCCTCCGATAATACCCTTTCTTTTCATAGGACACACTCCTTTCCCCCAAATTGGTTTTTCTGTTTTTTATTCTTCAATGGGATGATACAGCTTTGCCGGCTGAAGCTTATGGGCGCTTCGGTTATGCATGGAAACGATCTTTTCCACCGCCTGAGGGCTTCCCGTTTTTTCGGTAATATACTGATCGATTTCTTTGTAGGTGACGCCCATTTCCTTTTCATCGGTCTGCCCTTCAAACAGGCCCGCAGAGGGAGCTTTTTGGATGATGTTTTCCGGCGCCTTCAAAAATGTGAGAAATTCATAGATTTCCGTAACCGTCAGGTCTGAAATGGGATTGAGGTCAAAGGCCCCGTCCCCCCATTTTGTAAAATAGCCTGTATACCTTTCGCTGCGGTTTCCCGTTCCAACCACAAGAGCGCCTCTTGACTGACCGATAGCGTAAAGTGTGGTCATCCTCAGACGGGGAGCGATATTTTTATCGGCGCCCTCTGTCACCTCCACCGCTTCTTTTATCTCTCCCAGCATGGCTTCCTTAGCCCCGGTCAAATCCACCGTAATGGTATCGATATGAAACTGTTTGGCAACCGCCAGTCCATCTTCCATATCTTCCCCGAAATTTCGTTTGGACTGACAGGGCATCATCACCCCCAGGGTATTTTCACAGGCCGCCTTGCACAAAATACCCACAAGAGCGCTGTCCTTTCCCCCGCTGTTTCCGTAAACCAGGCCGCCGCAGTGAGCCTTTTCCAGGCAATCCCTGATAAAGGCCACACGATTGTCAAATTCCTGCTGATAATCTCTCATAAAAGCCTCCTGCTTCATTTTTGATTTTCGATTCGTTTTTCTTTATTTTATCATTTTTCCTTTCTCAGATAAACAGAAGGAAAGCAAAAAGGGTCAAAGAAACGCCCCCGGGCATACGCCGCCGTCCCCGGAGCGGTTTTTCACCGGGCTTCATGCCGCCCCACGGGCTTTTAGAATCTTTAACCGCTTTCCTTTTTGCTTCTTACAGCAGCTTAAACCGGTTCTTTTCAAAGCATAGCAAGCCTTCATCCCGCATTTTGCAAAGCTCTTTTGACATGGCGCTGCGATCCACAGACAAGAAATCCGCCAGCTGCTGACGGTTAAAGGGGATGGTAAAGCTTGCGCTGTTATGCTTTCCGGCTTCTTCGGATAAATAAGAAAGAAGTTTTTCCCTGGTGGAACGCCTGGACATGTGCCCCAGCTTTCGCACCAGCTGTCTGTTTTTTTCGGAAATGGCGAAAAACAGATTCTGTACCACCAGGGCGTGAAACCGGCAGGCACAGGAGCAGGCCGTCATGATTTTTTTTACATCAAAAAACATAACGGCGCTGTCCTCAACGGCGATCACATCATTTAAAAGAACGCCGCTTTCCGGGGCCACATAAGCCTCGCCGAACATTTCGCCCTCGGCGATCTGTCCAAGGATGCTTCGATTCCCCCAATAATCCTCCCTTTGAATATGCAGCTTGCCTTCCACTAAAATCAGGATATCCCCCAGTCCTTCACCCTGGCGCAGCACATACTCGCCTTTTTTGCAGGTATAAAGCCTTGCCCCAAGACAGGCAAGCATAGAAGCGATTTCTTCATCCCTCACGCCGGCAAACATCCTGGTTCTCTTCAGGACAGAAAGATATTTGTTCATAAATCCCTCTTTCTGTTGCAAATGCAACCGTATTGTTTTATTTATTATGCTATCATAAAAACACAAAGTCAATGGAGGTGATAAAAATGAAGCCTGCTATCAACATCACCCTGGTGGATCGAAAAGGCTCCCATCCCTGTCACAGAGGGCACAAACTCGGCGATTCCTTCGATTATGACACCGAAAGAGGAAGGCTGTGTCCCATGGCCATGCACGTGGCCTTTCCGTATATCGACATTCTCCGTTATGGCGGAGAGCCGCCCAGGGCGGAATGCGGAGAAATCCGTTTCTGCTGCCCTGACAGCGATGTAATTAATATTTTCAAAATCGAGAAACAATCGGATAAATAGGCAAAAGAGAAAGGAGCCGGCATATGATTCGAAATATCATCAAAATCGATCAGGAAAAATGTAACGGCTGCGGCGCCTGCGCTGCGGCCTGCCACGAAGGCGCCATTGAAATGATACAGGGAAAGGCAAGGCTTGTCCGTGAGGATTATTGCGACGGTCTTGGGGATTGTCTTCCCGCCTGTCCCACAGGCGCCATTTCTTTTGAAAAGCGTGAAGCTCCCGCCTATAACCAGGCCGCCGTCTTGGCGGCAAAGGAAGAAAAAGAGATTTCCGCCTGCAGCTGCCCCGGCAGCCAGCTTAAAACCATTCACAAAGAGAACCTCGATGAAAGGGACTCTTTCTCCCAGGCCATAAACAGCCAGCTTTCCCAGTGGCCGGTGCAGATCAAGCTTCTCCCTCCAAACGCCCCCTGCTTTAAGGATACCGATCTTCTGATCGCAGCGGATTGCACTGCTTATGCCTACGGTGATTTTCACAATACCTTTATCCGAAACCGCACCACCCTGATCGGCTGCCCCAAGCTCGACGATGTGGATTATGCCCATAAGCTTGCGGCCATTATCGCAAACAACCCCATCCGCAGCATCAGTCGTCCGCATGGAGGTGCCCTGCTGCGGCGGCATAGAATACGCCGTAAAACAGGCGCTGCAGGCAAGCGGAAAATCCATCCCCCTGAATGTGAAAACCATCTCCGCCCACGGAGAAATACTGGATTGATTTTCCGAAAAAAGACAAAACCCTACCCGGACGCAGCCATAAAGAGTCCGGAGCACAAAAGACGCCGGATCCGGTCCATAGGGCCAAATCCGGCGTCTTTTTCGAGAAGCTTTGTCTGCTTTGGATTCCTTCCCGGCTTACGCTTGTTCCTTCTTTGTCCTTTTCAGGAAAAAGCCTAGCCTCTTGTTTTTTCAAATTTGTCGTAAATGGCAGAAAGCCGCTTTATGGCTTCATGAAGGGTATCTTCCTTTTTCGCAAAATGGAAACGGATATAATCATTAATCGGCTCCCTGAAAAAGCTGGAGCCGGGAACGGCCGCCACCCCCACCTCTTTGGTGACCCATTCGCAAAATTCCAGATCGTCCTTGACTCCGAATTCCTTTACATCCACCATGATGTAATAGGCTCCTTCGGGATTTGTATACTTCAGGCCGATCTCATCAAGACCCTTTGTGAAAATCTCCCGCTTTACCGTATAAGAGCGCAGGAATTCATCATAATAGTCCTGGCCAAAACGCAGCGCAGGGACAATGGCTTCCTGAAGGGGTGCGGCGGCGCCTACGGTCAGGAAATCATGAACCTGCCGGGCCACGTCGATGATTTCGGGTGGGCCGATGATATAGCCGATCCGCCAGCCCGTGATATGATAGGTTTTAGAAAGAGAGCTGCAGGAAAGGGTCCTTTTTGCCATACCGGGCAGGGAAGCAAAATAAACGTGCTTTTTGGGCGCATATACCAGGTGCTCATAAACCTCGTCCGTGATCACATAGGTGTCGTATTCTTCCGCAAAATCCGCGATGATTTTCAACTCCTCATAGGAAAAGACCTTGCCTGAGGGATTGGCCGGGTTGCACAGGATCAGCGCCTTGGGATTCTGCTTGAAGGCCTCTTCCAGCTCTGTTACATCAAAATTATACTGAGGCGGTTTTAAGGATACAAAGATCGGATCCGCCCCGGAAAGAATGGTATCCGCCGTATAATTCTCATAAAAGGGAGAAAAAACGATGACCTTGTCCCCGGGATTGATCAGGGTCAGCATAGCGGCCATCATAGCTTCCGTGCTGCCGCAGGTAGCGACGATCTGGGTTTGAGGATCGATATCGATCCCCATCAGAGAAGACTGTTTTTCCGCAAGGGCTTCTCTGAAATTCTGCGCTCCCCAGGTCAGGGCGTACTGATGAGGGCCTTTGTGGGCCACCCGGGCAAGCTCTTCCAGGATTTCCTTGGGAGGATCAAAATCCGGAAATCCCTGGGATAGATTGATCGCTCCATGCTGATTGGCGATTCTTGTCATTCTTCTGATAACGGAATCGGTAAAATTCGCAGTTCTTCTGTTAAGCTCTTTCATGCATGCCTCCTAATACACTTCTCTCTGCCCCTTCTGTTTGCCGGGGCTCCTGTTTTCATCTGTTATGCCTGTTTCTTCAGGCCTATTTTTTCTATTTTATCATAAATACGCGTTTTTTCAACAAAATTTCAGGGAGGCCTTCCTTTCCTGCCTTAAAGGATTATTAATTGTATAATTTTTCTTCCATATCATCCTTCGCCTATAAAAATTTTCAAAATACAAAAGGAGCCTTTCCGGCCTTTGCCTTCTCAAAAGACTCCTTTTGCTGCCAAAGCTTTTTCAAAATCCTTAAACGCTTGCCGCCTCTCTGGCCTCCTGGGGAATGGTAATCGATTCTACCTGGTTAAAGTCGGACATGTTCATGGAAATGGTCACCTTCTGGATCTCAAGAAGAACATCTCCCACCTCTTCCACCTCCTGGCTTACCATCTCCAGCATGTTATCCATCAGATTCTGCATGACCTGGGTCATGTCCATTTCATACTGAACAGGCAATTTTTTTTCCGGATCGATCCACACGGAGATGGGTACCTGGCCGATGTCGGTGTAAATCGCCTCCATCGTTTCTTCGGGAAGCTCCAAAATACCCAGCTGCTCCTGAAGGCCGGAGGTTTCCATCACCTGATTCATAGCCTCCTGGGAAATAAAGCCGTCGTAGCGAACGGTCTGGATATCGTTGACGGTTTCCTCTCCCGCCTTCTGGAAGTTTTCCGCGCTCTTCAGATACAGGTCCATATTATCCTTTACATTATACGTTTCGGCGCTTTCTGCGGACACGCCTTCCTGCCGGGTCCAGCTGGCGCCCCCGTCTATGCTCATGTATACCAGATCCGTGCCGTCTTCCGCCTTTTCCAGATACATCAGAACATCCGCTCCGCCCATATCGCCCATATCCATGTTCATCTGCATTTCCATGGCAAGAGGCTCGTTGATCACCGCACCCTGGGCATGGGTGGTGGTATTCAAAGACTCTCCGGCAATGGACATATCCATGATCATGGACATCTGCATCCGGTAGCTTTCAATCTCATCCATGGCCGCCATGGATGCTTCCAGAAGGTCCTCCTCTTGCGTCTGCTCCTGCTTGGCTCCGCAGGCGATAAGTCCCGGAAGCATCAGCGCCAGAAGGGCAAGCGTCATCAATGCTTTTGATAATTTCATATTTCTGCTCCCTTTCTTTTTTCATGGTCATATGCTTTTCTTTGCTTCAGTATACCATGTTTTTTCCCCAGAAAAAGCCCTCTGCCCGATTCGTAAGAAAAAACACATAAATTAACAAGCCGCCCCCGCATTAGAGACGGCTTTTCCTTTTGGTTTCTAAAAAACTGATCAATTCTAACTTTTCATGTTTTTCCCAGCGCTGAAAACCCCTCATGGCCCGAACGATTTCCAAAAATCCCGGTTCTCTGACCAGCTCCGCCAAAAGCGCCCGGTCGCTTTCCTCCAAAGCGCCGAACGGCTTTTTCTCTTCTTTTACGCCCTCCGGCTCTTCTCCCTCTCCGATAAAATAGGAAACAGGCCTGCCCAGCACTTCCGCAAAAGCCATCAGGCTCACCAAAGAAGGCTGGCTTCTGTGATTTTCAATATCGCACAGGTAACTGGAAGAAAAGCCGGAAAGGCCAGCCAGCTTTACCTGGCTCAGGCCCTGGGCTTCCCGTTCTTTTCTGATTTTGGAACCGATCTGGCTGCATCTGCGGCGATATTCCAGATCCTTGACGTGGAAATTATCCGGCTGTTCCCGTCCCTCAGGCCCTGTGTGCGAATTCGGCTGCTGCATGTAAAATGTCGCCTCTTTCCTGTCTTCTACCAGCTATACTCTCATCTCTAGCAGAAGTATATCATTCCCTCCTTACGCCTAAAATCTTGATTTTTACGTATTGCCTGCGACACGTTTTACGTAAATCCCGTATTTTTAGCAGCCTGTTTTTTCACCTTCACCTATGGCTTTCTTATTCCTGCTTTTTATTTTTCATCGCCTTTTTCAATCGGCCAGCCGGATCCCCAGGATCCTGTGATTATGGGTATCAGCGATATACAGCTTCCCATCCTGGTAACCCACGTCGTAGGGCCGGGACAGGCCATCCTCTTCATCCGCCACCGTTGTCAGCTTTCCCTGAGAAAACATTTTTACCGCGTTATTGTCTGTATCGGCGATAAATAGAGCTTCCTTGGTTACACAGATCCCGGTGGGGCGGGAAAGCGTCCCTTCCCCTTGCTCATCATCCGGCTCCTCTTCCCCTTCTCCTTTAAGGGGCGTTCCCACTAATGTGGAAACCTCCCCCTGGGGCGTGATTTTCCGAATGCAGTTATTGCCTGAATCCGCTACATACAGATTCCCTTCCTGGTCTATATCCAGCCCCATAGGTTCATTGAACATAGCCTGCTGACCCGCTCCGTCCTGGAAACCCGCCTGGCCCGGTATGCCCGCAAGCAGGCTGGAATTACCGTTGAAATCGATCTTTCGGATACACTGGTTCATGGTATCGGCAACATACACATTACTGTCCCTGTCCGCCGCAAGTCCCGTAGGGCTGTTATAGAGGGCCTCTGAAGCGCTCCCCTCCAGATATCCCGCTGTGTTGGTCCCCTGCCCGCCGCTTAAGGTATACAGTCTGTCCTGCAGGACGATCTTGATGGTGTGATTTCCCATATCCGTAAATACCATGGATCCGCCCGGATCGAAGATCAGATCATAGGGTCTGCCCAGAAGGGAATCTTCAAGGGCCCCATCCAGGCAGTACATTTTGGCAAAGCCGTTTTCATCCCGTTCCAGCACATGGCCGCTGATGGTGGTTACATTTCCCAGGTTCACCTTCCGCAGAAGGCTGTTGTGGGTATCCGCCACCGCCAGGGAGCCGTCCGCAAAAAACGCCAGGCCCTTTGGATACATCAGCTTAGCGTCAAGACTGGCCCCGTCCTCATAGCCCGCCGTTCCGTCTCCCGCCACGGCTTGCAGCTGTTTTTGCTGCGTCAGCGTTCTTCCGCATAAAACCCCCGCTTCATAAAAGGAAATGGGATCCTGGGGACGGAAGCTTCCGTCCGGATAACCGGAAATAATATCCTTTTCTTCAAGAGCGGCAATATAGGCATAGGCATAAGGAGCGATATCCGCCTCATCCGTATACGCAAGAGGCGCATTGGAAGCCACCGCAAGAGCCCTTCCCAAAATCGCCGAGGCCTCCTGTCTTGAAATATCCTGCTCAGGCAGAAGATACAGCCCCTCATCCTGACGGGAACCAGCCAGAATCCCCATAACATAGGCCTGCTTCAGATAAGAAACAAGCTCCGGGTCAGCCTGCTTCGCATCGGCAAAAGGCAGCTCCAAAGAGGACACATCCTCTCCCAGATAACAGGTTTTTGCCACCGCTGCGAAAAAAGCCTGCCGGGAAATGGACTCATCGGAGTCCTGCATCTGCTCCCCGAACAGTTCTCCTATGGCTGAATCCGGCGCTTCCCCCTTGTCCTGACTTGCGGAAACGGGCATAAGCCCTCCCCCAAAAGCCGCAACGCCCAGAGCCAAGGCAACTGAAAATACGCGCTTCGTGCTTTTTTTCAAATCATTTCCCCCCCATTTGAACCACTGATCCCGGCATTTTGCCTTCTTGTCAGCTTGTCAATTTTTTTACATTATATCATGATTCTTTCTTTTGATGACAAGACACTTTTAAAGGAATGCCAAAATTCCATAAAAGCCCCCTGGCCTTTCCATAAGCCCCTCAGCTTAAGCTTTTCTTCAGAATACATTAAGGTTCTGTCATGATCTTTGCCACAGTCCTGTAAGATTTCAGGTGTATGCTGTTTTCATAAAATTTAAAGAAGAAGGAGGTCTTTCAAATGAAAATCATCATGCTGACCCAGGCAGGTCCCACAGTGCCAAACGACAAAGCCCTGTTTCTGACGCAGCAGCTTGCCTGCCAGGAGCCGGATGCGGAAATCCTGCTGGCGTCCCTTTCCCTTTTTTCAGGAGAAAAGGAGCTGAAAAAATATCTTCACAGACAGCAGCCCGATCTGATCATTTTAGCGCCTCCCTTCAGTTCCGCCCAGCTTTTCCTTTGCACAAAAGCCGTGGGAGAGAGCTTCCCCTTTTATACCATCGCTGCGGACAGCCTGCTGCCTATGGACAAGCAAAAAAAGCCCGGCTCCTGCGCCCTCAGCGGGAACAGCGCCGCCTGCCGGCCCTTTTGACCTGCCTTTTCTCAAAACGCGCCTCAGCAAAAGCTTTTTCTAAAGAAAAAGTCCTTTGCCGGCTATGTTCTTTCCCTCTTTTCTGTGCTATAATATGTTTCTGATGAAATGAAATGACACTCAAAGCGTTCATGAAACAGCCCTGCTCCGGCAAGCGCCTCATGAACGCTTCTTACATCAATCCCTTTACAGCAGCAGCCCCAAACCGGCTGTATACAGTGCGCCATGCGCAGAGAGGAACTATGCAGGATACACAAACCACCTTTTATCAGCTGCAGCTTGCCCATCCCCTCCAAAGGGCCATAGACGAAATGGGCTTTACCGCTGCCACTCAGATCCAGTCCCAGGCGATTCCCCTGATCCGCCAGGGGCTGGACGTTATCGGACGTTCTCAGACGGGGACCGGAAAGACCCTTGCCTTTGGGATCCCCATCTGCGAAAGCATCCTTTCCCAAAGGCGAAAATCCGGGGTGAAGGCCCTGATCCTCTGTCCCACCAGAGAGCTTGCCATGCAATGCTGCCAGCAGCTGCAAAAGCTCTGCCGCTACAGCCCGCAGATCCGTCCCGCCGCCATTTACGGCGGCGCTTCCATGGACAGACAGTTTTCTGATCTGAAAAAAGCCAACATCGTGATCGGCACCCCCGGCAGGATCATGGATCATATGCGCCGGGGATCTTTGAAGCTGGACCGGCTGCAGATCGCCGTTCTGGATGAGGCGGACGAAATGCTCAGCATGGGCTTTAGGGAGGACATCCAGGCGATTCTGGATGAATCTCCCCTGGAAAGGCAAACCCTTTTATTTTCCGCCACTATGCCCCCTGAAATCCTTCAGCTTACGGAGCTTTATCAAAAGGATCCCCAGCTGATCATGGTCAATCCCAAACAGCCGACCGTCAGAAGCATCGAGCAGTTTTATTACCAGGTTCCGCCAAGACAAAAGCTGGAGGCCTTATATCTGATCCTGCAATACCATGATCCCCGTCTTGCGATCATTTTTGCCAACACCAAGCAGCGGGTGGATGACATTACCGAATTTCTCAACCGGAAGGGATATCAGGCCGACGGCCTTCACGGGGATATGAAGCAGGCCCAGCGCACCAAGGTCATGAACACCTTCAAGGAAGGCCATCGCAGCATTCTTGTGGCCACAGACGTGGCGGCCCGGGGCATCGATGTGCAGGATGTGGATTATGTGATCAATTTCGACATTCCCCAAAATGATGAAGCCTACATCCACCGGATCGGCCGGACCGGCCGGGCAGGCAAAGAAGGAAAGGCCATCAGCTTATGCGGCGGCCCCTTTCAGGCCCAGCAGCTTCAAAGGACCAGCCGGGCCGTCAAAGCCAAAATCCAGCGTCTGGAGCTGCCAAAGGCAGAAGAGATCATCAGCCGAAAAAACAAAGCCAACCTGCAAACCATCGAAGAAGCCATACAGGAAGGTAAATTTTCCTATAAATCCACCATTCTTTCCCTTATGGAAAAAGGCTACACCCCCCTTGAGATCGCCGCGGCAAGCCTGCAGCTGTATTTAGGGGATCCGGTTGAAACAAAGATCCCCCAGGTGAAAATACAGCCCCAGGGAAAAACCCGGAAAAAGGCCGAAAACAAAGTCCGCCAGCAGGGAAAAAACAAGGAACAGACAAAAACCAAACAGAAACGCAAAAGCAGAGAAGAAGAAGAAACAGGCCGTTCTCAGAGAAATGAAAAAAAATCGGCCCCTGCCCGGGGCCTTGGGAAAACCGCCGCCAGAGAAAGGCTGAAACAAAAGCTGCGGCTTCCATAAAAAGCCGCTTATCCCTTTTTCATCCGTTTCAGGGCCTCTGAAAAAGCCCCGGCCCTTTCCTGTATGCCCGGTAGCTTTAAAATACTCCCCGGGTCGTTGGCGGTTTCCATCATACAAAAGCCCGGGGGCAAATAAAAGGATTTATTCATGCAAAGAGCCGCGATCAGCTGCTCCGCGATCAGATCGCTGCCGGAATAGCCGGATACCACGATGCCGTAAAGCCGCTTGTCATAAAAGCGCCTTTGCCGGTACAAGGCGGTCAGCCGGTTGATAAACGCAGTGAGATTGGCCGACAGAGCGTCGTTGTAATTGGGACATAAAAGCAAAAGGGCATCGCACTCCATTACCGCAGGATAAACCTCCTCCACCATGACGCCGCCGTAAAAGCAGCCGCCCTGCTGCCCGAAGTACATACAGGTGGTGTAGGAGCAGCCGGCGCAATCCACCAGCGCGCCGTTTCGCAAGGGGATTTCCCGGATCCGCCATCCGGAAAGCTCCTTTTTGACCAGATCCCACAGGGCCATGGTATTGGAGGTTTTCCGGCTGGAGGCATGCAGCACCAAAAGACGCGGATCCTCATAAAAGGGAGGCTGCTGCTCCAAAAGACGCCCTACCAGTTCCCGGGCCTGATGAAAATAGGCCTGAAGCGGATCCGTATCTCCCTGCTTCGCCAGAACATGAAAATTCGCAAGAGATCTGGTTCCCTCCACAAGAGGCCTTCCGATAAAAGCGCAGCCCGCCCGGTTAGCCGCAAGAACCAGGCTTCTGGAAACGGATTTTGTAAAAAGCTCGCTGAGCCCATCCACAATAACGGCTCCCTGACAGCCTTCAAACAGATCCTTTTCCAGCCGGATCCTTTTAAGCATGGAGCAGTATTCCAGATTGATGCCCGATTCCCCCAGCATGACCGCAAAAAGCAGCTTTTTCCCTTTCAGATCCGCAAGCTCCCGGGCGGTCTCGATTTTCCGGCTTACCCTCGCATCCTGCAAGGCATATGCCAAAACCCGGCTCATCCGCTGGGTTTTTTCTCTTTCCTGACACCGGGGCATAATCAGCACAAGCTCAGATGCTTCCATCTTCTGCCTCCTCTCTTCCAATCAGCCTGTGAAGGCCTTTTTCCGCCGTGAGTATCCTTTCCAGCAGCGCCTGGGGCAAGGGCAGCGCCTCCGGCTCCGGGCCGGCCCAGGTCAGCCGGTGATTGACGCCTATAAACACGCCTCCCAGAAATACCGAACCATAATGCCATTGTCCCGAAAGGGCCGAAATAACGGACAAGGCTCCGGAAGACAGAGCCGGCGCCACATAAGGCTTAAAGCCCATGGCCCGTATCTCCTGATTGGCCCGTTTCGCCAGCTGCGTAAGCTCCCGGGAAAGGGCATCGTCGTATGCTTCAATGGAATTGGCGATCACCAGATCTTCCCCATGGGGGCCAAAGGCTCTTCCCTGGGTTAAAAACGAAGAAAAGCGCGGATCCTTTTTCGCATAATAAGCCGCCCTGGCATTCATGACCCCAAGGCCAAAGCCCTGGATCTGATGGGGATAAAGCCCCTTTCCGTCCCACCGGCCCTGTTGGTCCTGGTTGCTTCTTTCCAGCGCTACCCGGCATAAAGGATCCACCGGATCGCTTACCACGCCGAAAAGCCCCTCAAAGCCCGTCTCTCTGGCCATCCGGGCATAACGGCCCACAAGCTTTGCGTTGGCCGAAAGCTGGACCATCCGCACATCCTCCGCCCGGCTTCCCAAAGCAGGCACCCCCTTGGAGGCGCAAAACAAGAATACATCGCAGTCAAAAAGCGCCTGGAAAGAAACGGCTCTGACCGGAGGCAAAGCGTCATAGGAAAAGGGCGGCGATATCTGGTTCATTTCCCTTTCCCAGTACCCGCAGACAGGCTCTCTCATATCCCATATGCCGATTTCATCGATCACGCCGCCGCCCAAAAGCCTCAGCCCCATAAGCAAGGTGGCGCCCACATCTCCCAGCGCCATAATATGGACGGTCTTTTTCTTTTTTTGCATAAGAGGAAAGCCCTTTTCCAAAAGGGTCTGATTATCCCGGCTGCGGATATTCACCCCAAAGCTCCGGCCTTTTTTGATCAACTCCACCCCTTCCCGGCTGAGCCCCTCAAGGAGGTCTCTCCCTTCTCTCCCTGAAAGATCCTTTTCTCTTTTTTCCATCTCCGTTTCGCTAAGTAAAAACGCCCCCTCCTCCTGCTGGGCCATTTGCCGGAGGGCAACGGAAAGGTTCCGGCTCAGGGGAAACATGCTCCTTGTTTTTTGAGGATCCGCCTCATACAGCCAGCAAAAGGCCGGTTTGCCCCCCGGTCCTTTTTGCACGATTTCCCAGTACATGCTTTTATTCCTCCTCTGAACGCCGCCGCACCCGCAGCAGCATTTCTATGTCATTTTCCAGATATACCGAAGCGGCGACGCCGGCGTCGTAGTTCATACAGCTTCCCTTGTCCGGGCACTGAGGCAGAATCACCGCCTCCGACAGACGGCCAAGGGTCAGGTTTCTGCCGAAAATCGTCCGGTACCGGGCTTCCAGCGCAAGAAAAATATCTCTGGCGTTTTCGATGCACACAAGGGACAGGTCGAAAATCCCTTCCTGAGAACAGGGCCGGAGAAATTCCGGAGAAGCGTAGGGCAAAATCAGATTGACCGAGGGCATCAGCCCCGCCACCGGCGCCTTTTCCCTGCGGACCGTATCCCCTCCGATAAACGGATACAGGCTGGACTCCACAAACCATTTTTTCATATTGGGAATATAATAAATGCAGTCCACCGGCAGCTGCTGCAGCCTCATCAGATCCCTGCCCTTTCCGGAAAGCAGGCCCACCAGAATCCTTTCCACCTGTATCGCCTCCTTTTCCAAAAGAGGCTTAAGAGCCTGTATCCGGGCCCCCGCATGAAGCAGATCATCCACCAGGATCACCGGCCGCATAAAGGAATGAATGGTGCGGATCTGGTTGGCAAGGGGGGAATAGTAGGGATACGCCTCAATGGAAAAACTGCGGATATCCGGCTGGAAAACCTTATCGGTATGCAGGGTCTTGGTGACGGTATTGGGCACCGCCTTGTTACGCAGGATCTTTCCAAAGGGTACGCACATGTAAGGCCCCAGCTTTCGGGGGAAAAGAGGGGTAAGAGGTACACCGTTTAAATCGGTGATCTTTTCGATCAGCCTTCTGTGGATGATCCCGGCGGAAAGAGACAGCACAAGATTGCCGGGATACAGCTTTGTCATGACCCTTTGCAGCCTTCTGTGCGCCTTTCCGATCACCTCCAGGATCTGCGGATCCGAAGCGAAAGGTTCCTTGAAGGTGGTTTCCAGATTCTGTATCAGCACCACCGGCGCCTGCAAATTCACAAGGTACAGAGTATGCTCCCGGGACTGGATCCGGACAAAGCCCTGCCGCAGCAGCGCATCCTCCGTTTCCTCTCCAAGGGCCTGATAATCCTGGGAATAAAACAGCCCATAGGTACAGTCAGATGTCAGGCCCTCTGCCAGAGCTTCTGTCAAAAGCAGCTGGGCTCCGTCTTCGATCTGCTTGCAGCCGGCCACATAGATCCCGCTGATCAAAAGCAGTCTTCCCGATACCTGTCCCCGTATTTTTTCCACCAGCTCATAGTCCTTCAGCTGCCCCAGAAGATCGCTGTAGCCGGTTTTTCGGAAAGTGGCAAAGCCTGCGGTTTTATCTCCCCCCGTTTCTGTTTTCATCACCACCAGACTGTCGCCCTGCTCCAGTACGCTCCGGCTGAGCCGGTAATCGTCCTGATCCCGGGAAAGAACTGCCCCGAAAAGCCGGTCCAGCATCACCGCATTGGGTTTTTCGATCCATTCAAACACGATGTCCTTTGACAAAAGCACCTGCTTATATTGAGGTTCCCGAAGATAAAGGCTGTTTTGATAGATGAATTCCTGGGCGGAAGGATCGATCAGATTGGAAATGTCCCGGTTCAGATCGATATTTTCCCGGATCCTGGTAGAGCTGATATCCTCCAGATGCACAGGCAGAGACAGCTCGATGACCTTGCCGTCGATCCGGGAAAGGGCCTCCTCTGAAAGCTCCACTTCCTCCTCCAGGCTCCCCGCCCGCCAGAACACGATATGGTTGAAGTGGTGAATGGAATAGGGCGTATCCGGCGCCCGGTAAGCAGAAGCATTGGCCACCACATCGCTTCCCACCACCACATAAACCTCATCCTCCGGGAACATGGCCCGAAGCTTTTTCAGATCCTCCGGATTGGCCAGATTGATGGAAACGGCGTCGGGAAACAAATGGATGTGAAACTCATCGGCCACAGACATGCTGACGATCTGACGGCGGATCAGCTTGGGCTGGGTCTTTTTCGACCAGGAAAACTCATCTACCGCCAGCATCACCTCAAAGCCCATATCTCGGATCGCCTGGGCGATTCCCTTGTGAGAAAGGGTAAAAGGATCAAAGGTTCCGGGGAAAAACGCGATCCGGCTTCGATGAGAAAAGCGAAACCCGCCCCGCCGGATCATCTGATCGGTCAGAAAACGGTAAATATGATTCAGAGCCGCCGCCCGGTAGAAAAAGGACAGCCCTCCCTTCTGATGCTCGCAGATCAAAAACAGGGCTTTTTTAAAACACCGCTTAAAAATATCCGCCTTTTCCTCGGGAGTGAGTACAGGGGAAGCAAACAAGCCCTGGCCGAACACCAAAAGAGCCTCCTGACGAACGGTTTCCCGGTAGCTGGCAAGTCCCTTTAAAAGCATGCCTAAAAGCCTGTCCTGCCTTTTTTCACAGCTTTCCCTGTCAAGAGAAAACCGCTTCCCATAGGACGCGTAATTTTGCAGCAAATATCCTACCGTTCCCAGGCTCACCGAAACGATCTGATCGCTGGAGCTCGACAGAAGCTCCTCCAGGCGTCCGATCAGCTCATCCAGTTCCTTGGGATGCAGCCATAAGGCGAAAACCCCCAAATACTGGGGTATATATTTTGAAAACTCATATTCTCCCACCTCCAGGCCCTTGGTCAGCTCTACGGCGATTTCATTTCGCTGATCCAAGGTCAGATAAGGCCCGATCTGCAAAAGGCCGGCGCCGGCGTCATGACGGACCACCACCCGTTCGCTGACCTTGATCAGATTGGAAAAATGAGTGGCGATGTGCAGCAGATGCTCCTTCTGACCCCGCTGTATCTGGTCTAAAAGGATCTGGATATTTACGGATTTGACGATCCATGGAGTGGCCGTTTTCAAATTGTCCAGAAAAATCTCCGAAACGATGTCGCCCCTGTCCAGGCTTCGTCTCATCTGGCGGATTTCCTCCGTCTCCGGGAAAAGGGCCTCCCACAGTCCGGCTTTCAAAAAAATCAGACAGGGCTGCTTTCCCGGGTCAAATTGCCGGACAAACGCTCTGAGGTCTTCGGTTTGCCCGCCCTCCAGAGATTTTGCCATATGGGTCATGGCTCTGAGAGAAGCCGCCTTCAGGTCGATCCGCTCTGAAAGGGCGCTTTGCAGGCACAGTCCCCTCAGAAGCCCCAGCTGCGAGCTGTCGCAAAGGACAAGGGGCAGATCCGCTGCGGCGTCCAAAAGAACAAAGGCGGTAGCCTCCTTCATTTTTTCCGGATGCTGATAATAAGAAAACAACACATCCAGATACAGCTTCCTGTCATCGAAAGCGCAATGCTCCATCACCGAGGAAATCACGACCTTCAGAGTATAGCCGATCCAGCTTTTGTGCTGGCCGGTCAGCTTATGGTCGGGAAAAATCATCATGTCAAGATAGGTCTGCCACATATGCAAAGCGGTATCATCATCGGATTCCGGAAGGGCGTCCGCCGGGAGCTCCTTTTTATAGCCCTCGTTGAAATGCGCGATGATGTTTCCCATCAGTCCCGCCGCCTGACGCCGGATGTCCCCCTGATGATGCATCAAAAGCTCATAAAGGAAATCCAGGGTCTGGATTTTCTGCCGGGAGTTCAGATAAGTAAAATATTCCTCAAAAACGTTGATATAGGCCCGGATGTTTTTCCATTTTTTTTCGCTTCTTGCCGCCTCCAGAATATTGGCGAAGGTTTTTTCACTGCTGAGCCTGTGCATCACCTCGATGTTATGCTCCACTCCCAAAAGCTTCAGAGTTTCTACCGCCTGAGAAGGGCTTTGCAGGGCTATATCCCGTTTTTCCCGGGCCTTTACCGGCTTTCCGGACAAAGAAATATCCACTCCCAGGCTTTCCATGTAATCCTGGAAATCATGGAGCTTGGTATACACAAATTCATAACGCTGCCGCTTTGCCTGGTCTACATTGTCAAGCTTTTTCAGGATCACATCGAAGGATTCTGAAAGGGTAAAAATCTGCGATATTTCCTTTCTATTTTCATCAAAGCTCTGCTTGACCCGAAAATCCGCGTATATTAAAAGAAGGGATTCCACCTGCAGGTTTTCTACCTCCAAATCCCAGGTGGAATGGTTGGCGGCGATGTGGCCGATGCTTTTCAGCTCCCTGTTTTTGCACCAATGATCCGTATAGTAATAATGCAGATAGGGAACCCTTTCCCCCGGCTTGCAGCCCAGCTTTCCGATATCGTGAATCAGGGCCGCTCCGGAAATCAGAGCCAGGTCCACCTTTACACCTTTGCGCAAAAGCGCTCTTGCCATGTGCATCGCCACGTAATGGACCCCGCCGATATGGCTGAGGGTTTGATAGGGTGTAACTTCCCCGCCCAGCCGGAGGATTTCATACACAAATTCCTCCTGAAAGCGCTCCATCAAAAGAGCGTATTCCCGGGCGCATTCTCCCTGAGCCGCTTCCTCTTCACTGCAAAAGGAAAAATCCAGCCGCCAGTCAAAGGCCGCCTCTTCCCTTTCTTCCCTCAGAAGGGTTTGCAAAACAGCCAAAAGCAAAAGAGCGCCGGGGCCGTAGGTTTTGCGGCTTTTGGAAAATTCCGGATCCGGGAATAAAAGATCCTCTCCATACCGGTAACAAAATTCCGCCCATCCCTCCGGAGGCCGGGGACACAGGCGCTCCGCCGAATCCTGGAAGGCCTGGATCACCTTACGGCAGGAATACCGGCCATTTTCTCCCAACAGGCCTTCCGACCTGCCCTGCCAGTCATCCTCCCGGATCATCAAAGCCAGGGCTTTTTTACTCATCTGCAGCTGATGCAGGATCTGTCTTTTCCCTAAAGCCTGCATAAACTGGGCGTATCGTTTTTTTTCTGGTTTTCTGTTCATAGCCACCTCTTTTCCCTGACGCCGGAGCCTTTTCCCGTTCCGCCACCCATGCGAAAAGCCGTTTCAGCCTCTCATGATTTTCTTTTATTTTATCATTCCCAAATGTCCTTGCCAATCCTGACCCCTAAGACAAAACCCTTTTTCATGGAGGATCGTTTTTTGCTCCCTTTTTAACAGGCCTGCCTGAGGATTTTTGTCGAAAAAGAATTTTGACGGTCGACAAAAAAAGAGCCGGAAAATCTTTACTTTTTCAGCATTCCATGTTACAATGCCCTTGTATACTACATGAGCGGATTTGTACTCACATGTTTTTGTAAGTCATTGTCCTTTAAGATGGTTTACAAAAACATGTGAGTTTTTTCTTAAGGGGGAAACGGTCTGTTCTGAAGATACAAATTTTAGTAGGAGGTACCCAGATGAACACAGGTACAGTAAAATGGTTTAACGCGGAAAAAGGATTTGGATTCATTTCCAACGACAACGGCGGAGACGATGTTTTCGTTCATTTCTCCTCCATCGTAGCAGACGGCTACAAAACCCTCAACGAAGGGCAAAAGGTCAGCTTCGAAACAGAGCCCGACCCCAGAAACAGCGGAAAATTCAGAGCCGTTAACGTCTGCGCCCTGTAAGCGCCCCTTTCCCAAGGCGTATTTTAAAACATACGGGTCCGGCTCCCTCAGGCGTCGCCTAAAGCCCCTCTCGCAGGTTTTTGCCCCGAAGCAGTTTGCTTCGGGGATTTTTTTACCCCAGCATTTTCTCCCAGATCCTCCAAAACCGTTCCCTGGGATAATAGCCGATAAAATTCTTTCTGTGATTCCGATCGGATAAAATGATCACCTGTCCCTTTTCCAGGCCCAGGGCCTTGGAAACCGGCCCGCTTTTCCGCCTGAGATTTTGCAGCTTATGATAATCGATGGTGATCGTGGTTTTTTGAAAAAGCCCCTGGGCTATGCTGATCTTATCCTCATGGATCCCAAGTCCCTTCGTATAATAATGCAAAAATCCGCATAAAAGCAAAAGCGGCGTTATGAAAAAAGCGGTCC